>NZ_JBMSDT010000014.1:0-230800 GCF_049445795.1 Larkinella sp. VNQ87
TCCCAAAACACGGACTGAACGGGGCCGCCCGGCGGTCCGTGGGTACGACAATGAAACGGCAACACCTCATACTCTTGTTCCTCCTTCCGCAGCTTGCGCTGGCGGGACAGGAACCGGTATGGGTGGCGTTTCGAAAAGAACCCATTGTAGTGCGGGGGGCGACTTTTTCGCTGGTTGGCGTACAGGATCGACGGGCCGTAAAATCACAACTGGGCATGATTCTGGCCGGTTCGCGCGGTAGTTTGCCCGTGCGCAGCAACGACGCCATCGCCGAGGTGTTTGCGGACCTGCTGCGGCCCGGTTTTCGGCCGGATTCGTCGCGGGTGCCCATCACGTTCCGGATTCAGGAATTTGTTTTCTCCGAAAAAGCGAAAAACGACACCCAGGCCGAGGGCGTCTGTCGGCTGGAACTGGCCTTCGACGTGATGCGCGATGGCAAACCGATTCAGTTGACGACCTACACGGCCCGAACCATTTATACGCGCTCGTTTGGCCAGACCGATCGGCTCGAACTGGTGGCCCGCAAAGCGCTCGAAAGTGCCGCTCAGTACCTTTCCAACTGGGTGAAACTCAATCGCGACAAAAGCCCGGCGCTGGTGAAGGGCCTGAAATTTATTTTTGTCGATCACACGATTCAGCAGGCATCGGGCGATACGGTTTTTTACAGCCCGATGCGGCCACTGACCTGGGACGATTTTCAGGCCGAGCCCCGGGGTGGTAGCCGGAACGCAGCCGCGATTTTTCCGACGTTTTCTTACGAAGGACACAGTAACTGGGTCAACGGTTATCTTCATGTTGAGCTAACCTTCAAGACGTTTATGATCAAAAGTCTGTCGTGGGTACGACCCGGCAACAAGGAAGAGTATGCCCTGCGGCACGAACAGAAGCATTTCGACATTGTCAAACTGATCGTCGAGCGGTTCAAGCAACGGATTGCGTCCGACGATGCAATGGACCTCGACGACTACAACAGCCGCATCCAGTTTCTATACCTGGAGGCCTACCGCAGCATGAACCGCTGGCAGGAGCAATATGACCAGGAAACCCAGCACGGCATCAACCGAATCGAACAGGAACGCTGGAACCGCAAAATCGCCGAAGACCTTAAAAACGCTGAGGACATGACCGCGATTATGATTTCCAACCGGCAGTAACGGTTTACGGTTTTCAGTATTCGGTGTTCAATATTCAGTGTTCATAATTCGATATTCGTTATTAAAACTGTCCGAAGGGTTGAAACATAGAATTTCAAATGTAAAATGGTAAACGCTAAATGTAAAAGTGGTTCAAAAGCGCCGAGCCACTTCAACATTTGAAATTTGAAATTTGAAATTTGAAATTTGAAATTTCAAATTCTATTGTTTTTTCCTTCGTACAATGCTAATAATGAATAACAAATATCGAATATCGAACACCGAATACTGAAAACCGTACATCCGAAATCTTCTGATTTGCGACTACATTTACACCATGCCTATTTCACTGCGTTTTCACCGGTTTGATCTCCGGCTTAAACATACGTTTACGATTGCTCACGACTCCCGTGATGTGCAGCCAACGCTGATTGTCGAACTACAGGACGGCGCTCTGAGCGGTTTTGGAGAAGCCACTTCCAATAAATACTACGGCATTACGCTTGACCGCATGACCGCTTCGCTGGAAGCCCTGCGGGAATTGATCGAAACCGGCGCGTGGACTACGGCCGAAGAACTGTGGGCGTTGGCTCACCCGGCCCTGATCGACAACCCGTTTGCCCAGTGTGCGCTGGACGAAGCCGCCCATGATCTGGTGGCGAAGCGGGCCGGAAAACCGCTGTATCAATACTGGAACCTCGACCCTACCCGCAATCCGCTGACCAACTACACCATCGGCATCGATACCGTCGAAAACATGGTTCGGAAAATGCAGGAATTACCCTGGCCCGTGTACAAGATCAAACTCGGCACAGCCGACGACCTGGCCATTGTCCGCGAACTCCGGCGACACACCGATGCGGTTTTTCGCGTGGATGCCAACTGCGCCTGGAACGCCGAAACTACCCTCGCGAACGCGCGCGCTTTGAAAGAACTCGGTGTGGAGTTTATCGAACAACCGCTCAAAGCCGACGATTGGGACGGCATGAAACGGGTGTTCGAACAGAGTGTGCTGCCGGTTATTGCCGACGAAAGCTGCATTGTGGAAAGCGACGTTGAACGATGCGCCGGGTATTTTCACGGCATCAACATCAAACTGACCAAATGCGGAGGACTGACCCCCGCCCGGCGGATGATCGAAACCGCCCGGCAACGGAGCCTGAAGGTGATGGTCGGCTGCATGAACGAAACCAGCGTCGGGATTTCGGCCATCGGGCAGTTGTTGCCCCTGCTCGATTACGTCGACATGGACGGAACGCTCCTCATTACCAACGATCCCGCAACGGGTGTCACCTTCGACTTCGGCCGGGTGCTCTACGCCCCCGAAAACGGCACCGGAGCGGCTTTGAAACCCGAAACCGGAGCGGTTCCTTCAGCAGCATGACGACTTATTATGCCATCGATCACCTGCCCGGCCGAACCATCCGGCTCGATGGCCAGGAATACCTGTTTTTTAGCGGCACGTCATACCTCGGCATGGCCCAAAATCCGGTTTTTCAGCAATACCTGGCCGACGGACTGGCACGATACGGGACGGTTTTCGGATCGTCGCGAAACGGCAATCTGCAACTGCGCATTTACGAAGAAGCAGAAGCGCGTCTGGCCGCATTCGCGCGGGCCGAAGCCGCTCTCACGCTGTCGTCGGGCATGCTGGCCGGGCAAGCCGTAGTCAACTGGCTGCAAGGTCAGGGCTACGGGTTTATCTACGGACCCGGCGCTCACCCCGCCATCTGGCAGAACCCCAACACGCGCCTGCCGACTATTTCGTATACCGACTGGGTCCGGCAAGTCCCCGCACTGCTTGCGGCTGCGGCTGCGGATCATGTGGTGATTGCGCTCAATTCGCTGGATGCCTTGTGTTCCGTAGCGTATTCGTTCGATTGGGTAAACGAGTTGCCTGATGATCAACCGATTACCCTGCTCATTGATGATTCACACGGTTTGGGTGTGGTTGGTCCGGAGGGCAGCGGAATCGGTTCGCTGGTTCCGCGTCGGGACAACGTTCGGCTAATCATTACGGCTTCACTGGCGAAGGCGATGGGCCTGCCCGGGGGCGTGATTCTGGCCGACCCGGACACGCTGGCTGCCATCCGGCATACGGCATTTTTTGGGGCCTGTTCGCCCATTCCACCGGCTTACCTGCATGCCTTTGGCCAGGCGCTGCCGCTGTACCGGACAGCGTTTGCGCAGTTACAAACCAACATTGCCCGGTTTGAAAGCAGGATCGGCCATTCGGGCGGTTTTCAACACATTCCGGGCTACCCGGTCTTTTATACTGCCCAGGATGCGTTATATTCGTATTTACTGGCGAACCGGATTCTGATTTATTCGTTTGCCTACCCGACCCCGGCCGACAAACCCAACACGCGCATCGTCATCAGCGCGTTACACCAGCCGGAGGATATGGAACGACTGGCTGATTGCCTGTATGGAAACACAAAACCACTTCCGTAGCAACGAACGACTCCGGCGCCTGCGGTTCAGCCTCCTGCTGATCGGCTGGACGTTGGTTGGCACAGGCAGCGGCTGGGCGCAGCAAACCGATAAATTTCTGGACGAACTGCTGAAGAAAAACCCGGAATTATTCGGCCCCGTGCTGAAAAACCCGGCCAAATACGACGTACAGATTCTGTATACGCAGATCAACCGCGACGAAAAAAACCGCCCGTTGTTCAAAACCTACCGATACCGGCTCGACAAAGACCGTTATTTCTATCCGGCCAGTACGGTCAAACTTCCGGCGGTGTTGCTGTCGCTCGAAAAAATCAACCAGCTTCGCAAAAAACAGCCTGGTTTGTCGATTTACACGCCCATGCTGACCGATTCAACCGGCTACCAGCCAGCCGCTTATCGCGATTCAACGGCGGAGAACGGCCTGCCTTCGGTAGCGCAGTACGCCCGGAAGATCCTGATGGTCAGCGACAACGATGCGTTCAACCAGCTGTATGAGTTTTTGGGTCAGTGCGATGTAAATGAGCGGTTGCGCGAAAAAGGGTACCGGAATCTCCGCATCGTGCACCGGCTCTCCATCCCGCTGACGCCCGACCAAAACCGCCGGACCAATGCCGTTCGGTTCGTCCGGAACGATACGGTTTTGTACCAGCAACCCGTTCAGGTTTGCGAGAAATCGTTCCGGCCCGAAAAGCCGATTTTTCGCGGCACGGGATACTTGAAGGGGCAAATGCGGATGAACGAACCGTTCGAATTTACGGACAAAAACTTCTTTTCACTGGACGACCAGCAAGCCATGCTGCGGGCAGTGTTGTTCCCCGACGATGTGCCTGCCCGAAACCGCTTCGATCTGACGTCCGATGACTACCGGTTTTTGTACCGCTATTTGTCACAAGTACCCCGCGAGTCAAAATTTCCGACCTACGATTCAACGTACTACGATAGCTACTGCAAGTTTCTGGTCTTCGGCGACGCCAGAAGCCGGATTCCGTCCTCGGTCCGGATTTTCAACAAAGTCGGTGATGCGTACGGCTACCTGATCGACAACGCCTACATTGTCGACTTCGAGAAAGGCGTCGAGTTCCTGTTGTCGGCCGTAATTTACTGCAACGAAGACGGTATTTTTAACGATAACCAATACGATTACCAGACAATCGGCTTTCCATTTATGGCGAATCTGGGCCGGGTGATTTTTGATTATGAGGTGAAACGGAAGCGGCCTTACGTACCGGATCTGAGCCGGTTTCGGGTTTCGTACGACACTCCTTAATCACTTCTCCCCGTTAACCAGACTCACCATGAATGTACTGGCTTTTGGCCTCTTGTTCGTCGTCCTGACCGGCCCCGCCCGCGCCCAGAACTGCGACCTTTCCTCCATCCTCACGATACCCGGCAAATGGACGCCCGGGATGCAGGGCTCGACCTCGGGCACCACAGCCGCCGACCTCGCCCGGGAAAAAACGCTGGTCGGTGCGCTGCATACCCGGATGCAGCAGCGCTACAAACCGATGGGCGTCGATGCCGATTACAACGGGATTTACATGACGAGCGCCGATCGACCCGCCAACTCCTTCGGGTACGCGCTGCGGGCTATGCCTTATGTCTGCCGGGAAAACCGGGCGGTTCGGGCCATCGAGACCAACACCAGCCTGTACATCATGGCGAACGAAATCACGTTTGGACCCGAAATCTTTGAGACTTTCCGAGATGGTTCGCCCTGGGATCTGGGTTTTCACGCCATGCGTAAGCTGCCGGTTGAGCAGGACAGTGTGCTGCACTGGGTGGAAGAAACCAGCCTGGGATTTGGAAACCGGGGCGTACAGCACACCTGGCTGATTACCTACGACGGTCGGCTTCCGTTTCAGTACGTCAGTCGGAAAGAGTTTCTGGAGAAGAAAAAAGCCAAACTGACGGCGGGTCGGCAGACTGAAATAGAAACCATCAAAAGCAATTACCGGACAGCTCCCAAAGCGGAACTGGACCAGCGTCTGCAAAAAGCGACCCAGGGATTCGATGCGGCTCTGGCGAAAGTCGAATCGTACCTTAAAGAACCGTCCGCCGAGCTGGCGAAACCGGCCATTGTCAAGCAGGACCCGCAGGATTTTTTGTCGCACCTGTTTACGACGCCCGACGATCCGTTTGCCAACGTGCCGATTAAACCAAATCCGGCGTATTTCAACCGCAAACTGCCGCGCTCGTCTCCGCAATTCTTCACCGTGGTGCTGAAAGGCGATGAGAAAAACCTGGTTTTAGGCCGGGCCATGCAGGAAATCCGGCAGTCACTGGATTTTGGTCAGTTGAAAGCCCTGCTGGGTCGCTGATTCAACTTGTCGGTTTTGCTTTAAACCGGATTCAGGAACCATTGCTAACGGTTCAAGCGGGCAAAATGACGATTCAGGTAACCATCGATTGAGATCCGGTTTGTTCAACATTACGTTTGCAGCGAACAAAACAACTCTACTGATGAAAAAACTACTCGTCTTCCTCTTTGTCCTTGTCTCGGTGGTTGCCTGCAAGAAAGATGGCGATCCGAAACCTGACCAACCGGCCGAGCCAGCGGATAAAGTAGCTGGCACCTACAAACTGAGTTCCTTCCACTTTATTCAGGGCGGCAATGAAGTCGAATTACCGACCTTGCCGCTGGTGGAAGGCGGAAAAACCGTGGCCTCCGGAACCGTGAAGGTGACGAAAAAAACCGACGGCAAAGCCACCCTCGACCTGTCGCTTTTCATCGAAGGCGAAGGAACCGTTGATCTGCTGGAAGATCTTGCTATTGAAGTGAAGCCGTCAGGTTCCAACTACGGATTGTATGCCGGTGGCGACCGGATTGGCGATGCCGATGGCGGCTTTATCATTTTCAACATCAGCGGCAAAGACCCCGACACCGGCGACGAACTGAAACTCGCCTTCAATGCAAAGAAATAACCCCTTCATCAACTTCCCCAAAGCCAGGCACGGATTCGTTTCTGGCTTTTTGTATTTTTGTTTTTTCGATTGCTTCCTGACTGGTATCATGAAACGTTTTTTTGTCGGGTTTAGCCTGATTATCCTGAGTTCGGTGAGCGGTTTCGCACAGTCGCTTCAGCAACTGGTTGAAGCGGTTCAGAAACAGTACGCTCCTGACAAACGGGTGGCCATTTTCAACATTGTAGCTGATTCTTCGGGAACGCTGACCGGTTTTACGAACCTGCCCGAAGCGAAACAGGCGTTGCTGAACCAGCTAAAAGCCGCCGACCGGCCCTTTGTGGATCAGATTCAGCTATTGCCCGCCCCGGTTCTGGGCGAAAAAACGTTCGCGATTGTCAATGTGTCGGTGGCCAACCTCCGCTCCAACGCCCGCAACTCCGCCGAATTGTCAACCCAGGCGCTGTTGGGTATGCCGCTCAATGTCTGGGACAAAGACCGGGGCTGGTACCAGGTGCAAACCCCCGATCAGTACATTGCCTGGACGGATTCCGGGGCATTACAACTGATGACAAAGGCGGATTTCGAGCAATGGAATTCTGCCGAAAAAATCATCTATACCCGGCCCTTCGGATTCGTGTACAGCGAGCCGAATAAACGAGCACAAACTGTTTCTGACATTGTTGCGGGCAATCAACTCGTCCTGGTTAGCGAACAACGACGGTATTTTCAGGTCCGCTACCCCGACGGACGGACGGGCTACATACCTAAATACGAAGCTCAGCGGCTGGCCGACTGGCAGGCTGCCGCCCGACCCACCGAGGAAGCCCTGGTCAGCACGGCCAAAAGCCTGATGGGGATTCCGTATCTGTGGGGTGGCACGTCGGTCAAAGGCATGGATTGCAGCGGATTCACGAAAACCGTGTACCTGCTCAACGGCCAGCAACTCCCCCGCGATGCGTCGCAGCAGGTACACGTCGGCGACCTGATCGACACGGCGGGGAAAAACTTTGCCCGGCTGCGGCCCGGCGACTTGCTGTTCTTCGGTGAACCGGCCACGGCCGACAAACCGGAGCGCGTTGTTCACGTCGGCATGTGGATTGGTAACAACGAGTTTATCCACGCATCCGGTCAAATCCGCATCACCAGCGTTGATCCCAACGCCCCGAACTTCGACGCCTACGAACTCAACCGGTTTTTGCGCGTGAAGCGAGTCGCCAATCCGGGGCAGTAAAAAAGAATTATGAGTTATGAATTATGAGTTATGGATGAGCTGACGCATTCTTCCGTCGTCACTCCCTATAACAGATACTAATTCATAACTCATAATTCATAACTCATAATTTACCTCATGTCCTCTTCCGTTCCGGTTTACAAACTTCAGTCGTTTCCGCGCCATGAGCCCAACGCGCTTTTCTACATGACCCGGCTGGAGAAACTGGTGCAGGAATTCAAAGGCATCGACAAACCGCATTCGCACACGTTTTACCTCGTGATGTGGTTGATCCAGGGAAGCGGCACGCACACGATTGATTTCAAAACCTATTCGATTGCTCCAAATCAACTCTATTTTCTGACCCCCGGGCAGGTCCATAGCTGGAAACTGTCCGACGATGCCGAAGGCTTCAACCTGTTTTTTGAAGCCAACTTCTTCCGGAGCCGGTTTAGCCACCGGCTGTTTCAGTACCCGTTTTTTCACTCCCACCAGCATCAGCCGCTGTTGGATGTCGAGGGCAGTCCGGATTTGTTCCGGGATTTATTTCGGTACGCCTGGCAGGAATACGATGGCCGCCAGCCTAACCACCCGGAGGTGTTTTTGTCCTACCTGCACCTGATTCTGGAAACAGCCAGCCGACTTTATACGGAACAGCGGATGACGACCGACCCCAACCTGTATGGCCGACTTCGGCAATACGAAGAATTGCTGGAACACCAATTTCTGACGGTCCGGGAGGTGAGTCAGTACGCCAAACAAATGAGCCTGACACCCAATTACCTCAATGCGATTTGCAAGAAAGTCCTGGGCAAAACCGCCAGCCAGCTTTTGCACGAACGGCAAATCATTGAAGCGCAGCGACTTTTGACACACACGGCAAAGTCGGTGAAGGAAATAGGGTTTCAGCTCGGCTTCGAAGACCCTTCGTATTTTGTCCGGTTTTTCCGGAAACATACCCGGCAAACGCCTGCTGAATTCAGAATGATGAGTTAAGAATTAAGAGTTGGCTCCGCTCAATTTCGGCTGATCGTTGATTTGTACCATACCGTTCCGGGTTTGTCTTTTTAAAACCGTCTGCGCTCCCCTAGCTTTGCAGTGTTCTTAACGTACCCACGGACTTTAGTCCGTGTTTTAGTCAACTCAATCGAAAAGCCAGCACAAAAACACGGACTAAAGTCCGTGGGTACTTTAAACCCCAAAGGCCATGTTCACCGATAATCGTCTCTATAGCGTCGTCTTCAACAAATGCCCGCGTTGTCACCAGGGCGACTTTTTCGTCACCTCCAGCGCCTACAACCGCCGGTTCGACGAAATGCACAAAAACTGCTCGCACTGCGGGCAGGACTTTGTACCCGAACCCGGTTTTTACTGGGGATCGATGTACCTGAGCTACGCCTTTTACACCGCGTACACGCTCATCACATTTCTGGTGTTCGTAAGCTGGCTGAAGATTGACCTGAACACGTACCTGATTGGTCTGACGCCCACGCTGATTGCCTTGACGCCCTATTTTTTCCGGCTGGCCCGCCGGGCCTGGCTCACCTTTTTCGTCGCCTACGACCCCGCAACAAAATGGCGTTCAAGCCGGGAACAAGAGAATGTTCCGGCCTGAACGCCGTTCCGAAAACCGGTTTTCCGGTCAGATAACCTTACTTAAGACTTTGTAAGTAAGCGACGCTTTCGGGCATTTGCTCCATCGAGCGCGAGGATTCGTCTTCGATGAAGTAATGTTTGACACCCGATTTTTTGGCCTGTTTCATGATCTCGGCAATGCCCAGATCGCCTTTGCCAATGGCCACGTTTGACTCCACGTCGACGTGGCCGGTGTCGTTGCCGGGCGTGCCGGGTTTGCGGTCTTTCAGGTGCATCAGCGGAAAGCGTTTCGGATATTTTTTCAGCAGCGCCACCGGGTCCTGACCGGGGTGTTTGACCCAGAACACATCCATTTCAAAGTTGCAGTACTGCGGCTCCAGAAACTCCACCAGGTAGTCGAAGAAGGTGCCGTTCTGGTAGGGCTGGAATTCGTACCCGTGAATGTGGTAACAAAATGAAATGCCGTGGTCGCGGAGCAGCTTCCCGGCAGTGTTGAACACGTCGGTAGCCCGTTTGGCGTCCTCGATGGTAAACCGGTCGCCGTTGTGCGGAATCCAGGCACACATGACGTATTTGACGCCGAGGGCTTTGGCCTCTTCCAGCACTTTCGGCACGTTGGCGGCCAAATCTTCGTAGGAAGCACCGGTGCCGATGGGTTTCAGGCCGTATTTGTCGAGCCGTTTTTTGAACTCGGCCGGGGCCAAACCATACGTTCCGGCCAGTTCAACTTCCCGAAAGCCCATCGCCTTGACTTTCGCCAGCGTTCCCTCGACATCCTTCGAAAACTGTTCGCGAAAACTATACAACTGGAGGCCAACCGGCGACTTGGGCTGCGCCAAGCCCGAAGCGGCCAGGCCGACAGCGAGCAGCAGAGAAAATAGAAGCGTTTTCATGGACCAGGAGTACTTCATCAAAAGCGAGGATTGTAATTTCTCTTCCTAGTTAATCATTTAATCCGTGTAATCCCACGGGGCCGCCCGAGCGGTTCAAGTTTATTTTCCCCCTCTCACTTTCTTCACCTCCTCCGGCGAAACACCTTCAGCCTTATTTCCAAAATTGCTCCGGATAAACGTCAGCACGTCCGAAATCTCTTTGTCGGACAGAAAATCATGGGCGGGCATCACATTGTCGTACGTTTCGCCATTGATCTCGATGGGCTCTTGTAACCCCTTTAGAATCACATTAATCAGCCGGGTTTTGTCGCCGGTTACCCATTCACTCTGCTTCAGGGGTGGATTCAGGTTTGGAACGCCCGTGCCATCGGCCTGGTGGCAGGTCAGGCAATACTGTTCATAGATTTGCTGGCCCGGACTGGGGGCCGCTTTGGGTGCTGGTTTTTTAGTTTGGGCAATACCGGTTAACGTCAAAAAACAAAGACCTGCTGCGAACGCAATTCTCATAATGCAAAGTTGATTTTTGTAAAGATAAGCGGGAAGGCCGAAAAAAAGAGGAAAGCCGGAAGGCAGAAGTGAAAAACCGATCAAAGCGTCTTTTTCATCTTCCGGCTTCCGGCCCTCCTTTCGCTTCTTTCTTTTACATCAAATTTTCCTTCACCTGCGTATCAAAAACGCCCGTCAGCACCCGGCCATTGCGTTTGACCTGCACCCAGATCCGGTAGTGCCCGGGGCGCGGAAACGCATACGGAAACTCGACCATGTTGTTGACCTTCATGGTGTGCGACATGGCAGGCATCCCGGCTATCAGCCGCCGGTTTTTCTCGGCTTCAGGCAGGGTTTTCAACGCGGCCACGTAGCGGTCGATGCTGTCGCGGAACACGACGGGGTCGGGGTACTGAAAACTGCGGGTGGTGTCGGCAATCCGGTCGACCAGAAAACTTTCGGCCGCCATCGAGTAAGTACCCACCGGATGAAGGTGAATAAACACGGTGCCGTCGGAGCGGACAATGGCCGCGTGTCCACCCATGCCGAGGTACGGTTCGAGTGGAGCGGGTTTGCCCTGCGCATCGGCCACGGCAAATTTTAGCAGGTACGGTTTTCCGGTTTCGAGGACCGACGCGGGCTTATCCGTCCAGAGCATCGTCGAACCGTCGCTCAGCGTTGAACTGGCCCCCGGAATCCCGCAGAGCACCATATCGTCGTCGAGGTGCGGAATACCAACGGCATTGGCTTTCACGCCCATCGGTTGGGTCACCAGCCAGCTATTATCTTCGTCGGACACCGGGGCCGGGCTGTTCACCGCAACGGGTTTGGTTCGGGGGGCGGGAATCGAAACCGTGTCGGTCAGTGTTTCAGTGAACCCGTTTCGGTACACAATATCGGCATACAGCATGTACTGGCCCGCCGGAAGGTCGGGCAGGTCGGTTTGAAACCGGGTAATGTCTGCCCGGTCAGGGTGCAGGTGCGCAAAGGCATCCAGACCGGGGGTGCGAGCCAGAAAAACGTGCATCAGCTTGCCGTGATCGGGCACCAGAAAAGCCAGCCGACGGCGTTTGCCATTGCCCTGCGCAAATTGCGCGGTGTCGATTCGAATGGTCATCACCGGAGTCTGATCCGGTTTTGTATCGACGGTGGTGGTGATCGGCAGCGGAGCGTAAAGCTGTTCAGTGCGGTATTCGTTGGCCCAGCCGTTCCACCAGCTCCGCCAGCCAGTCAGGCCCAGCCCCAGCAGCACCACGGCCACGCCCATACCAACCAGTCGCTTCCGGCGAAACGATTTCGGCTCGGTCTGGCCCGGTTTCAGGGTTCCGTCGGCCAGACTGGCCCCGATGGTGGTGATGAGCAAAATAACCAGCAACAAACCCAGTGCAGCCAGCCCAAGACCGGTTCCGGCGGGCATGGGCCGCATCACCGTCGGGACCGACACCACCGGAGCCACCAGCGTTGCCTTGCCGTCGGGGCCGTTGATCACCAGTTCGATGCTCGACGAACCAGATTCCATCATCCAGACCACCCCCTCGAAACGGTTGTCACCCAGGGGTTTAAGTTCATCATGAATCGGAGCGCCTTCGTCCCCGGCAAAGAAATAGATCGGCCGGGCTTCCAGCATCGTTGCCCGTCCACTCTCGACAAAAACCGTCACCTTGGCCGTTCCGGGTACGACATCCGGCGGCACCACACTCACCAGAACCTGGTATTTCCCAGCCTGTTTCTGCACCAAAACCCCCGGACTCCCGACATGCGCCCAGGCAATGATCGAATGTGTGAATGAGAGAATGAGTGAATAAAAAAATGCCCGTACAAAAGACGTCTTCATGACCCCAGCGGCTCCCGCCTTTTAACTCTTAATTCTTAACTCTTAATTCTTAACTCCCTACCGTTGCACCCGTTTCATCCAGTTGCCCCAGAGCAGCCCGACCCGCGCCGACAGGATGGCGCACCCGATGGCGATGCCGATGCCTTTCAGAAAATCAGGCATTGATTCGAGCCAGTATGGATGAAACTGGTGGTGGTAAGGCCAAGTCGGATCGTCGTCATACGACATGGAATCTGAGAAGAAAAACCAGTTTCGGGCATACGGCGAGGTGTGCAGAAATTCGCCGAAATACCATTGGACCCCTGCGATCACCAGAACGAACGCCGTGCCGGTGAGGGCCGCCAGCAGCCAGTCGTTCAGTCGACCGTTGCCAAACCGGTGCAGCAGTTTGTCGAGCACAAAACCGGGAATCACCAGCGCCAGCGGAAACAAAAAGGCCTGGTAATGCGTGATCGGATTCAGGACTGGCCCCAGCCGGGGCGTTGCCGGAAAAAGCGGCAGAATCCAGCTCGGAATTAGCATCGTCAGCATGTAAACGGCGGCTGTCAGGGTAATCGGATACCGCAACGACGACGCCCGGCCCACGGCCAGCAGAAAGAACGGGAACGCAATGCCCATGGCAATGTAGGCCGACGAATGATGCGAGGCCCACGGCCCCATTTTTTCGGCCAGCATCGTATAGAGAATGCTTAGCAACAGCCCGGCGGCAATCGTGAACATGATTTTGAGTCGCTGGGCCTGTTGGGGGTTGTTGTCATACAGGTCCACCGACGGATTGGAATACCGGTTTTGCAGGGCCAGTACTCCAATCATCGCCCCAAACTGCACCGTCATCATGCCGACCAGCAAAACCGTGTGTGGAGGAGTCAGAATCTGGACATCCAGGCCGTAGGTGTTGTGCCACCAGTCGTCGAACGGGGCCGAGGTCAACATTGTCAGCGCCCCCCAGACGCAGTACATAGCCCCCAGCGATCCGTGAAAAACACCCCAAAACCGCACGGAGGAATCCCGTTCAGGATTACGGCGGTCGAAGGTAAGCTGCAAAATCTTGAAGCCCGAAAACAATCCGGCGACGACAGCCCCCACGTACATGAGCAGATGCGGAGGAGCAAACAGCCCGTCACGGCCGATACTCATGTGCCACATAATGTCCCAGAGGAGTCCCCATACGATGCAGAGCGAGGAGAGCACCACCGCGTAGATGTAGGTTGGAATACCGTCCGTCCGCGTGAGCGCAGGCGATAATGTAACTTGCATAACGGCTTGTCGATTACGTGTAGTTCAGTAAATGTATACAAAAGACCCGTTTCTCCCTAGTTTCCCCTATGGCGTACCGGAATTAAGTCTCATTCAGTACCGCACTTCCCGAAAAAGGGCCATTCCAGTCCTTTCTCTACTCCCGGTTTCTTGCTACCTTTCGCTACCGAATCCGATTTGCCGATGAACAAGATTCTACTAGCCGCCCTATTCCTGGCGACCGTTATGGCCTGTAACTCCACGACAAACGACGAAAAGAACCCGTCGACTGATTTTGCCAAAACCGTCGATGACTATTACGAAGAACGCCTGAAGCTGTTCCCGCTGGAAGCGACCATGCAGGGCGACAACCGGTACAACGACCAGTTGCCCAACAGTATTTCCCAGGAATTTCTCGACCAGACGAAACAGTTCTACACCAACACGCTCGAAAAACTGACCGGTTTTGATCGCGAAAAACTGTCGGAGCAGGACCGGATTTCGTACGACATTCTGAAGCGCGAACTGGAACTGCAACTCGAACAATTCAACTACCACCTCGAACAGGTACCGTTTTCGCAGTTTGAGGGCTTGACGCTGACGTTCGGGCAATTAGGCAGCGGAGCCGGAGCGCAGCCGTTCAAAACCGTCAAGGATTACGACGACTGGCTGAAACGGGTGTCGGCCTTCCGGGTTTGGGGCGACACGGCGGTGGCGAACTTCCGGAAGGGCATGGCCAACGGGATGATCTGGCCGAAAAGCCTGGTCGTTAAGATGATTCCGCAGATGACCGACCTGGTCGTGACCGATCCGACGAAAAGCCTGTTTTACGGGCCCATCAACAACCTGCCGAAAGATTTCAGCGAAGCCGATAAAAACCGGCTGACGGCGGCTTATCAAAAAGCCATCCGCGAAGAAATCGTACCGACGTATCAAAAACTGGGCGATTTTCTGAAAAACGAGTACCTGCCCAAAGCCCGGACGAGTTCGGGCATTGACGTGGTACCGAAGGGCAAGGAGTTGTACGGTTTTCTGGTGCGAACCTGGACAACGACCGACAAAACCCCGGAAGAAATCTACCAAACCGGCCTGAAGGAAGTGGCCCGGATTCGGTCGGAGATGGAGAAAGTGAAAGCGCAGGTGGGCTTCAAAGGCACGCTCGCAGAATTCTTTACCCATCTCAAAACCGACCCGAAGCTGTATCCGTACAAACAGCCGAAAGAGGTTCTGGCGGCTTTCAACGCCATTCTGGCTAAGATTGAGCCGAACCTGAAAACGATGTTTACCCAGACGCCGAAGTCGAAATTCGAAATCCGGCAGACCGAAAAGTTCCGGGAAGCATCGGCCAGCGCCGAATACAATCCGGGTTCGGCCGACGGCACGCGCCCCGGTATTTTCTACGTTCCGATTCCGGATGCCACGAAATTCAACGTGACCTCGGGCATGGAGTCGCTGTTTCTGCACGAGGCCATTCCGGGCCACCACTACCAGATTTCGTTACAGCAGGAGAACACCGATCTCCCCAAATTCCGGCGGTTTGCCTGGTACGGCGCCTACGGCGAAGGCTGGGCGCTGTACTGCGAGTCGCTGGGCCGCGAACTGGGCCTGTACACCGACCCGTATCAATACATGGGCGCGCTGAACGACGAGATTCACCGGGCGATCCGGCTAGTGGTTGACGTGGGCCTACATACCAAACAGATGACCCGCGAACAGGCGATTCAGTACATGATGGACAACGAACCGATTGCCGAAGACGGCGCGGTGGCCGAAATTGAACGGTACATGGCGATTCCGGCGCAGGCGCTGTCGTATAAAATCGGTGCCCTGAAAATCCGGGAACTGCGGGCTAAATACGAGCAGCAACTGGGCGACAAATTCAGTCTGGCGGCTTTTCACGACGAATTCCTGAAAGACGGCTGTATGCCCCTTGATGTGCTCGAACGCAAAATGGATGCCTGGGCCGCGCGGCAAAGTAAGTAACGGCTCCAAAATCAGATCGAATGCTACACCTTGGAAAATTTAATACGCTCCGGGCGCTGCGGGAAACCAGCGTCGGGGTTTTTCTGGGCGACGACGAAGGCAACGACGTGCTGCTGCCCAACAAGTACGTTCCCCGAACACTAGCCATCGGTGACGACATCGACGTGTTCCTCTACACCGACTCCGAAGACCGGGTGATTGCCACCACCCTGACGCCGAAAATCAAGCGCAACGAATTCGCCCGTTTGCAGGTGGTGTCGGTCACGCGGGTGGGCGCTTTTCTGGACTGGGGCCTGGAAAAAGATTTGCTCGTGCCGTACCGGGAGCAGCTCCGGCCGATGGAGGTGGGACGCTGGTATACGGTTTTTCTGTACCTCGACCACGAAACCGACCGGCTGGTGGCGTCGAGCCGCCTGAATCGGTTTCTGGACACGGGCCGCCCGAATCTGGACGAAGGACAGGAAGTGCCGCTGTTGGCTTACGAGTCAACCGAACTCGGTATCAACGTGATTATCAATAACCGGTATAAAGGGCTGGTCTACGCCAACGAGATTTTCCAGCACGTTTATCCCGGCGACCGGCTGACGGGTTACATCAAGCAGGTCCGCGAGGATAACCGGGTGGATGTCAGTTTGCAGAAACCGGGTTACGAAAACGTCGAAGCCAACACGGAACGAATTCTGGCGGCCCTGGATCAACAGCGCGGTTTTCTGCCGCTTCACGACAAAAGCGACCCCGACGAGATTTACCGGCTGCTCGAAATGAGCAAGAAGACGTTTAAAAAAGCCGTTGGCGCGTTGTTCAAAGACCGGAAAATCGTGATTAAGGAAGACGGGATTTACCGGGTTTGATTCTTTTTACTAAAAACCGCTTGATTCCACTTCGGCTGCGGCTTGTGATTTCTCCGTTCGTCCGTGTTTTTTTAGTACCTTACCATTCATCCTTATCCATCTCCCTGTTCAGCATGAAGAAGGTGTCTTTTTTATTCCTCACCATTTGGCTGGTTTCGACCGTCAGGGCCCAGGTTCCGGCGCTGATCGACCGGCAGTTGATCTTTGGCGACCCCGAAATTACCGGCGCGCAGCTTTCGCCCGATGGGGCCTATATGTCATTCATTAAACCGCACAAGGGTACGCGTAACATATGGGTCAAAAAACGCGAGGAGCCGTTTACGGCCGCCAAACCGATCACCGCCGACACGACGCGGCCTATCGGTAGTTACTTCTGGTCGCGGGATGGCAAATACGTGTTGTACGTGCAGGACAAAGGCGGGAACGAAAACTTCCACATTTACGCCGTCAATCCGGCGGAAGGCAACGGCAATGACGTACACAAAGCCCGCAACCTGACCGACCAAAACGGCGTGCGGGCGGTGATTTACCGCGTTCCGAAAAGCGACCCGAACACGCTGTATGTCGGGCTCAACGACCGCGATAAAGCCTGGCACGACCTGTACAAACTGAACCTGACAACGGGCGAAAAAACGCTCGTCCGTAAGAATACCGACCGCATCACCGGCTGGGTCTTCGACTGGGACGACAAACTGCGGCTGGCTACCAGCACGGCCCCCGACGGCAGCACGGAAATCCTGCGGGTTGATGAATCCGGGCTGACGAAAATCTATTCCACCACGATCTACGAAACCAGCTACCCCGTTGCTTTTCACAAAGATAACCAGCGGTTTTACCTCGTTACCAACAAAGACAAACTGGACCTGATGAAACTGATGCTGTTCAATCCGGTCACGATGAAAGAACAGTCGGTGGAGGCCGATCCGCAGAAAAAAGTCGACTTCGGGGGTTTGGCGATTTCGGAAGTCACGCGGGAACCCATTTTTACGACTTACAATGACGAAAGACTCCGCCGGTACTGGAAAGACAAGGCGTTTGAAAAGGACTTTCAATTCATTCTGCGGGAATTACCGGGCATGGATATTCAGTTCGGTTCGTCCACGGACGACGAGCAATACTGGCTGCTGTCGGCTACGAGCGATACTGACCCCGGTGCTACGTTCCTGTTCGACCGCAAAACCAAGGAGCTGACGTTTCAGTATCGTCCGCGTCCGAAACTGCCCATCAACGACCTAGCGCGTATGGAAGCGATACGGTACAAATCGTCCGACGGCCTCGAAATACCGGCTTTTCTGACGTTACCGAAAGGACGCGATCCTCGTAATCTGCCGCTGGTGGTGGTGCCGCACGGCGGGCCGTGGGCGCGCGATTTCTGGGGGTATAACGCTTACCACCAGTTTCTGGCCAACCGGGGCTATGCGGTTTTGTCGATGAATTTCCGGTCTTCGACGGGCTACGGCAAGCAGTTTCTGAACGCTGGAAACAAGCAGTGGGGCGAAAAAATGCAGGATGATATCACCTGGGGCGTCAAGCACCTGGTCGATCAGGGAATTGCTGATCCAAAGCGCGTCGGCATTATGGGCGGTTCGTACGGCGGGTATGCTACGCTGGCGGGGTTGGCCTTCACGCCGGATGTGTACGCGGCCGGAGTCGCCATTGTGGCTCCTTCCAACATCATCACCCTCCTCAACTCGATTCCGCCGTACTGGGAGTCGGTTCGTAAAACGTTCTATGAACGGATGGGAGATCCGAACACGCCCGAAGGCAAAGCCCAGTTGATGAAACAGTCGCCGTTGTTTTCGGCCGATAAAATCAAAGCACCGTTGCTGGTGGTGCAGGGGGCCAACGACCCGCGCGTGAACAAAGCCGAGTCTGACCAGATTGTGGTGGCTCTCCGCGATCGCGGTTTTCCGGTCGAGTACCTCTGCGCCCCCGACGAAGGCCACGGTTTTGCGCGGCCCGTCAACAACATGGCGATGCTGGCGATGGCCGAGAAATTTCTGGCCAAACACCTCGGTGGCCGCTACCAGGAGTCCATGCCCGACGCCGTCGCCAACCGCCTGAAAGAGATCACCGTGGATGTCAAAACCGTGCAATTGGCAGAGAAGAAATAATATTTTAACAGTGTGGGTACGTTCAACCTCTTTTCCGATTCCTTCTCAGCCATTCTTGGAGAAGGATTTTAACCGTTCCCTCATTCACCCATTTTAAGGATGTTTTCATCGTCCTTTTTCCTGCTTTTGTCAGTTCCTTGTTTCAACACAGTTTCTGTGCAACTGGTAGAGATAGTTTTGCTGTCAGTAATCCTTTCATGACAACAAATACAATCACCAGAGTATGAAACGCATTGTTTTGATGTTGGGCCTGATTGGAGTGCTTATGGCTTGCGATAAGGCACTTCTTTCTCCCCAACCAGAATGGACCAGTTCTCGGGCAGCACGGGTTGGAACTGATCCGCAGCCAACAGCAACAAATTTGATGATCGGCAAAAAAGCACGGTTAACCCACTACACGATTTCGAAGAATACCACCGGAGCCTACAACATTGTCTTTCACTATGACCGGGCCGAGTCCGAATCAGTGGCAGGTATTAGCCTGCGGGACGCCAAGGCAATCAACGAACTGCTGCGGTTGGAACTACCAGGCGATTTTGAACTTAACCGCCAATTGATCACAAAATGGGCCGATGTTGGCGGTCAAATCACGGCAACCGTGCCGGATTTATTCGCTTGGCTGCAGGCCAATCCCGCCGTTGCCAACAGCATCGTCTGGCAGGACGCCAACGAGATATGCTCCTGGCCTTCCTGGACTGCCCTGGAACAAACTCAGCTTTGGGTCGCCTTCCAGAAAGCCTGGCAAGGTAGCTCAATTTACGTACCGGATGTTCCTGAAAATCAGCTCGCGATAGGCGAGAGTGCCATTACTGTCTTATCCGTTACGCATGCGTGGGCTTATTTCCGGGCCAGCGTTGCCCACTCTCTGGCCCTTGAACTCGGCAACCGGGTCAACTGGTCGGTCAGGAATTATTCAGAACAACAACTCGCTCAGCTTTTTAACAGCCGGGAAATGTTTTACTGGAATGAATCCCCGCTGGGTTATATGATCAGCAATGGCTATCATGGCTTTGTTACCCAGGGTCCTCCCTTAAAAAGCTATCAGTTTATGAAAGACCATGACATGATCAGTACCAATCGGCTGAACACGATAAGCCGGGCGATCGACTGGTGCCGGTTTAACCTAAGTCATTATTTGGGCCGGAGTAGTGGCGATAATATGGAAGCTCACTGGCAATACCGGGGTGCTCCGCCAATGATGCGGATTTTGTCTGGCACGTTCAACCCGGAACAACCCTTATTTGGCGTGAGGCATTGGACGGCCGGGTGTCACGGAACAGCCGGTTTTCTCCGGATGCTGCTCCGAACGGTTAATATTCCGGTGAAAATGGTATTCGGTTATCAACATGCCCAAGTCTGGTTTATGTCTGACAACTATTATCTGGATCACGCAGACGCTCCATATGATTCGAGAATAAAAGATCCCGCTATCGGTGCCGGTGAATTATTGATCAATCAAGACCGGTATATGCAATGGTTTGGCCCCGGGGTTTCGCAGGAGGTTGAATCCAAAAACGTTGGTCGACGAAATCGGGAACTGATTCTGGCTTACCTGCCTAATTATCTTTTACGAAAGTATTGTGAAGATATAAAAGCGGGTAAAAGCCACGCAAAAGGCCAGGTATACGAACAGTTTTCGTTAAACTACACGGTGGCGCAACTGGAGAATCAGAATCTATGGGGCCGGATGGATGCTAAGATTGCCCTGATGGGTGGTTGTTCCCATATTCCCAATCCATAATAAAGCAGAAACAATGGTTCAAAACGGAGGGGAGCTTTGGCTCCCCTTTTTACGTCACCTAATCTCCCGGCCTGTTCGCTCCCGCACAATCCGTGCGAAACCGCACACTTTCCTCTATCACCTTCCAAGTTAATACACTGCTAATCAATTAATTAATTACTGGCACAGCGTTTGAAATCCCTTTAGCAACGTAAACAACGCTAATGGACCGAGAACTAGCCCCCGAACTCATCCGACGAAGCCGGACCAAAACCTACACCGTCGCGCTCGTGACAGTTGCGGTAGTAGGTGCTGCGATCTTCTTCTTCCGGAATCTCTTGAAAACCTCCGTCGATGCCAGCCGGATTCGGACAGCGACGGCGGAGGTTGGGCCGGTCGAGAACTCCTTCAACGCCACCGGCGAGGTCATTCCGGCTTACGAGCAGATCATCACCAGCCCCATCCGGGCCAGCATCCGGCGGGTGCTGCTCACGCCCGGCACCCAGGTACGACCCGGCCAGGCCATTCTGGACCTCGACAAATCTCTAACCATCATCGACTTCGAGAAAATGCAGGACCAGTTAGCACTCAAACGCAACAGCATCGAGCAACTGCGGATGAAGCTGAACAAAAATCTCTTCGATGCCGAAGCCGACGACCAGATCAAGTCCCTGAACATCAACCGCCTGAAAGCCGAGCTGGAAGACACCCGGCGCTTGCAGAAGGTCGGTGGACGGACGCAGGAAGACGTAACGCGCGCCGAAAACAACCTCCGCATTGCCGAACTGGAAAAGAAAAAGCTCGAAAACGACCTGACGTACAACCGCCAGTCGATGAGCGCCAGCCTGAAAGAAACGACGCTACAGGCTCAAATCGAAGAAAAGAACCTAAAAGAACTCGACCACAAACTGAAACAGGCCAACATCCTGACCGACCGGCCGGGCGTGCTGACCTGGGTGAACGAAAACATCGGCTCGGCAGTCAACGAAGGCGAAATGCTAGCAAAACTGGCCGATTTGGGGAGTTTTCGAATTGAAGGGTCTTGCTCAGACATCTACGCCGATCAGGTGAAAACCGGGTTGCCGGTCATCATAAAAGTGAACGAAACGAACCTGCGGGGGACGATCACCCAGGTAAAACCGGCGGTCAAAAACGGGGTCGTGCAGTTTGTGGTCCAACTGGATGACAACCGGCACGCATCGCTGCGGCCGAACATGAAAGTGGAAGTGTTTATTGTCACCAGCCAAACCGCCAAAGCCGTGCGGGTTGCCAACGGACCGGCGTTTAAGGGCAAGAAGCTCCAATATGTCTACGTGCTGAATGAAAAGGGGGTCGCCCAACGCCGGGAAGTGCAAACCGGTTTGTCCAACTTCGATTTCATCGAGATTCGGAGCGGCATCCAGCCCGGCGAAAAGGTGATCATCACCGACCTGAGCGAATACGAACACTTGCAGGAAATTACGATCAACAACGATACAAAATGAACTGGATGGGAACACGGCCGGGTCGTGTTCCTATCAGAAACACCTGAATCCATGCGGTTCTTTTACGCCCTCATTTTCCTGGGAATCACGAAGCTTGCCATAGCTCAACCGCTCACGTTAGAGGACGTAGTGCAGATGGCAAAGGCCCAGTCCATTGCGGCCAAGCAGGCGGCTACCCAGAAGCAAACCAACTATTGGCAATACCGCACGTTTCTGGCCGGTTTTAAACCGCAACTGAGCCTCGACGGCTACATTCCGAGCTTCGAACGGTCGTTTACGCCGGTTACACAACCCGACGGCACGATCAGTTTTCAGCCGATTTCGAATAACAATTCTGTCGTCAATCTGGCGTTGAGTCAGAACATCGCGCTGACCGGCGGGGCGGTTTTTGTGCAGAAGCAGTTGCAGCGGTTTGATGACTTTGAACGCAATAACCGGCTTTACAACGGGATTCCGTTTTCCATCGGCATCCGGCAACCGCTGTTTCAGTTCAACGCCATGAAGTGGGACCGCAAGATCGAACCGCTGAAGTACGACGAAAGCAACCAGCAGTTCATCGAGTCGATGGAGCAGGTGGCTGTCGATGCCACCGGTTTTTACTTCGACCTACTCGTGGCCCAGGTGAACTTGCAGATTGCCGAAAAAAACCTGAGCAACAACGATACACTGTACAAAATTGCCCGGCACAAGCTGGAATTAGGCAAGATTTCGCAGAACGACCTGCTGCAACTGCAACTGAGCGTGCTGACGGCGCAGAAAGACTATGCGTCGGCCCGGCAAAACGCCGAGGTGGCCTCGTTGCGGCTGCGGACCTACATGGGCTACCGCAACGAGCAGGCGCTGGAACTAGCCGTTCCGACCCAAATCCGGGATGTGACGATCGACGTGTCGAAAGCGTTGAAAGAAGCCTTCGAAAACCGCCCGGCCGCTATCGCGTTCCGACGCAGAACGCTGGAAGCCCAGCGCGATGTCGACAAAGCTCGAAAAGACAACGGCTTGAATGCCACCCTGAACGCGGCATTTGGCCTTTCCAACCGGGGTTCGCGGCTCGGCGACGTGTACATCCGACCGCAGGACCGGGAGTTTGTGGAGCTCCAGTTTGTGCTGCCCATCATGACCTGGGGGCGCGCCCAGGCCCGGACCGAAACCGCCAAAGCCAACCAGCAGTTGACGGCGCAGTCGGTCGAGCAGGACAAGCTGACCTTCGAGCAGGCGATTTATACGCAGGCAACGCTCCTCCAGATGCTTCAGCAACAGGTCAAGCTGACCGCCGAAGCCGACGGCATTGCGCAGCAGCGGTACGAGATTGCTCAAAACCGCTTCATCCTGAGCGACCTGAGCGTCACGGACCTTGGCATTGCCCTGCAGGAAAAAGACCGCGCCCGGCGCGATGCCATTCTAGCCCTGCGCGATTACTGGACGGCGTTTTACACCATCCGACAACTGACCCTGTACGATTTTGAACGAAACGAAAAGATAAACTAGCAGAGGGGTAAGGGCAAAGGGTGCTCCGCAGTACAAAGAGCGTGTCAACCACTCTATGCCCCATGCCCTCTGCCCCATGCTCTTCCCCAACGCAAAAACGGCTATGATCAACCTTACCAACATCGAAAAAGTCTACCGCACCAGCAGCATCGAGACGCTGGCGCTGAACAACATCAACCTCACCATTCGCAAGGGGGAATTTGTGTCCATCATGGGACCGTCGGGTTGCGGCAAATCGACACTCCTGAACATCATGGGCCTGCTCGACCAGCCGTCGAACGGCACCGTCGAACTGGACGGGCAGCCCGTTGCTTCGTACCGCGACAAGGAACTGGCCCACCTGCGCAACCAGAAGATCGGTTTTATTTTTCAGAGCTTCCACCTGATCAACGACCTGTCGGTAGTCGATAACGTCGAAATTCCGCTGCTTTACCGTTCGACCAACGGCAAACCGCGTCAGGCGTATGCCAAAGAAGCGCTCGAAAAAGTCGGGCTGAGCAACCGCATCAAGCATTTCCCGAAGCAACTGTCGGGCGGACAAAAGCAACGCGTCGCCATTGCCCGCGCCATCGTCGGCAATCCGGAAATCATCCTGGCTGACGAACCGACCGGCAACCTCGACAGCGCGATGGGCAACGAAATCATGAACATCCTGCAAAGTCTGAACAACGAAGGCGCCACCATCGTAATGGTCACCCACGACGAAAACATGGCCAAACGCACCCACCGGTTGATCCGGCTTTTCGACGGCACCCAGGTTTTATAAATTGTGAATGAGCGAATGAGTGATTGAGTGAATAGATCAACAATCACGATTCTGGTAGCTCAACGATTCACTCAATCGCTCATTCGCTCATTCACTCAATAAAATGCTAACGAACTACCTAAAAATCGCCTGGAAGGTGCTGCTTCGGCATCCGTTTTACACCTTCATTACGCTCTTTGGCATCAGCCTGACCCTGACGGTACTGATGGTGCTGACCTCGTTTCTGGACCATTTGTTCGGAACACACTACCCCGAAACCCGGCGCGACCGTTCGCTGTACATCATGCAGATGGTTCAGCAGGACTCTGCCCGGACGTCCCGGAATTCGGGGCCGATGAGTTTCCGGTTTTTGACCGAATACGCCAAATCGCTCAAAACCGTCGAACGGGTAACGATCTGCACCTTCGTCAACAGTTCCAATGCCTACGTGGGTTCGCAGAAAATCAAACTGAACACCAAATTCACCGATGCCGATTTCTGGCGGGTGACGGAGTTTGAGTTTCTGGAAGGAAAACCGTACAACGAACAGAACATTGCCAACAGCGACCAGGTCGTTGTGATCACCGACGACTTCAAAAAACACTATTTCGGCCAGGTAACGGAGTCGGTTATCGGCAAAGATGTGGAGATTGAAAACCTCCATTACCGGGTGATTGGCGTCGTCAAAGGCAGCCCGGTGACGCGGCCCTTTACGTATGCTGATGTGTATTATCCCTACACGGCTCCCAAAAGTAATTACCAGCGTCCCGGCATGCGGGGCGGTTATGTGGCCATTTTGCTAGCGAAAAAAGCGTCTGATTTAAAAGTGGTTCAGGACGAATTCCAGGACCGTATCCGCCGGATTCCGTTGCCGGGCGTTCAGGACGGGTTTAAGTATGCGGTTCTGGAAGTAAAAAGCGAACCGTACCTGGATAACTTTGTTGGCACCTTCCTGGACGGCAACAAGAGCCTGAAAACGATCTTCTTCGGCGTCATTGCCTTCATCATGCTCATGCTGATGGGTCTTCCGGCCATCAACCTGGTGAACGTCAACGTCAGCCGGATCATGGAACGGGCGTCGGAAATCGGCATCCGGAAAGCGTTCGGAGCGCCGGTCAGAACACTGATGTGGCAGTTTATCGTCGAAAACATTTTCATCACGTTCCTCGGTGGCGCCATCGCCCTGATTCTGACGCTGATTATCATTCAACTGATCAACCAAAGCGGCTGGATTGCCTACGCCGACCTGACCATCAACCTGACGGTTTTCGCGGTCAGCACCCTGGTCTGCCTGGTTTTCGGGCTGCTGTCCGGCGTCGCCCCCGCCCTCCGCATGTCCAAACTCACCATTGCTGAAGCGTTGAAAGCATAATTCTGAATGAGTGAATGATAGAATGAGTGAATAAGTCGGTGTCGCATCACTCACCTTTTTTATTCACTCATTCTATCATTCACTCATTCAAAACTGCCATGATCCGTCACCTCTTCAAACTCATCTGGAACAAGAAAAAGACCCACGCGCTGGTGCTGGTGGAGATCTGGGCTTCGTTCCTCGTCCTGTTCGGACTGACTTCGTTGATCGTCTACAACGTCCGGAATTTCCGCGAACCGCTGGGATTTGAATACCAGAACGCCTGGGCCATCAGTTTAAACAGTAACCAGGATACGACCGCACTGGCCGAAAAAATTGAACGGGTTTTACAGCGCGTCAAAGCGTATCCCGAAGTCGAATCGGCGTCCCGCATGAGCAACAATTTTCCGTTTTCCCAAAGCACGATGAATAACGGAATCGAGTATAACAAAAAGAACGTTATGGCCGATAACTTCGCCACGGACGAGCATTTCGCCGAAACATTGGGCCTTTCCGTTGTGCAAGGGCGTTGGTACCGCAGCGCCGATAGTGTCGGAAAATACACGCCGGTGATCATCAATCAAAAGCTAAAGGAAGAACTTTTCGGAACCGAAAATCCGTTGGGAAAAATTCTCAACGATCGGTTCAAAGTAACCGGTGTGATCAATACGTTTAAGTCGAAAGGAGAATTTATGGCGAACAAACCAGCCCTGTTTGAACTGCTGGACGCCAAAAGCCCGTGGTACGATTTGTTGTTGATTCGGGTCAAACCGGGTACCGATGCTTTATTTGAAGCCAAACTGGTCAAAGACATCACGACGATGGTGTCCGGCTGGAGCGTCGAAGTCGACCACCTGACCGATTCGCGCCGGAACCAGCAAAACCTGACGCTGGTGCCGGTGATCATCTTCCTGATCGTGTGCAGCTTCCTGCTGATCAACGTGGCCCTGGGTTTATTCGGCGTCCTGAACCTGAGCATTGCCAAACGCCGGGGTGAAATTGGCCTGCGCCGGGCACTGGGGGCTACCGGCAACGGCATTTCCGGGCAGTTTATCGGCGAAATCTGGGTGCTGGCTACGTTTGCCCTATTGATCGGCTTGCTGTTCGCGGCCCAGTTTCCGTTGATGAACGTCTTCGACCTGGAAGCCGGTATTTACCTGGTGGCCATCGCCGTGTCGGTGTTGATCATCTACGGCATCGTCACGCTCTGCGCGCTCTTCCCGAGTCGCCAGGCCGCAAACATCCAACCGGCGGTGGCGTTGCATGAGGAATAACGTTTTTTGGTTGTTACACAGAGTTGATCAGAGAAGAGGTACACAGAGATTTCTTTGATTACTCTGATGTCCTCTGATCAACTCTGTGTAACAACTTTTACTATCTTCCCCGCCCCATGCTTCTGATCATCGACGACGATATTGCGGTTCAAACCTCCCTCTCGCTCCTGCTGCGGAGGGACGGTTTTGCCGTGCAGACGGCCGACACCCCCGCTCAGGCCCTGGCCACGCTCGACACGGAAACGCCGGAACTGATTCTGCTCGACATGAACTTTTCCATCGAAACCTCGGGCGAAGAAGGGCTGAAATTGCTCACCCAAATCCGAACCCGCAAACCGACCGTTCCGGTGATTCTGATTACGGGTTGGGGGACCATCGACCTGGCCGTGCAGGGCATGAAAGCCGGGGCCAAAGACTTCATTACCAAGCCCTGGCAGAATGACTACCTGCTCCAGTCGGTCCGCACGGTTCTGAACCTGAATCAGCAAAAACCGGCGGAACCTCAATCACAAAACCGCCGGAGGCTTGACCAGCAATACCATTTTGAACACATCGTGGGCGAAGACCCGCAACTGCTCGACATGCTGGAAACCATCGGCCGGGTCGCTCCGACGGACGCACCGGTTTTGATCACGGGTGAAAGCGGCACGGGCAAGGAACTGATTGCCGAAGCCATCCACCAGAACAGCCGACGCCGGGGCAAACCGTTTGTGAAGGTCAATCTGGGCGGTATTTCATCGACGCTGTTCGAAAGCGAACTCTTCGGCCACTTGCGGGGCGCTTTTACCGACGCCAAATCCGACCGGATCGGGCGGTTTGAACTCGCCAACAAAGGCAGCATTTTTCTGGACGAAATCGGCGATCTCGATTTGTCAAGCCAGGTTAAACTGCTACGGGTGTTGCAGGACCGCACCTTCGAACCGCTGGGCAGCAGCCGGAGCAAAACCGTCGACGTGCGGGTCATCTGCGCCACCAATCGCAACCTGGAAGACATGGTTGCCAAGGGCCTGTTTCGGGAAGATTTATTTTACCGGATTAACCTGATCACCGTCAGGTTGCCCGCCCTGCGCGAACGCCCGGACGACATTCCGTCCTTGGTTAATTACTTTGTCAACAACCTGAAAACCATCTACGACCGGCCTAACCTGACCGTATCGCCAACAGCCCTGAAGTGGGTTCGGAATCTGGCACTGCCGGGTAACATCCGCCAATTGAAAAATCTGGTCGAACGAACGGTGCTGCTTTCGACGAAAGACACGCTGGATACCTCCGACTTCCAGAAACAGGTGGCCCCCGGCCCCCGACCAGCACCCTCCGGCCACCTGCCCGAAATCGGTTCTATCACCCTCGACGAACTCGAACACCAGATGATCCGACGGGCCATGAATCTCTACCAGAACAACGTTTCGAAAGTGGCCCGCGCCCTGGGCATCACCCGGTTTGCGCTCTACCGGCGGCTGGAAAAATACGGAATACCGTATGAGCCGTCCTAAATTGTCTGAACTTGGATTACGCGGATTAAAAGATTAACTAGGAGGCTGCCGCAGTCACGTTGTTCGCTGGTTGATTGTCAAATTATATCCTAGTTAATCCCTTAATCCGTGTAATCCAAGTTCAGACAGTTCAAGACTATGCTCCCCCTGCGCACCCGATACCTGCTCTACATCGTCGCCGTCCACGCGGCTTTGCTCTTTCTGATTTTCAAATGGCTCCAGGAAAACAAGCTGCTGTTCATTGTTTCGGAAGTGCTCGTCCTGATTTCCGGGGCAGTGGCCGTGCAGATTTACCGGGCCTTCGGGCAGCCTTCCCAGTTTATTTCGGCCGGGATTGAAGCCATCAAAGATAAGGACTTCACGATCAAATTTGTGCCGACCGGCAACCGCGAAGTCGATGGGCTGATCGACGTGTACAACCTCATGATCGACCAGCTTCGGCTGGAGCGCACCAAGCAAATGGAACAGCAGTTTTTTCTGGAAAAACTCATCGAAGCCTCCCCGATTGCCACGCTGATCTTCGACTTCGACCAGCGAATTTCCTCCGTCAACCCCAAAGCCGTGGATTTGCTGCAACATCCGGCGGAGCAACTCACGGGGCGGTTTTTATCCGAAATCGACCATCCACTATTCAAGCAACTTGTGAATGATGCCGAGTTTAACACTCGAACCTTAAAAGGCGCCGGAGTCGAAACCTACCGCATTCAGCGCTCTCATTTCATGGACCGGGGGTTCCGGCGTGATTTTCTGCTGATCGAAGAACTGACCAGCGAAATTCTGGAATCCGAAAAAAAGGCCTACAGCAAAGTCATCCGGATGATGGCGCACGAAGTGAACAACTCCATCGGTGCCATCAACTCCATCCTGAATGTTACTAAAACGTACATGGATGCGCCCGAGCAGGAGGATGTCAGCCACGCGCTTCAGGTCGCCATCGAACGCAATGATCGGCTGAACCTGTTCATGCGCCGGTTTGCGGATGTGGTTCGGTTGCCGCCCCCACAGAAAAGGCCCGCCGACCTGACCGAAGTGATCCGCAACGTCGTGCGGTTGATGCAGCCCCAGGCCGATGCGAAAGGAGTTCGGTTTCAGTCTGTTTTCCAATCGGATGCGATCCGGGTGTCGGTCGATGTGGTCCAGTTGGAACAGGTGCTGGTCAACATCATCAAAAACGCCATCGAAGCCTGCTCAGCCGGGCAAATGGCCGAGGTGGTGCTCGAAACCGGTAAACTGACCGTCCGCGACAACGGCAAAGCCATCGATCCGCAACTGGAAGCGAACCTCTTCAATCCGTTTTTCAGTACCAAACCCGACGGTCAGGGCATCGGCCTGACGCTGACCCGCGACATTCTGCTTAACCACGGTTTTCCGTTCTCGCTCAAAACCGGACCCGACGGCTGGACCGAGTTTGTCATCACCTTCGAACGCTAAGACACATTTAAAGATAATTATGCAACATTGTTGCATTTAAAAAAATAAGGAATTTATATTTGCAACATTATTGCATTTATAGATCCTATGAAAACAACTACACTCCTATCCAGACTTTGGGTCATTGGCTTGCTGACAACCGGGCTGGTAGCCTGCCAGAAAGACGACGATGACGCCGTCAAACCGACCGACAGCGAAGCAGCTTTTACCCGCCTGCTGCTTACCGATGCCGAAACCGGTGCCATCACGCTGCTGAATCTGGCCAAACAAACCAGCGAGAAATTTGAGGCCCGGTTTTCGGGCAACCTCGTCTACCCAACCGCGAGCGGCCGGTTTGCAGCCGTTGTCAACGGAACCAACAACCTGGTCCAATTTTTCGACAGCGGGATTGTTGACCACGGCGACCATGCCGATGTGAAAGGGACCCCGAAGTGGGCCGCCCTCACCCTCGACGCCCCGAAACCGACGCACACGTATTTTCAGGGAAACCGCATTGTGGTTTTCAACGATGGAGACGGCTCGCTTTCGCTGACCTCGGAGGACCAGCTACATACCGCCGGAGCCAAAGCGAAGGTCGTTAAAGTGGACGTTCCGCACCACGGCGCGGTGGTGGCCTTTGCCAACGGCACGTTTGCGGTTACGAAAAAAGATCCCTCGGTGGCGGGTTCGCTTCCCCAGGGTGTCCGGATTGTCGATGAAAACGGCACGGTTTTGAAAGAAGCGACTATTGCCGTCACGGGCATTCACGGCGACATGGGCGACGGACAAACCGCCCTTTTTGGCACCACCGACGGGATTTTAGTGGTCAATCAGGACGGCACCCAGCGGCTCATCAAGTACCCGGCGGATTTCGGAACAGGCTGGTTGAGCTCGGTAGTTTACGACAAAGGATCGAAAAACTTCTACGCCTTTGCGGCCAAACTGGGCGTGTATCGGATTGATCTCACGACGAATACCTTCAATACCGTGCTGAAAACCGACCAGTTGCATACGTTCAAAGTCTCGAACGACGGCGACGTGTTTGCCTTGCTAACCGATGGCACGCTGAAAGGTTTTAGCGCAACCGGGACTGCGTTGAGCGATCTAAAAGTAGTCGATGCTATTGCCACCGATGCCAAAGTAAAACCGGATCTGAGCATTTCCAAACGGTTTGTGTACGTGACCGATCCCGTCAAAAACCAGATCGTTCCGGTGCTCCGGAGCAACTTCACGGCCAAACCAGCCATCGCCGTCTCGGGCAAGCCCTACAAAATCGCCGTCGTCGGTGCCCCCCAGGACCAGGCTGGCGACGAATAGCTTCGTACCCACGGACTTTAGTCCGTGTGAGTTCTCTAAATCCTGAAGTTATTATAAACTCACACGGACTAAAGTCCGTGGTTACGAACCCGGACAAGCTGACTCGTCCGGGTTTCTTTTTAGATCATAATTTTTCAAAAAATTGCCGAAACTGTAGCAACACTCAAATCAATTTTTACCTTTGCATTAATTTATACTAAGTCTAAATATTAATTGCAGAGTTATTCCCTATTTGCATGCAATGAAATACATCTTCCTCTTGCTTGGTTTTAATTTACTGTCTATACTCAGCCGGGCGCAAATAACCGGGACGATTCGAGGAACGGTTTTAATGGCGGACGGCAAACCGGCCACAGGCGCAACCATTGTCCTGAAAACCAGCCGGTTTAGCACCGCAGCCGGAGCCGATGGAGCCTTTTCGTTCGAGGTGCCTGAAGGTCGCTACACACTGGCGATGCAACGGATGGGACTGGAAACCAGAACGTTGCCCATTCACGTCAAAGCCGGAGAAACCGTTGTTCTGGAGCCGGTTACGCTGAAAGAAACGGTCCGGCAACTGGACGATGTAGTCGTAACCGGACAGTATGAACCGCAATCGCTGCGGCAGTCGGTGTATCAGATTCGCACCATCGACCGCGAACGGATTCAACTGCGGGGCGCTACGAACCTGACGGGCGTGCTGAACAACGAACTCGGCATCCGGTTTTCCAACGACCTGACACTCGGTACCTCGGATATTCAACTGATGGGCATGTCGGGCCGCAACGTGAAGATTCTGCTCGACGGCGTGCCGATGGTCGACCGGGGCGATACCCGCGAGAGTCTGAATCAGATCGACATCAACACCATCGAGCGCGTCGAGATTGTGGAAGGCCCGATGTCGGTTTCGTACGGTACCGATGCACTAGCGGGCATCATCAACATCATCACCAAAAAACCGGGCAGCGAACGGCTGTCGGTCACGGCCCGGATTCAGGAAGAAACCGCCAATTCGGAATATCAAGCCCTGAACGGCAAAGGCGTGCATAACCAGAACCTGGGCGTAAGCTGGCAACGGAATGGCTGGAACGCGTCGGTGGGCGGCACTCACAACGACTTCGGCGGCTGGCAGGGCCTCTCGACCACCCGCGCCAAAGACTGGCATCCGAAAGAACAATGGCTCGGGCACGCGAAGCTGGGCTACCGGACCGACGCGTTCAACCTCTGGTACCGGCTCGATGCATTGAACGAAACCATCCACGCGCTCGGCGCGGCCAACGTGAACACCAACCAGGCCCGCGATCAGAAATTTCTGACGAACCGGTTTACGCACCAACTCCAGAGCGACTGGCGGATCAGTGAGCAATGGCACCTCAACGCCATTTTGTCGTACACCGATTACAGCCGGAAGACACAGACCTCCAACATTGACCTGAACACCGGTCGGCGGACCCTGTCGCTCGGCGCGGGGGAGCAGGATGTGTCGTTATTCGATACCAAACTGTTTCGGGCGACGGCCCAATACAAGCTGTCGCAGGCGATTTCGTTTCAGCCGGGCGTCGACATTAACCTGGACGGCGCTTCGGGGGCGCGCATTCTGGGATCACCGACGATCAACGATTACGCCTTTTTTGTTTCGTCCGAGTTAAAACCGACCTCGTCCATTACGCTGCGACCCGGTTTGCGATTCATCAAAAACTCGGTTTACGACGCTCCGCCGGTGATTCCGTCGCTGAACGCTAAGATCGCCGTTCACTCCACCACCGACCTCCGGTTTTCCTACGCACGGGGGTTTCGCTCCCCGGCCCTGCGCGAACTGTATTTCAATTTTTTCGATGCCAGTCACTCGATCAAAGGCAATCCGAACCTGAAAGCCGAGTACTCCAACAGCTTCAACGGGACGATCACCTGGCGGGCGGTTTCGACCACCACGCTGCGGCTGAGTTCGACGCTGACCGGTTTTTACAACGACTTCCACAACCTGATCGATTACGGTTACGATCCGGCCAATCCGGGCGTGATGATGACTGTCAACATCGACCGTTTCAAAACCACGGGCGGCACGCTGAACAACACGCTGTACACCAAAAACCTCCAGTTTACACTCGGTTTGTCACACATTGGTCGCTACAACAGCCTGGTAGAAAACGGAAGCGATTTACCGGAGTTTGTGTGGTCGCCCGAAATCAACACCAACCTGACCTACCACCTGCGACCGCTCGATACGAAGGTGAGCTTTTTTTACAAGTACACCGGCAGACGACCGACCTACGAGGCCACGGCCGAAACCGACGGCACCACGACAGTCCGGCTGGCCGAAATCGCAGCTTACCACTGGGCCGACGTCACAATCACCCAATCCATCACGAAATACATTACCCTGAATACCGGGGTTAAAAACCTCTTCGATGTGACACGGCTCACCAACACCTCCGGCGATGTGGGCGGTTCGCACAGCACAGGCGGGGCGGTTCCGCTCAGCTACGGACGCTCCTATTTCCTGGGGCTGAATTTCCATTGGAGTAAACAGTAAATCTTCCTCTTTTCTAATCAAACCATACACCCATGAATCAAGTACGCTTCTTTTTATTGATGCTGGTTTTTGCCACGGTTTTGAACGCCTGTAACGAAGACGATCCCCCGCTGCCCGACAACCTCGCCCAGTTTGAAACCACAGAGCAGGGATTTGAATCCGACAAAGCCGAAACCGAGATCAAAGTAACCTTAAGCCGCGCAGCCGAAACCGCTACCACCGTTACCATCGACCTGGCGGCTACCGGCATTGTCTACGGCACCCAGTTTACAACCACCCCGGCGGCCAACAACAACAGCCTGACGGTTTCAATTCCGGCGGGCAGCAATACCGGCTCGTTCAAAGTCACGAAGGCGGCTAACCTGTTTCTGAATGGTTCGGAGACGCTCAAGTTTACGCTTAAATCAGCCACGAGTCCGGTGTTGCTGGGTGAAAAAACCGCCCTGACACTCAAGTTTTCGTCCATTGTCTCAGCCGGTTCATCCCTGAAACTGAACGGGGGCGAAGGCGGTGCCAACGCGGTCAACTCGGTGTTTGTCGATTTCAGCAACAACGTGCAGACGTCGGTTGCCCGCGCTAGTTGGGATCTGGGCTTCTACGGCGGTACGGATTTTCGGGTGATCATCAACGGCACCACCGGAGCGACGGCCCAAGAACTGACCAAGACCGACCTGACGCAGGTGACAGCCGCCGACACCGCCGGTTTGCGTAGCGTCTTGCTGCTGAGCCAGGGAACGGGCAGTTTCGAGAACGTCGACGATGTGGAGGGCGACCTGACCAAAACCGTCATCAAAGCCATTTCAGCCACCGATGCCGACAACAAAGTCTACATCGTCAATCCGGGCAACGTGGGTGCTACAACCAAGCCCTGGTACAAAATCCGGGTGTTGCGAAAAGGCACCGGCTACACGCTGCAATACGCCCAGATTGCCGAAACGACCTTTAAAACGCTGGATGTTGCCAAAGATGCGAGCCGCAATTTCAGCTACGCTTCGTTTGACAAAGGAGCCGTCGAGGTTGAACCGCCAAAAGCAAACTGGGACATGGAATGGACGCTGGCCACTTATAAAGCCGCCCTGAGCGCGACCTCCTCGGTTCCGTACACCTACGCCGACTTTGTGTTCATCAACCACCTGGGGGGCGTTGAAGCCGCCGAAGTGCTGACGAGCACGGTTTCGTACGATGCCTACGCCGAGAGCAATATTACCACAACCACCTTCAAAAAAGACCGCAACGTGATCGGCAGTAACTGGCGAACGTCGGCGGGTCCTTCCGGTGCACCAGCGGGGGTTAAAACCGACCGGTTTTACGTCATCAAAGACGCAGCGGGCAATGTGTACAAGCTGAAGTTCATCAACTACACCTCTTCCGACGGCGGTGTCCGGGGCTACCCGAATATCGAGTACAAACTGGTGAAGAAAGCGTAGTTTTAACGTACCCACGGACTTTAGTCCGTGTTTTTAAGCCTAGCAACTTGAATTGTTAGAATAAACACGGACTTTAGTCCGTGGGTACGTTCACCTTCCCTGATCGGCGACGTAGTTTCGGCGGAAACTTTCGACTTCGTCGTTGGTAAACCCGTAGATGCCCTGGAGTTTGGCGACGGCTTCCGCAAGTTTGGGTAGTTCTTCGGCGGTGTTAGTCACAAACCGGTACACGGCCGCCGAGCGGTCGTAGGGTGCGTTGAGCAGCGTCAGCACCTCATCGATCTGCGAATCGGTGATGCGCTTGTTTTGGGCATCGATGGTTCGCCACCCGTGCAGCAGGCCAGCCGCTTCGCTAACCAGGTGCATCACCTCGGCCCGCGTCTGGTCGTCGGAACGCCCGGATGTTAACCGCAGTCCGACTTCGTGACTGTTGTGAATCACAGTCGCTGCGCTGGTTTTTTCCCAATTCAGTTTGATCGTCGCCAACGCTTCATCCCGGTAGGCATTGTAATCTTCGCCCAAATCGAGGGCGGTTTTCAGGGTGATAAACGCCTGCCGGGTCTGGCTGTAAAGGCCGGTTCCGGTCGCGTCGTCGCGCCGGGCGGCATTGGCCGCCATCAACCGGTCGGCATTGGCGTAGACGGCGGTGTTGTCGCTGTTGATAAAAACCGGGTTCGCTCCGTACAGAAACAGCAACTGATCGGCTGTGGCGGGTCGCATTTCCGTATTGGTCAGCGACAGGGCGTAGTTATACAAAGTGGCCGCATACATGCCTTTCTCGATCATCTGTTGTATTTCCAGGCCGTACTCATCAAACAGATGACCCGCGTAGACGCCCCCCTCCCAGCTTCGGTCGAACGGGTGAAACGAATTACCGCTGGCTTTCGAAAGTTCGGCAAAAAAACCGTTGTTCCAGGCCTGTAATCGGCTGGTGTAATACGGGCTGGTAACCGATTGCAAGCTGAAACTTCCCTGCGAAAATGCCGCATTCAGCGACTCTTCGGATACGTAAACACCCCGTTGAGTGCCCCGTTCAGCCTCCTGAATCAAAGCTGTAAATTGGCGCAACAGCGGTTGCAGTGGTTCACTGTTGTACACAAAGCCCACGCTATCGTAGACCAGCGGAATGGCCATCGACGGTTTCAGGTCCTCCTCACTTTCGGTTTTACACGAAGCGATCGCCAACGCCAACCCCGTGGCAAGCAGGATCGTGGATCGCCAGATTGGATACAGTTTATGCATATTTTTTGAATCGATGACACAAAGGAGCGAATTGACAGGTGGCACTGACCTGGGCGGTTTTCTTCGTCTGTTTACCCCCGTCTACCTTCTCCTGACCTCATAAAGTACGAACAAAAGTCTGATGTATTGTTGGATAAAAAAAAAGCAGCGTCAAAGACCCTGCTTTTTCTATCCTACTCACTATAGCTTTTACTGTATTGTCGTTGTCAGTTCAGTTCGGTCCAGGCTTTTTCGAGGGTTTTCAGCCGTTCGTATGCTTCCTGTAAAAGACGCCGGAGGTCGTCCAATTCCGGCCGGGTAAAACAGAAATACAAAGGCTCGATGGTAGTTCCGAGGTAAATCCGCCGGTTCTCCCCGCAGGAAGCCGTCTGCGGCAACCCGAAGAAGCCATCGGCATCGACCGACTCGACATGCCGGACCAACCGCCGAAATTCCTCCGGCATCATGACCTGAAAAATGTTGTTAAACCGGAAACTGAGGTTGGCGTGGCACCCCCGGCAAAGATGAATTTCGCCGTAATCGGCCTGAGCCAGCGTAATAAAACAAGCGTTGCGGTCCATGATGTCGGAAACGGTGTGGATAGTAGGTTTTTGAGCGAATCTATGATCAACGTAGTCACTTCAGCTTTTTACTCCCATCCGGCTGATACACATACCGAAAGGTGTAATACCGGCTTTCGCTGCCCGGGCCGTCGGGACCACCTTTGTAATAACTCAAAATCTCGACTTTGGCGTACTTTCCATCGGCGGTCCGGATGACGATCACCTTGTTTTCGGTGGGTCTGATAACACCCCCGCCGTAGGTATACCAACCATTGCCCGAACCGGTCGGAATCGCCAGCTTGCCGGGGCTTTCATCCACGGCAAACGTCGCATTGTCGGGTACGGCGTCCAGACTTTCAAAGGTTCCGTTGTAAATGTAGGCTCCCCCCTTCCCCGACCGGTCCGCGCCCCCGTTGATGATCAGGGTGGTGGCCCGAAAGCCCAAATCCCATTTCCCACTGGCCGAATCGAGGTTCGGTACCTGTTTACCCTCTTTCAGGCTGAACAGCGTAAATCGATTGGTGGCTCCCAGTGGTCGGCCCGACTGTGGGTCGTTGCTGGCCGGATCGGCAGGTAAATCCTCGACCTGCTGAACCGGTGAAGCCTGCGCCCGGAGGGGCTGGTTTCCAATCAGCCCTAAGCCGATTCCTAGTCCTAAAAGGGTTAAAAAAGTCATTTTCACGGTGGTTAATAACTAGGGGTGTATTCCAATTTGTGTCAATTCAACACATCGCATTGCAAACCGGCTTTGGTCAGCATTCGAATAATGGTTTGTTCGTACTGCTGCGCCGATCCGCCCTCCGGCGCTTCGATCCGCAGCACACAATCCCGGTCTTCCATATCGACACTCCACCGGCAGATTCCGCGCAGCTTGCACAACCGGCAAGCGGCTTTGTGGAGCCGTTGCGCCGTGTTGATGTTCGTTCGGAAAACCAAAACATGCATGGTAGGGAATAGTAGGCCCTGTCAGTGCCAGGGTGTTATACGGTCGCTGGCAAGGTGGAAGCAACTACCTCACGCCATTCGGTTTTTTCCGGAATACCGGGTTTGCGCTTCCCAAAAATTAGGGCGATCTGGTTACCGCTGGCATCGAACAGTTCCAGGCTCGTGACGACGCCATCGGTGGTCGGTTTTTTCACTACCCAGGCGGAAGCCACATGGTCTTCGCGCAGGTGGAGATTAAACTGCGGATCAAGCACGTTGAACCACGGTCCCATCGGCACCAGTTTCCGCACCTCGCCCGTATGAATCTGAATACATCCCCGGTTTCCAACGAAAATCATGATCGGCAATCCGATTTTCGATACTTCGGCGAAAACTTTTTTGACGGCTTCCATCGTGATCGGCAGAGCGTAGCCTTCCGGGGCCAGTCGCATGGCCTGCAACCGCGCTACCTTGTGTTTCCGAAGCATTCCGAAAAACTCGTGCGTATCCTTCAAATCAAGCCAGGCTTGCTGAAAAGCTGCCACGTCGATGTCGGCATCGGGTGTTGGCGCGTCAGCTTCCAGTTTGGGTTCGATGTCCAGCACACCATCCTGCTGTTCGGCCCGGTACTTACCAACGAGCGCATGGTAGGCAGTCTCATTGCTTTTGTCCGTCAGGTAGATTTTGTGAACCGCTTCGCCATCCGGGGCAAAAAACTGCAGACTTCTTCGGTCGTTTTCATGCACGGCAAAGCCAAATTTCCAGTTAGCCAGAAACAGCCGCAGGTCGATATCCTCGCCCAGCACCAGGCCCACGTGTCCGTTGAATGAAACATCCTTGTACTCGCCCTTGCGCTCATGCACCACACTGTCGTTCCGGGTCAGGGCCATCACGTAGCCCAGCGTCGGCATGTCTTTCAGCAGTTCGCGGAAATCGCCCGCCAGTTGCACAGCGGTTTCGCCCACGCCCGTGGCCACCAGTTCGGCCTCGCTGACACCGAGTTGCTGAGCGGCATCGCGGATGCGTACTTTCGGATTTTCGGTTTTAAAGGCCGCGTACTGTTTTTTCAAATCAAGCATCGTTGTTGTCATGGTTTGGGGAGCTAAAGAGGAGTGGTTAAGGGAACAGGAATCGTCGGCCGGGTGTAGACGATCAGGGGGCAATCGAGTTCCGGCTGGTGAATGAGTTGAACGGTTAATTGAAAAGCGTCGAAAATGGAATCCGCTGTCAGCACATCCGTCGGTTTTCCAAACGCCAGCGTCCGACCCTCTTTCAGCAACAGCACGGTATCGGCGTATTGCATCACCAGGTTCAGGTCGTGCAGGATTGCCAACACACCGTAGCCCCGCCGGGTCAGTTCACTGGCTACATCGAGCAGGCTATGCTGGTAGTACAGGTCTAACCCCGTCGTGGGTTCGTCGAGCAGCCAGTATTTTGGGATTCGAATACGTAGCTGGGGATGCGCCATTTCCTCGTAGCTCATCAATTGCGCCAGGATTTTAGCCAGATGAACCCGCTGCTGTTCCCCGCCCGATAAGGTCGGCACCGCCCGTCCGGCCAGGTGGCTAATTCCGGTGCGCTCCAAAGCGTAGTCGACAACCGCCAGATCGTCCGGACGCGGATGCCCTTCAAAATGCGGATACCGGCCCATCATCACCAGTTCGTACACGCTGAAGTCGAAAGCCAACGGATTCTGCTGCGCCAGGACAGCCCGGCGACGGGCCAGCTCCGGGGCCGGAAACCGCCCAACCGGTTTCTGATCGAGCAAAACCGTCCCTTGTGTCGGCACCAAATCACGGCTCAGCGTTTTCAGCAGCGTCGATTTTCCGGCACCGTTCGCGCCGACGACGGCCACCAGCTCGCCCGGCCTGACGCTCAGCGAAACATCATCCAGCAGCCTTTTTCGACCGACCTGATACGTAATATGTTGTGCTTCAAGCATTTTTTTATCGTTTGAGGTCTAAGGCAGTACCCACGGACTTTAGTCCGTGTGAGCCAGTATACCGTTGGGTTAATACCAACTACTCGAGCATGGAAGCTCACACGGACTAAATTCCGTGGGTACTACCTTACTCTCCGCAACAGCAGGAACAGGAAAGTCGGTGCGCCGATCATGCCTGTAATGATGCCCAGCGGGAGTTCAGCCGGGGCGACGATGGTGCGGGCCACGAGGTCGGACAAGGTCAGGACGATAGCACCCAGCAGGGCCGAAGCGGGCAACACCGTCCGGTGGTTAGCCCCGGCTATTAGTCGAATCAGGTGCGGAATGACCAACCCGATAAAACCGATCACCCCCGAAACAGCCACTGCCACCCCCACACCCATCGTTGCCAGAATGATGACGTTCCGTTTTAATGCTGACACATCGACGCCCAGATGCCCGGCCTGGCTTTCGCCCAGCGCAAAGGCGTTCATGGATTTGCTCAAGCGCGGCATCAGCAGAATGGGCACCAGCAGAAACGGCGTAGCAACCTGCAACACGTCCCAACTTGCCCCGCCCAGGCTTCCCAGACTCCAGTATGAAATGGCCCGAAGCTGGGCTTCATCGGCCAGGTACATCATCAGTCCGCGCAAGGCTTCACACAGCACGTTGATGGCAATTCCGACCAGCAACATCGTTGAAACCACCGTTTGACCGTGTCGGCGGGCCAGCGAATACACCAGCAAGGTTGTTCCGACAGCACCGGCAAAAGCCGCTAACGATAAGGCATATAGGCCCGAAAGCGAGGATAATTCCTGAAACACCTTCAGTTGCAGCACAATCATCAACACTGCCACCACCGACGCGCCGGATGAAATACCAATCAAACCCGGATCGGCCAGCGGGTTCCGAAACAACCCTTGAATGGCGGCCCCCGAAATGCCCAACACCGCCCCGACGAGTACGCCCAGCAACACCCGTGGCAAGCGAATAATGGTCAGAACCGTCTCCTGCTGGGGTTCCACGACGCCGGTTTCCCAGCCCAGTTGCCCGAATAAAATCGCCAGCACATCCGGAACCGGAATCGAAACCGCCCCGATGCCCACCGACCAGACCATTACAGCCAGCAACAGCACGACCAGCAGACTGTTAAGCCACCAGGCCCGCGAACGGTAGGATTCCGTCCGGACCGGGTGCGGAGGACGCACGGAGATGGGCGGTTGCTGGACGTTGGCCGGTATCATTGTTGATCAATAATAGTTAGTTTTTGAGACTTACTTCCGGATTCAGTTTGCGGCTCAGTTCCTGAACGGCCAGCCCCAGCCGGGGGCCAAAACCGGTCAGCAACTGGCCGTCCATTTCAATCACCCGGCGGTTGCGTCCGGCGTTTGTCTGGGCTACGCCCTGCACCTTCAGGAGTCCGTCTATGCCGCCCAGGCTTTCCAGACCGGTCGTAAAGAGTAGAATCACATCCGGATTACCGGCGACCAGGGCTTCCGGCGTCAGCGGTTTAAAGTTTTCAAAATCGTTGAAGGCATTCTGAGCGCCCGCTAACTGGACAATTTTTTCAATCGGTGTATTGCGGCCCGACACCATCATGGTGCCCGTTCCCCGGGCGTAGATGAACAATACTTTCGACGCTTTAGCCGGTTTCCGGACTTTGGACAGGTCGGCGTCCAGTTTACGGACAAGCGCAGTAGCTTTAGCAGAGGCCCCGAAGGCATGCGCTATCTCGCCAATCAGCTTTTTGGTACCCGCCACGCTGGTCTCCTGATCGAAAATCAAGGTCTTGACCCCGGCGCTTTTGAATTGCTGCAGCACTTCCGGTTTGAGGTCCAGGCTACCGTTTTGCCGAACCGCCAGAATAACCGTGGGGCGCAGCGCCAAAACCGCTTCAGCTCCGATGTTCCGGTTGTGGCCAACCTTCGGCACGCTGGCTATGGCCGTTGGGTACGTACTCGTTACATCGACGCCGACGATTTGATTCTGCAGCCCCAATTCGCAGAGAATTTCTGTCAACGTGCCATTCAGAGCAACAATCCGTTCCGGCTTTGAGGAACCATGGGCAAAACCGGTGAGACCACCCAGACAGATAAATAGAATCAGGCCAAATCGTTTCATAGTACTTGATGAAAATCTAAGTACAAATTAATTAGACTATTTCTAAATAAACAAAGGGTACTTAAGATTATTTTTTTTTAGTCTAGATAAATACGAATAAACAGACCTACTAAATTTGAATGGCAAGTCTCTCAAAATGGTAAAAAAGACAAAAGCCAGCCATTGCTGGCCGGCTTTCGCTCGTTATACGAAGAGATGCTTACTGAGCAGAGTCAGCAGACATGCTGTCTGATGCCATCGTCGTGTCAGACATCATCGTAGATGAATCTGAAGACATTGCCGTTGAGTCAGTCGTTGACGTTGCATCTTCAGCTTTTTTCGATTGGCAGGCAGCCGCCAAAGAAACCATCGTTGCAACGAACAATACAGATTTAACAATACGTTTCATGAGAGTAGTCAGTTTATGTTTAATTGATTTCACCCTTAATACCGGAAAGCCCGTTAGGTAACCCATCTTTTTTCGAAAAAATTAAAAATTATTTTTGGGTTACATTTGACCCGGAATCGTATTAAGTAGCAAGGAGACAATGACAGAATCGAGCCGTTCGCATTTATCTGACGACCAATTGCTTGCGGGCTTAGCCGACGGTTCGGATACACTCTTGGAGGAATTATACCGACGGTATTTTCCAATGGTGCTCCACCTGATTTTGAATAACAACGGCACCAACGACGATGCCAAAGATATTTACCAGGAAACGCTGATCGTCCTGTACGAAAAAGTAACGACGGGTTCTCTGGAACTGCATTGCCAGTTAAAAACGTATCTCTATTCAGTCAGTCGGCGGCTCTGGCTTAAGCATCTATCCGCCCGAAGCCGTAGCGGAGTGACCTTGCTGGATACCGAAGACATTGCCAATGTCGACGAGGATCTGGCCGGACACGAAGCCCGCGACCGCCAGTTCGACCTGATGGCCGATTCGCTCGACCGCCTGGGAGAACCCTGCCGGACATTGCTGGAGGATTTTTACATCCGCCACCTGTCGATGCAGGACATTACCGAAAAGTTTGGGTATACGAACGCCGATAATGCCAAAACGCAGAAATACAAATGCCTGATGCGGCTGAAACGGTTGTTCTTTTCTGTCTATAAAGAAGAGTAAGTACCATGATCGACCACCAGAAATTCACCGATTGGATTGACAAATGGCTGCGCAACGAGCTGACGGAAGCCGAGCGGGTTGAATTTGAATCCCTTCGTCGGTCAGACCCGGTCCTGGCCCAGCGCGCCCGCGAACAGCAGCAGTTGGCGCAGGCGATGCAACAATACGGTCAGCGTACCGATTTCCGCAAGCGGCTGAATCAGATTCATGCTCGTCTGGACATGGATGCCATGCAGGAAGCCGCCACGCAAGAATCCGGCGTCCGGCCGTTGCACCGCAAAACCGGCCCCATCCGGCAGTTCTGGCAAACGTACCGGCCTATTCTGGCCGTGGCCGCTTCGGTGGCGCTGATCACGACCTTCGGCACGCTGATGCTGATCCGGCAATACCAGTCGAGCCATAAACAGCAGGAACAATACAGCATGATGCGCCGGGATTTGCAGGCCATCCGACGCTCACAAAATGCCATTTTGCAGGATCTGAACGCCCGCGAACGCGCCTTGCAGATCAACCCCGGACAGGTAGCCGGTTCCGGATTTTTGCTGTCGCCGGATGGGTTTCTGGTTACCAATACCCACATCGTGCAGGATGCCGACTCGGTTTATATCCAGAGCACGAAGGGCGATATTTACAAAGCCAAAGTCGTGTACACCGACCAGAAATACGATCTAGCCATTTTGCAGGTGCGCGACGACAGTGCCTTTCGGGTAAAAATCGCCTTGCCCTACGGCTTCGAAGCCGGTCCGTCGGACCTCGGCGAACGCGTCTTTACGCTGGGCTTCCCGCGCGAAGAGATTGTCTACGGCGAAGGCTACCTGAGTTCGAAAACCGGCTACCGGGGCGATTCGACCGCTTACCAGGTCGCCATCAGCGTCAACCCCGGAAACTCGGGCGGGCCGCTGCTCGACGAGAAAGGCAACGTCATCGGGATCATCAGCGGGAAACAAACCTCGACGGAGGGCGCGACCTTCGCCATCAAAACCGACTACCTGTTCCGGGCCATTTCGGCGATCCCGACGGATTCGCTTAAGAACAACTCGATCCGGATGAGCCGCAAGAACGGCCTTGCCAAACTCTCCCGGAAAGAGCAGATCAAAAAAATTCAGGAAAGCGTCTACATGGTAAAAGTGTTCAAACACGAAAAATAGAAGCGTTCCCCGGTTCATCCGAAGCCAGCCCCGAAAAGGCTGGCTTTTTTCATGGGACTTTATCAAATTAAAATTAAGCGTTACCTTGTCAGAACAATTTAGCCCGTGGCTAACCGTGATGAATTGATTAACCAATCCTTTACCCATGCAATCGACCGTAAGTACCCGAAAGCCAGCGGCTTTCACTGAATCCAAATACCTCATTACGCTGGTATTCGTTACTTCTCTCTTTATGTTCTGGGGGATTGCCATCACAATGGGCGATGTCCTGAACAAACATTTTCAGCATGTTTTAAGCCTGACCAAAACGCAGTCGGCTTTCGTGCAATTCGCCATTTTCGGGGCTTATTTCGTGATGGGGATTCCGGCCGGTTTGTTCATGAAGCGGTTTGGCTATAAAAACGGCGTTCTGCTCGGTTTAGGACTCTTTGCCACCGGAGCCTTCCTGTTCGTACCCGCAGCTAATGCGGCATCCTTTACCTATTTTGGACTGGCGCTGTTTATTCTGGGCTGCGGCCTGTCGACACTCGAAACCGTTGCCCACCCGTTCGTGGCTTCGCTCGGCGACCAGCGCACCAGTGACCAGCGCATCAACTTTGCCCAGGCCTTCAATGCCCTCGGTGCCATCATGGGCCCCGCCATCGGATCGTACTTTTTGCTCCGAAACAATACCGAAGGCAGCACGGACCTGACCTCGGTTAAGATGCTGTACATCGCCATCGGCAGCGTCATTGCCGGCATTGCGGTTTTGTTCTCGCTGGTTAAAGTTCCGGCCCTGACCGACCCGCACAGCTCATCCGACCCGGATGCGGCCAACATCGATAGCGAACCGGGTAAAGGTCTTTTCCAGCACCGGCATTTCGTCTGGGCAGTCATCGCGCAATTTTTCAACGTGGCCGCTCAAGGCGGTACCTGGGCATTTTTTATCAATTACGGACACGAGAAAATGGGATTTTCCGATGCCACCGCCGGAAATTACATGGTCATTTTTATGGCCCTGATGCTGGCCGGGCGGTTTGTCGGAACGTTTCTGATGCGGTTTATCTCACCGAGTAGCCTGCTGGCTATCTTTGCCGCCAGCAACATCGTGATGTGCCTCATCGTGGCCCAAAGCTGGGGCTGGCCGTCGTTCATCGCCTTGCTCATGCTCAATTTCTTTTTTAGCATCATGTTCCCGACGATTTTCAGTCTGGGGCTAAAAAATCTGGGGCGCCATACGCAGCAGGCTTCGTCGTTTATTTCAATGAGCGTCTGCGGGGGTGCTTTTTTCCCGTTTGCAATGGGTGCCGTGGCCGACTATGACGTAGCTAAAGCCTATTACCTGCCCATTATTTGTTATGCCGTTATCTTTCTGTTCGGGGCCCGGTTTTCAAAACCGCAATAACGTCCGCGAAGCGTCACAACGTACTCACCGACGATGAGAGGAAGTCAGTTGGATTTGTACCTGAGCCTGGGGTATTTTCGGATGCATCAGAATCTGTTTACGTGCCGCTACCTGGTGTACGATGACCGGATTTACCCCGTTCACTGGCTGCGGGTGGTGCTGCCAGCCGTTGACTATGGCAGCAAGCAACGCGCATTGTTACGGCGCAACGAGGCCTTTTCGGTAACCGTAAAACCGTTTCAGCTTACGGAAGAAGCGGAAGCGTTGTATGCCATCTACAAAAGTTCCGTTGATTTCGAAGCCCCCGAATCCGTCGAAAACTGGCTGTTCAATGGCCTCACTTACACCGTTTTCGATACGTACGCCGTTGAAGTCCGGGACGGCGACCGGTTGATTGCCGTCGGTATTTTCGACAATGGTTTACACACACTGGCCGGTATCATGAACTTTTACCATCCCGACTACCGCAAGCATAGCCTCGGCAAGTACCTGATGCTCCAGAAAATCAACTACGCCCGGCTTCATCAAAAGCACTATTACTACCCCGGTTATCTGGTCAGTAATTACCCCAAATTTGATTACAAGCTGTTTCCCTGCGAAGCCGCCACGGAAGTCTACGACGACAACAGCGGTCAATGGTTGCCGTTTTCCTGGGAAACTGTCAACGCCCTGGCCGCAGCCATTCTGGATGAATCTTGAGTCAATCGGTTAAATGACTCTTTCGCTTTCTCTTTACACCAGCCAGCGGTTTTGGGTGTAGGCGTCGTTCCAGAAGTACCACTCCAGCCGGCTCGATACGCGGAACGCTTCGCGCATGGCGGCCTGTTCGGTCGGGCTGGCCTGGGCGGCCAACCGGTTGGTCAGGTTCAACATCGCCGTGACGGACTGATCAAAGGCATCGCCCGCGTAGGTGTCGATCCAGGCCCGGTACGGGTTTTCCGGAACGGCCCGCTGGTAGATTACCTTCCCAACCTCCCGGTAAATCCAGAAACAGGGCAGCACAACAGCGGCCCCCACCGCGAGCGGTTGCAGCGAAGTCGTCGCCAGCAGGTAATTCGTGTAGGCAAAACAGGCGGGCATTTTCGCCGTTTCGGGCGCAATCTTGTACAGCGAAAAATAGGTCTCATGCAAGGCCCGCTCCACCAGAATAGCGTTCCGGGCAAAGTCGGTGAATTGCAGCATGTCATCCGGATCCACCGACCGGGCCGCCAGTTGACTCAGTGCCCGGCTGAAATCGGCCAGGTAGAGTGCATCCTGCTGGATGTAGTACTGAAACGTAGGCGTCGCCAGGCTCCCGTCCGTCAATTCTTCCACAAAACCGTGTTCCAAAATTGCCTGATAAATCGGTCGAATGTCCTGCCAGAGTGTTTCGGTGAAGGTCATGGTATTACTACTGCCAAACATTGAAAAAATGGTGAACCGGGCCGTGCCCCTGCCCCAGTCGATAAACCGCCCCGGCCTGAAGCGCCAGCGTCAGGTAGTTTTTGGCCGCCGAAACCGCTTCGACCACCGGCAAGCCTTTTGCTAAACCGGCTGCAATGGCCGACGACAGGGTGCAGCCCGTGCCGTGGGAGTTTTCCGTTGTAATGCGTTTTGTTGAGAACCAATGGTGTTCGCCCGTCGGAAGCCGCAGCAGGTCGGCGCTTTCTTCCGTTGCCAAATGACCACCTTTGACCAGAATCGCGCCCGGGCAAAACCGGCTCAGTTCGCGGGCGGCTTGCTCCATGTCGGCCGGGGTTTCAACCGGTCGGCCCAGCAGCGCACCGGTTTCGGGCAGGTTCGGTGTAATGACCGACGCAATTGGTAACAGACAGGATTTGAGGGCCTCGATGGCTTCGTCCTGCAACAATTTATCCCCGCTTTTAGCAACCATTACCGGATCGAGGACAATATTCGTGACGCCAAACTCGGTGACCGTTTTGGCGACTTGCTGAATCACGTCCGGTGAATGCAACATCCCGATTTTCACGGCATCGACGCCAATATCGCTCAAAACCGCCTTGAGTTGTTCGGCAATAAAGGCGGGTGAAACCGGGAAAATACCGGTAACGGCCTGCGTATTCTGAGCCGTCAGGGCCGTCAAAACCGACATGCCGTAACAGCCCAGGGCCGCAAACGTTTTTAAATCGGCCTGAATTCCGGCCCCGCCCCCGCTGTCGGAACCGGCGATGGTCAACGCCCGTGCGTAGGTTTTCATGTTATCGCTAGTTGAATCAGTTCCTTGCTGGCTTCGTACGGGTTCGGATGCCCACAGATGGCCGAGACGACGGCGGCTCCGGTGGCTCCGGCCCGGATGACATCCCGAATGTTGCTGGCGTTGATCCCTCCGATGGCAAACGTCGGGAGCTTCGTCTGCTGGCAAATTTCCCGCAAACCGCTCAGTCCCAATAAGCTGGATGTATCTTGTTTGGTGCCGGTCGGAAAGATGGTCGCGACGCCCAGGTAATCCACCTCGACCTCGCGGGCAAGTTGTAGTTCGAGCAAACTGTTTATCGATAGCCCGATGACCTTTCCCGGCCCGATCAGTTGCCGAACCAACGCGGGCGGCATATCGTCCTGCCCGACGTGAACACCGTCGGCATCAACCGCCAGGGCCACATCGACCCGGTCGTTGACGATCAGTTTGGCCCCATAAGCCTGCGTAATTTGCCGAACTTCAAAGCCAAGTTCGATAAAGGCGTGGGTCGTTACGGTTTTCTCCCGCAACTGCACCCACCGCACCCCGGCCCGGCAGGCTTCCTCAACGACCTGCGAAACCGTATGCCCGGCCTGTGCACAAATTTCGCTGTCGGTCACCAGATACAGATTGCTCATGCTCCTGCTGAGTTTAGCCGTTCGGTGATGTCTGCTTCGGTCAGGTGGTAGAGGGCATCCAGGAAGTTAAGCTGCAAACTACCGGGTGCCGCCTGTTTTCCGACGGCCCTTTCTCCGGCAATGCCCATAACCGCCATCGCATGCGTAGCTGCCTGAAAATAATCCGGGTTGGTGGCGGCAAACGCGCCGGTCAACGCCGTAGCGGTGCATCCCATGCCGGTCACTTTCGTCATCAACGGATGGCCGTTGGCAATGGTTGCGGTTTGGTCGTGCCGGATAATGTAATCGGTGGCTCCGCTGACGACGACTACAGAACCCCACGCCCGGCTCAGTCGGCGGGCGGCTTCGACGGCGGCCTCCGAGCCGAACAGGCTATCGACGCCCTTCGTTTGGGCATCCAGCCCCGCCAAGGCCATGATTTCGGAGGCATTGCCCCGGATGATATTCGGAGCCGCCAGCGTCAGCAGTTCCCGGCTCACCCGGTTTCGGAACGCCGTGGCACCCACGCCCACCGGGTCAAACACAATCGGTTTGCCCAGGTCTTTCGCCCGGCGCATGGCGAGCTTCATCCCGGCGACGAAGGTGGCATCCAGCGTTCCGATGTTGACCACCAGGGCGCTGGAAATGGACACGAAGTCTTCGACTTCCTCCGGGGCATGAACCATCGCGGGCGAAGCACCCAGGGCCAGCAGCGCGTTGGCCGTGTTGTTCATGACCACGAAATTGGTGATGTTGTGGATAAGTGGAGCCTGCGCCCGAATGCGTTCAATATCGGCCCAGACGGCGTGTGGTGTTGGAATCATGTTGCTGTTAACAGGTTAATAAACAGCAACTTTAGAGGAGGGCGAGTAGCCTTGCGGTAACTTTTCCCTACGGCAGTACGAACTGCATCAGGTGATGAGGGTATCCTCTCAGTCAGCCCGGTTTTGGACTGACACCCCTAAAGTTGTGCCGCAAAGGTAAGCGGTTTTGCCAAACGACCGCTAGATTTTCCGAAAAACCACAATACCATTATGCCCGCCGAATCCGAAGGTGTTGCTCATGACGGTATTCACCGGTTTTTGCAACGCGTCTCCGAACACAATGCTCAGGCTTTCCGGAATAGCCGGGTCCCGCTCGGTGGTGTTGATCGTCGGCGGAATTACGTTGTCGCGCATCGCCAGAATCCCGATGATTGCTTCAATCGCTCCGGCCCCGCCCATCAAATGCCCCGTGATGGATTTGGTCGCGCTGATGTGCAAGCCGGTTTTCCGATGACCGGTCAGTTGGGCTACCGCCTTCATTTCCGACAAGTCGCCCACCGGCGTCGAGGTGGCGTGGGCATTCAGATAATCAAGTTCTTCGATGTTCAGCCGGGCTTCGGCCAAGGCCAGTTGCATGGCCCGGGTCGCGCCGATGCCTTCGGGGTGTGTGGCCGTAATGTGGTAGGCGTCGCCGGTCATGGCCGCACCGACCATTTCGCCGTAGATCGTCGCTCCGCGCGCTTTGGCGTGTTCGTATTCTTCCAGAATGAGGGCCCCGGCCCCCTCGCCCATCACAAAACCGTCGCGTTCGACATCGAACGGCCGGGAAGCCGTGGCCGGATCGTCGTTGCGGGTCGACATGGCTTTCATGGCGCAGTACCCGCCGAACGACGAGGGCGTGATGGCCGCGTCGCAGCCACCGCTGACGATGATTTTCGCTTTCCCGAGCCGAATGTAATTGAACGCATCCATGAGCGCCGAATTGGAACTCGCGCAGGCTGAAACCGGCGTGTAGTTAATGCCCATAAACCCGTGCCGAATCGAGATCATGCCCGACGCCAGGTTCACCAGCACTTTGGGCACCAGAAACGGACTAAACCGGGGATGGCCGTCGCCCTGCGCAAACTCGGTGGTCTGTTCTTCGAGCGTTTCGGTTCCACCCTGGCCCGACGCCCAGATGACACCCACGTCAAACGGGTCCATCGTTGTCAGGTCAAAACCGGCATCGTGGATGGCCTGTTCGGCGGCAATCAGGGCGTATTGCGTAAAGCGATCGGTGCGCTTGATATCGGCGCGGGAGAGGTACTGCGCCGGGTCAAACCCGGCAATTTCGGCGGCAAACCGGGTTCGGTACAGCGAAGCGTCGAATCGGGTGATCGGGGCGACATGAGATCGCCCTTCGACCACATTTTGCCAGAAGGTAGGAATATCGGGACCGAGGGGCGTAAACGCGCCCAGGCCGGTAACAACAACACGGTGGAGCATGACAGATGGTTCAATTTGCGACCGCAAAGAAAACGACTTCTGTCCAAAAAAGTACCCACGGACCGCCGGGCGGCCCCGTTTAGTCCGTGTGAGCTAATATGTCCGGAAGTTGATACTAACTCACACGGACTAAACGGGGCCGCCCGGCGGTCCGTGGATACTATTTATCCCACCAAAGGGGCGTAGACAGCGGCACTTCGGCCGGAACGTTCGCGCCGTTTTTGGTCGTCTCGCCGTTCGGGTACGCAGCCCGGCGGATGAAGGTCGGCAGTGCGGCATTCAGCGGTAACCGGAATCCTTTGTATTGGTAATTGTACCGACGGGCATCATTCCAGGCTTCCGGATTCAGGTACGTGGCGACGTATTTCTCCTTGAAAATCAGATCGAGCGTCAGGGCCGCCGAGCCGACTGCCACCGCCGGATTGGCCAGATAGGCATCGCGGGCGGCTGCGGCCACCCCGTACTTGTCCATGTTGGCCCGGATCCCGGCCAGATACGCCGTATAAGCCCGTTCCCGGTTGCCTGAGCGGAAAGCTGCTTCGGCTTCCACAAACCGCATTTCGGCATTGGTTACGATCAGCAAGGGGGAGGCATCACCGGTCAGCGGAGAATTCAGTGATATGTAGCTTTCGTCTTTCACGGTGTTGTTGCCCCCTACGTTACCTTGCCCGTTGCGGGTTCCCTTGTAATCGTTATTGACGGTTTTATCTGTAATCTTTTCGATCCGGGGGTCTACTAGGCCGTAGGTCGTCCCGTTCAGGTGATTCACAAATTGATCAGAAAGCCAGCCATCGAGCACCAAAGCCGCGTTGTTGCGGGCCACCGCTGCCCACGGATTTCGGAGCAGGAAGGTCGACATCTGGGCGTCATCGGCGTTCGAGGTATACGATTTCGATACCGCATCCAGCACATCGGCCGGTTTGTAGGTGCTCTGCTTCGAAACCTTGTTGAGCATCCGGGCTTTCAGGGCGTAGGCGGTTTTGATCCAGGCGGCTACGCTCCCCTTATGAATCAAATCGCTGCTGGCGGCATCCAGGATTTTCGCTTTGGAATCAGTTTTGGCCAGTTCGGCAATGCCCTCGTTGAGCAGCGTCAGCGCGGTGTTGTATAACGTCTCTTCCGAATCGTATTTCGGCGTCAGCGTGGTACCCGTAAACGCATCGGAATAGGGTGCCGCGCCGAACGCATCAGCGATCAGGTTGAGGTGGTACGATAGCATCACGTTGGCGACCCCGACGTATTCGGAAGCGCCCTGCTCCTGGGCTTTTTTCTTCAGGTCGTACAAATCGGCCATCCCGTAATACACCGCGTCCCAGGTTGCGGTATAGTCGGTATTCTGGTACGTGTCCGTCGAACCACCCGCGCCCGGACTAGCCAGATACTGCACGAAGTAAGACGTAAAGTTAGCAACCCGCTGCGAGTTCAGCGCGGTTTTCTGAGTCGTCGTCGTCAGCAACGACGGCAGCGGTGGGTTCCCGATCAGGTTCGGGTTTTCGTTCAGGTCAAAATAATCCTTGCATCCGCCCAGGCCGACGAGCAGCAGCGTGAATACCGGAATAATCAGTTTATGGATCAATTTCATAAGGCGCTACGAATAAAAAGGTTACTTAAAAATCAACGTTCAGCGTAAACAGGAAGCTCCGCACGGCCGGATACGTAAACCCGGTAAACCCATCGACGTTGCTACCGCTGTTGGTCGAACTCGTTTCGGGGTCATAGCCGGAATACTTGGTCCAGAGGGCCAGGTTGTTACCCGTGGCACTCACCCGCACGTTTTTGATGAACGTGTTTTTCAGCAGGGAAGCAGGCAGGTTGTACGCCAGGCTTACCGACCGCAACCGCACCCACGAAGCATCTTCGATGAAGTTTTCGGTCACGCCCCGGTGAACGTTCCGGTAAAAACCGTTCGTGTAATTCACGCCATCCGGTCCAACACCCTGACCCAGCCACACGGCTTTGGTATTTGGCGTTCCGTCCGCCAGCACGCCTTCAAACACCTTCGTATCGTTGCGGTCTTCGGTGTATTTGGCAATCCCGAAGGCCGAGAAGAAGTTATCTAACTGGTTGTACCGCTCCTGACCGACCCGGGCATCGAACAGAGCCGACAACGACAGATTCCCGTACCGCAGCGTGTTGTTCAAACCTCCGATCCAGTCGGGTTGTGAATTACCCAGAATCTTCTGAGCCGTATTGATCACCGGAAAACCGTTGGCACCGATCACGATAGGCCGGTCGCGATCGAGCACCATCGGATCTTCGTCGGCCGGGTTGGCATAATACCGCTTGTAGCTTCGGCCGTACAGGTTCCCGTAGGCATACCCCGGCACCAGCCGCATCGTAGCCGATGAACTCGAATAACCAAACTGCGTCGCATAGTTGATTTCGGTCAACCCTTCGCGCAGGCTCAGGATTTTGTTCCGGTTGGCCGAGAAGTTCAGGTTTACATCCCAGCTCAGTTTGCCGGAGCGGATGGGCGTTCCCCTCAGAATCAACTCGATTCCCCGGTTTCGCATCGAGCCGGAATTGATAGCCGCTTTGACGTAACCGGTCGACGACGTTACATCTACCTGAATGATCTGATCCTTGCTGACTGAGTTATAATAGGTAAAGTCCACACCCAGCCGGTTATTCAGGAAGCTCATCTCCAGACCGCCCTCGAAGGTGTCCGTAAATTCCGGACGCAGATTCGGGTCGCCCAGCAGCGCCCCGCGCGTAAAGCCCGTCGTCCCGGTCGGCAGGCTGGTGTAAGGCGAGTAGCCCGTCACGGTCGAATACGGTGCGGCATCTTTCCCAATGCGGGCGTACGAAGCCCGGAGTTTTCCCATCGTAATGGCCGAAGGTAATTGCATCTGCTGCGAGAAGACGTACCCCAGGCTTACCGACGGGTAAAAGAACGAGTTGTTGGGAGCCTGCAATGAGGACGTGATATCGTTTCTTCCCGTCAGCGTCAGAAACAGGAAGTCTTTGTAATCCATCGTCAGTTCGCCAAAAATCCCCATCAGCCGATAGTCTTCCGCCGACTGCGTCGTTGTAATGGTTTTGGCATTCCGCAGGTCGAAGTAGTTGTACACGGTCAGTTCGTTACCTTCCGCGCCAAAACCGCGGCTACGGCGATCGTACAGATCGTGGCCCAGGCGCAGGGTCGCATTCAGGCTCTCTCCAAATTTGGTGTTGGCACTGGCCGTAAACGTCGAGGTAATGGCCCGGAAATTCGTGTGGTACTGGTAGATAAAACCGCGTCCGTTGTCTTCGTACAGCCGTTCGTTGGCGATTCCCATCGGGCCGGGGGCCGTGCGTTTGCGGTCGTCCGAGTAGGTATCCAGCCCCGCGCGGTAGTTAAATGTCAGCCATTTCAGGGGAGAATACACAAAATTCAACCCGCCGACCAGCCGGTTTACATTATCACGCAGTTTGTTGGTCATGGCTCCGTAAATCGGGTTGCCGTTACCATAGGTTTTGTACGTTCCGTCCGGATGCAGGTAGTCGCGCACATCGTACCGGGGCGACCAGTAACTCAGGCTCTCGTTGTAGCGGTCGGCATTGTAGCGATCCCCGCCCGAATTGATGAAGTTCAGGTTGGCATTGGTCGTAAACTTGTCGCTGAATTTCACGTTCGTATTCAGCCGAACCGACAGTTTGTTAAAGTTCGTAAACGGAATGACGCCCTCGTGCCGCAGGTGGCCGATGGATGACAGAAACGTAATTTTCTCGTTTCCACCCGAAAATGACAAGTTGTTCTGGTACTGTTTACCGGTCTGGTACGCATCCTTGAAGTGATTGTACAGTTTTTTCGGATGTGTCGGGTCAATCTTGATGGCTTCTTCGACGGTGGGGCCCCACGACGGAAAGAAGTCCTGCGGATTATAAACACCCGAGTATCCGATGGTGTATTTGTCCTGAATTTCCGGGAATTTATTGACATTTTCGACCCCAAATGTGCTGTTGAAACTGGCCCGCAACGCGCCGGTTTTGCCTGATTTGGTTGTAATGACCACCACGCCGTTGGCCCCGCGCAACCCGTACAGAGCCGTAGCCGCTCCGCCTTTCAGGATGTTGATGGTTTCAATGTCATCCGGGTTAATGTCGGCCGCCCGGTTCGACATGCCCCGCAGTTCGGCCCCCGAATTGGTGGTTCCGGTCGAGGTGCTGTTATCAAACAGCACGCCATCGACCACAAAAAGCGGCTGGTTGTCGCGGGTTACGTCGATGGAGTTGATACCCCGGATCAGAATCCGGGCACCCTGGCCCGGCGCTCCACCCGTGCTCGTGATGGTCACCCCGGCTACTTTTCCCTGCAAAGCATTGACCAGGTTAGGCTGCCGGTTTTGCACCAGTTCCTCCGAATTAACGTTCTGAGCCGCGTACCCCAGCGATTTCTTTTCCCGACTAATGCCCAGTGAGGTCACCACTACCTCATTCAGCATTTTGGTATCCTGCCGCAGCACAACGTTGATGCTTCGCCGGTTTTCAACCCGTATCTCCTGGGTTTCAAAACCGATATAACTAAAAACCATGACAGCATTGCTGCCATTGACCCGGATGACGTACCGACCGTCGGGGTCGGTCAGCGTACCGTTTGTGGTTCCTTTTACCGAAACGTTCACGCCCGGCAAAGCTCCATTGTCGCCTTCGGAAGTAACCCGGCCACTGACTTCAATCTGCTGTGCCATGACCAAGGACGAACAGAAAAACAAGGCCACTCCGAAGTAAAATCGTACTAATTCCTTCATAGCTTGTACACGATTGGTTAGGTTTGAAAATGAATGAAAAGATTCTCATAGCAAGTTTAGCATTTATCTAAAATTTTGCAATTTTTGCTAGTCAACAAAGGATATTCTGCCTCTTTCGTCGCCACAAATGAATTTTTTTAATCATAAAAAAAGAACAACCGCCGTCTGGGCGGGAGAAAAGACTCGATTTTTGAACGGAGCTACCACAACCCCATTATCAATAGGGTAGCCTTCTCCTTTAATGATTTTATGAAAAACCTTTTCCACTTCATCCATCCAGCGGCTTCGCTGCTCTGCCTGACGCTCCTGATCGGTACACCCGGTTTTGGTCAATCGAAAAAAAACAAACCCGAATCCGTCGCGGTGCAGTCGGCTCCGAATGTCGTCGACCAGCGACTGAATCGGGAACTGGAGCGCATCGCCAAGCTCGCCAAAGGCAAAGTCGGTTTGTGCGCCGTCCACCTGGAGTCGGGTAAACAGATCAGCCTGAACCCGCAGGAGCGGTTTCCAATGGCCAGTACGGTCAAGGTCGCCATTGCGGTGGAGCTATTTTCTAAGATTGAAAAAGGCGAACTCTCGCTGCGAACGATGGTCGACCTGAAACCGTCGGACCTGCATCCGGGCAGCGGCACCCTGGAAACCCTGTTTGCCAAACCCGGCGTTTCGCTCTCGGTCGAAAACCTGCTGGAACTGATGATGGTCATCAGCGACAACTCGGCAACGGATCTGCTGCTGCGGCTGGTCGGTGGCCCCGAACCGGTGCGACAACGGTTGAAGGCGCTGGGCATTGAGGGCATGTCGGTCGACCGCACCATCATCCAGCTCATTGCCGATTTGCAGGGCGTTACGCTCCCCGCCGAAGATCAATGGACAACCGGTTTTTATGCCAAACTGGAAGAAGCCACTACGCCGGAGTCGCGCCGGGCAGCCGCGTTGAAACTCGAACAGGACCCGCGCGACACCTCGACCCCGGAAGCGATGACCACTCTGCTGACCCAGATTTACCAGGCAAAAGCCCTCAAACCGGAAAGCCGCGATCTGCTGCTGGCCGTCATGGAACGCTGCCGGGGTGGCCTGGCCCGGATCAAAGGCTTTTTACCTCCGGAAACCGTCGTGGCACACAAGACCGGCTCGCTCAACTCCAGCGCCACTGACGATGTGGGCATCATTACCTTGCCGGACAACGCGGGGCACATTGCCATTACGGTTTTTATTACCTCGTCAAGCCAGCCGCTGGCCGAACGGGAGCAGACCATTGCGCACTTGAGTCGGGCGGTTTACGACTACTTTTTGTTCCAGCCACCGGTGATGGCGACCTCGGGCCGGTAAGCCCGAGTGGCCCGGATGCCAGCCGTTGCCCCGGGTTGCACCCGGGGTTATCTAACCGAAAACCGCTTTTGAAATACCTGCCTTTGGATAAATCACTTCCTCCTCTCTTCCTCAATTTATTTTAAAAAGGCAGGTCTTTAACCATGAAAGAACTTTACAAGAGGCTTAAAAGTAAATTATGCACGTTTAACCACGTGTGTGAAGTAGGTGTTTACTTACCTGAAACGTCGAACATCGTAGACTTCATAAAAGAAGGTGTCCGGGCTTCACTAGTTGAAGCAGATTTGGATATTATCCCGAAAATCAAGGGATACTTCAAGGGGTATAACGTTACGATTTATCCAGTCGCTACCTGGGATTATCATGGCAAATTAAAGCTATCGAGAGCGGCCTCCTCCACTTTTGTTACAGACCTCAAAGCTAGTCCGGCAATCATCAATGACAATTTTAAAAAAGAGCAAAATTCTTTTTTTGAAGTCGAATGCTGCAAGTTTTCTGATATAGATGACGGCACTATTGACCTGTTAAGTATCGACATAGAAGGTAGCGAATGGTACGTTTTAAAGCACATGATCAGTAGGCCCAAAGTTTTATCCATTGAGACACATGGAAAGTTGTATATAAATCCATTTATGAAAGAAATAGAAGGCTGGATACAGGCAAACAATTATACAATCTGGTACAAAGACAAGAGCGATAGTATTTATATAAAAAACAACTTATTTAAGATAGATCTGTTTGAGAAAATAAACCTACTACTCAGAGAAGTTATGATAAATTTTAGAAGAAAAAAGCTTGAGATAAAAAGGCTATTTAAATAAATCATCCGCCAACAAAATTGATCTTCAAAAAACGTCCTATCGGTTTCGGCAAACCTTCTCCGGTTTTCACGGTTACTATTCCGTAACCAATTCTCAATGAAATCATGGAAAATCAGCAAAAACTGAGTGGAAAGAAAGTGGCGATTCTGCTGACCGACGGATTTGAACAGGTGGAAATGACCGAGCCCCGCAAAGCCCTGCAGGAAGCCGGAGCCGAAACGCATTTGATTGCGCCCAACAGCGGTGAGGTGAAAGGCTGGGACAGGAAAGACTGGGGCCAGTCGTTCCCAGTCGACCGGCCGCTGGATGAGGCTAAACCGGAAGACTACGATGCCCTGCTGCTGCCCGGGGGCGTTCTGAACCCCGACAAGCTGCGGATGGAGCCCAAGGCCGTCGAGTTTGTCCGGCATTTCTTTGAAGACCACAAACCGGTAGCCGCGATTTGTCACGCCCCGATTCTGCTCATCGAAGCGGACGTGGTGCAGGGCCGGAAACTAACCTCCTATCCCTCGATCCAAACCGACCTTCGCAATGCCGGGGCCAACTGGGTCGATCAGGAAGTCGTGACCGATCAGGGACTGGTGACGAGCCGAAAACCGGACGACATCCCGGCGTTTAACCGCAAGATGATCGAGGAAATCCGCGAGGGCGTCCACCAGGGACAACACGCGTAACGCCCTGCGGTTTTGAAACTGTCTTGCCCGGTTTGATGACTCATCAAACCGGGCTTTTTTCTGCCTGGCCAGCGGTTTCTTCAGCCACCTACGCATCGACAGACGCTCACCAGAACAGCATCCATCCAGTCAGACGCATCACTCAACCCGCCAAAACCGGCAATCGTCTGCTTTCTTTTTATTTTTCAGAAATTGTCGATCACCTTCGTTTTTTAACCGAACCCGATAATGACTGACCGATTGACTTCCCGGCAAAAATGGCAACTGGCAACTCGGTTAATCCTACTGTATTCTCCCCTGATCCTGTACGTCAACCTGCCCGAATCCGCCCGGACGGTTGCGACGCTATGGCACATCTTGCCCTTTATTGTATTGATCAGTATGCTGGCCATCGCCATGTACTTTGTCTGGATTGGGGCCACCGACTGGAGCCAGCGGCAATTATTTCACTGGTTCGGCAGTGATTTTCTGCTAAAATCCGGCTGGCTGGCCTTCCTGTTGACGTTGTTGATTTCGCTGAGCCTGGCGATTCTTTACAGCATAGCCTTCCATTGGGTTTCCCGAGGTTTGTTTACCCTAATTTTTACCGCATGGCCCTCGCTCCTGCCCCGGTTTAATCCGTCGCATCTTTCGCCGGATTTACTCGCTTTTGCTCAGCGCGTGAACATGGGGTTTGCGATCATGATTATGCTCTCGGCTTTTTACTGGACGATTAATGCCCGCGCCTATCAACAACTGAAAGATGTTCAGCTAAAAGCCGAGCAACTGGAAAAAGAAGCCGTCCGGGCGCAGTTCGAAGCCCTTAAAAATCAGGTCAGTCCGCATTTTCTCTTTAATAGTCTGAGCATTCTGACCTCGCTGGTTCACGAAGACGCCGACCTGTCCGAGCAATTCATCAAGCAGCTTTCCAAAGCCTACCGCTACCTGCTTGAGCAGCGGGATCAGGATATGGTTCCGCTTAAAACGGAAGTTGAATTTATTCAGGCGTATACGTTTCTGATCAAAATTCGCTTTGAAAACAAATTTACGGTCACCATCGACCTGCCTGAAGACGTGCAAAACCGCTACCGGATCGCTCCGCTGTCGCTGCAATTGCTGGTCGAAAATGTGGTCAAACACAACCGCATGTCGGTCCGCGAGCCGCTGCGGGTCAGGATTTACGGCGAAAATGAATTCCTGATCGTGGAAAACCCGCTGCAACCCCGCGAACAACCCGAACTGTCGACGGGCGTGGGTCTGCGAAACATCACCAACCGGTATTCGCTGTTGACCGACCAGCCCATCTGGTACGGCGAACGGCAGGGCGCTTTTATTGTCAAAATTCCGCTGATCCCATGAACGTAGTCATTGTTGAAGACGAAGACCGCACCGCCCGCCAACTGGAGCGGATGCTAAAAAAATACGATCCCGCCATCCAGGTGCTGGTGCAACTGCCGTCGGTGGCCGAAGCGGTTTCGTGGTTTGGCCAACATGGCAACGGCCAACCGTCGCACCCCGACCTGGCCTTCATGGATATTCACCTCGAAGATGGTCTGGTCTTCAGCATTTTCGAGCAACTCCGGCTTACCATTCCGGTCATTTTTACTACAGCTTACGACGACTACATGGTGAAAGCCTTCAAAGTCAACAGCATCGACTACCTGCTCAAACCGGTCGATTACGACGAACTGACGGCCGCGCTGGAAAAATTCAGAACACTCCGGCTCCAGACCAGCCATCCGGACCTTAGCACATTGATAGCCCTGATGCAAAAACCGCAGGATGTGCGCTTCAAAGAGCGGTTTATGGTGAACGTTGGTACCAAAATCAAAAGCATCGAAACTCACCAGATTGCTTATTTCTTTTCCGAAGAAAAAGCGACGTTTCTGGTAACCCGCGACGGACAACTCTGGCCGGTCGAATACAGCCTGGACCAGTTGATCGGCTTGCTGGACCCGAAGGTGTTTTTTCGGGTAAATCGCCAGTTCCTGGTCGCCCGGCCGGCCATTCAGACCATTCATGTCTATTCGGCAGCTAAGCTCAAGCTGGACCTGCTGCCTGCGGCCCGGCAGGATGTGTTTGTCAGCCAAAGCCGTATAACCGAGTTCAAAGACTGGCTCGGCCGATAAGTTTCTTTTCATTCGTCCGTCCGAAACGAAGGTCCATCCGGTTGATTCATACGCTCATCCACTTTCTTTTCCGGGTCTGCATCGGGCGTTCCACCTTTGTGTCATACAAAGAACTTCATGAAAACGAACGCCTTACTGATCGCTCTATTTTTACTGATTTGCTCGTTAAGCCTGCCCGCCCGGGCCCAGTTTCCGATGATGGGCGGAGCCGCTCAACCGAAGGCTCTGCCCGGTACCGCCGGAGACCAGACGCCCAAAGGAAACGCCAAAATTACGGGCTACGTACTGGATTCGGCCCAGACGAAAGCGGTCGAATTTGCCAGCATTGCCCTCTATAACCGCAGCAGCGGAAAAGCCGTCGACGGTACGGTGGCCGATGAAAAAGGAAAGTTCACGCTCTCGAAACTGGCCCCCGGCGATTACCGGATTCTGATCAGCTTCGTGGGTTTTCGCAACAAAACGATTGACAACCTGACGCTCGCCAACGGCCAGAGCCTGGACCTGGGCGTGGTTAAGTTGTCGTCCAATGTAAAAACGCTGGAAGAAGTAACGGTTGTGGGCCAGGCTGCGCTCATTGAGGAAAAAGTAGACCGGCTGGTCTACAACGCCGAAAAGGACATGACGGCCAAAGGCGGTGACGCGTCCGACGTTTTGCGGAAAGTGCCCCTGCTCACCGTCGATCTGGACGGGAACGTGTCGCTGCGGGGAAGCCAGAATATCCGGGTGTTGATCAACAACAAACCCTCGACCATCGTTGCCAGCAGCGTATCGGATGCGCTCAAGCAAATTCCCGCCGATCAGATCAAAACCGTCGAGGTGATCACCAGCCCGTCGGCCAAGTACGATGCTGAAGGGTCGGGCGGGATCATCAACATCATCACCAAAAAGAACAGCCTCCAGGGGCTTAACCTGAATGTCGATTCGGGCGTGGGCAATCGCGGATCGTCGTTGTCGCTCAACGGTAACTACCGAAAAGGCAAGGCCGGTTTTACGCTGGGCGGTTTTGGCCGGGCCAACTACAACACCATCACCCGGACCCGACTGGAGCAGACGAGCGAGGTGGCCGACGTGACGACGCTGACGCGCCAGACCGGCGACGGCCGGAGTTCGGGGCTGTTCGGGCAGTACAACCTGGGCTTTGATTATGACCTGGCGAAAAACCAGAGCCTGACGGCCGGGGTGCGCTATGGCGTCCGCAATATGTCGGTACAACAGGATTTGATCACCCAATTATTCACCAACGGCACGGCGGGGCTGGCCTCCTACCGCAACGTGGATACCAAGAACCTCTCCGGAACGGTCGACGCCAACATCGACTACCTGCACACCTTCAAACCGCAGCAGGAATGGAGCGTTTCGACGCTCTATAGCCGCAATGACCTGACCAACAACTTCGACGCCGACCTGCTGAACGGCTCACAGGAACTAACCGGACGCCAACGGAACCTCAACAAAAGCATCAACGAGGAATTTACGCTGCAAACCGATTATCAGACACCAATTAAAAAAAACCAACTGATCGAGTTTGGCGGAAAAGCCATTTTCCGGGAGGTAACCAGCGATTATCGCTACCTGGTAGCCGGACCCACCGGGGGCTTCACGACCGAAAACAACGGCACGCTGGGCGAACTGCTGTACCACCAGAACATTGCGGCCGCCTACACTTCGTACACGTACACCACCAAAAAACGGTACACGCTGAAAGGCGGTTTGCGCTACGAACACACGTTCATCGACGCCAGCACCCGCGAATCCGGGCAATTGGGCGTGGGTGATTACGGCGTGCTGGTGCCGAGCTTCAATGCCTCGAAAAGCATCAAGGGAACGACGGTCAAGCTGGGCTACAACCGGCGGATTCAACGGCCGGGCCTGCAGCAGTTGAACCCCAACTTCAACGCGTCCAACCCGCAGAACATCACCATCGGCAACCCGTCGCTGCGCCCCGAATTGACCAACAATTTCGAACTGGGCCTGAGCCGGACCATCAAGAAGACGTTTGTCAACGCGACGTTCTTCGGCCGGGTGACCAACAACGCCATTACGCAGGTGCGCCAGCCTTCCGACACGCTGGCCGGAGCCATCGTGACGACGTACGAGAACATCGGTCGGCAACACGCCTACGGAACCAATGTTTTTGCCAACGTGGCGGCTACCTCCAAGATCAACATCGGGCTGTTCCTGAACGCCTTTTACACCAGCCTGACGGGTCAGGAACTCGGACAGGACGGCCAATCGGCCAACTTGAAGAACACCGGTTTTAACGTCAGCGGTGGTACGTTTGCGTCGGCCACGTTCAGAAAGGGCTGGGGTGCTCAGGCCTTCGGATTCTTGCAGGGGTCGCAGGTGCAGTTGCAGGGGCGGCAGGGCGGTTTTGGCTTTTACACCGTTGGCGTGAAGAAAGATTTTGCCAACAAAAAGGGCAGCGTGGGCATCGCGGCCGAAAACTTTCTCAACAACCGGTTTAACATTCACACGGTGCTGAACTCCGACCAGTTCCGTCAGGTCAACGACGTTTACCTCTACAACCGGGGTGTCCGGCTGACGTTTACGTACAAAATCGGTAAAATGACGATGGATGCGCCCAAGAAGCGGGCACGCTCGGTGAACAACGACGATGTGAAGAGCGAGGGCGGTGGACAAGCCCCGGCCGGTGGCACAGGTACCGGAAGCGGACAACCACGCCAATAGGCTAGAAATATCCATAAAAAAATACTTATTTTGACATACCGATAGGAAACCAAACCAAACTTCCGATGAAAACGAACACCTTCCTGGCGACCGCTGCCGCCGTTATCTTCTCCATCACGGCACACGCCCAGACCGTTGATGAGATTGTGGATAAACACGTTGCTGCGGTGGGCGGCATGGATAAGATCAATGGGGTAAAAACGCTGTATACCGAACGGTCGCTTTCGGTCCAGGGCATGGACATCCCAAGCAAAACCACCATTGTCGTAGGAAAATCCATGCGGAGTGAATCGTCGATTATGGGCAATGCGATGGTACAGGTCATCGATGGTACCAGTGGCTGGATGATCCGCCCGGCGATGATGGGTGGCTCGGGCGAGCCCGAAGAAATCCCGGCCGATATGGTCAAGCAACAATTGGGGCAACTTGATCCCTTTGGCCCGATCGTGAATTACAAGGAAAAAGGCAGTAAAGTTGAACTCGTTGGGAAAGAGAAAGTTGACGGAAAAGATGCCTACCACCTGAAGGTCACCACAAAGGACGGTCAGGTAATGGACCAGTTCCTCGACGCAAACTCCTACCTGATCAGCAAGATCAAAATGAACATCAATGGTCAGCCGGGCGAAATGTCATTGGGTGATTACAAAGAAGTGGAGGGTCTTAAATTCGCCAACACAATGGAAATGATGAATGAACAGGCCGGAAACCTCGTCTTTACAACCAATAAAGTCACCATCAACGGCCCGGTTGACGATACTATCTTTAAAAAACCGGCCAAAAAATAACCAACCCGGTTTTAATGCTACTTTACACCACCACCCGGCCTGGTTGGCCGGGTGGTGGTGGTTTGAGTCTATGAATGCTGACGCTTCAACCCGCTACTCGGCCCGCAGGCTCCTGACCGGGTTAACCAAAGCCGCCTTGATCGACTGAAAACTGATGGTCAGCCCGGCCACGGCCATTGCCAGCAGTCCGACCGGTACAAACAGCCACCACTCCAGCGCAATCCGGTATTCGAAGCTCTGTAACCATTTTTCCAGGCCGAACCAGGCCAGGGGCGACGCCAGCGTCAGGGCAACAAGCACCAGTTTGAGGAAGTCTTTCGAAAGCATCCCGACGATGCTGGCCACCGACGCGCCCAGTACTTTCCGCACGCCAATTTCTTTCGTACGCTGCTCGGCGGTGAAAATAGCCAGTCCCAGCAGTCCCAGGCAGGCCACGAAAATGGTTAATCCCGAAAAAATGCCCAGAATTTGTCCAATTTTCTGTTCGGCTTCGTAGGTTTTCATAAACCGCTCATCCATAAACGAGTAGGCAAACGGCTGGTCGGTCTTGAACGCCGTCCATTGCGCTTTGAGACTACTCAACAAGCCAGCGACGTCGGGCGTTTTGACCTTGACAATTAGCGTTCCGGGATTTTTGCCCAACACCATCACCAGGGGCGTAATCCGCTCGTGCAGCGACCGGAAATGAAAATCCCGGACCACGCCCACCACCCGGTACACGGTTTTTTTGCCCTGATTGTCGGTGCTCGTCAGCCGGTGCCCGAGCGCACGACCAGTCCAGCCCAGCGTCCGGGCCGCCGTTTCGTTGATCAGGATGCCCGTCGAGTCGGTGCCGTAGTCGGGTGAAAAATTCCGGCCCGTGACCAGCGTCATTCCCATTGTCGGAATGTACTCGTAATCAATGTCGTACCGAAGTGTTTTGAGCAGTTGGGATGAATTATCATCTCCGTAGACAAAAAAATTGTTGTTGTTCGTTTCTCCGGCGGGCAGATACCCCGACTGGCTCACCCGCACTACGCGCGGGTCCTGCCGCAGGAGTTCGGCAAAGGTGCGTTCTTTCGGCCCCAGCGCCCAGGTATTCGACAACACCAGCACCTGATTCTTGTCGTAACCCAGCTTTTTGCTCTGGATGTAATCGAGTTGCCGGTATACCACCGTCGTACCGATCATGAGCAGAATGGCAATGAAAAACTGAAACACCACCAGTCCACTACGCAGGCTAATCCCGCTTTTACGGACCGTAAACCGCCCTTTCAACACCGCCACCGGCCGGAACGACGCCAGGTAAAACGCCGGGTAACTTCCGGCCAGGACGCCCACCACCAGGCCAAACAGCAGCAGCGAGGGCAGCAACCAGGGCATGGCAACCGGGTTGAAAGTCAGCTCTTTGCCCGACAACGCATTAAACAGCGGCAAAGCCGCATAGACTAGCCCCACGGCAACAAACAGGGCAAGGCTCGTCAGCAGGATGGATTCGATCAGGAATTGCCCGGCCAGTTCGAGCCGAATGGAGCCCATCGCTTTCCGGATGCCGACTTCCTTAGCCCGTTTCGACGCCCCGGCGGTCGAAAGGTTCATGAAATTGATACTGGCGATCAGCAACACAAAAACCGCCACGGCCCCGAACAGATACACATACTGGCTGTTTCCGGACGGTTTTAGCTGATACGCAGCATCCGAATACAGGTGAATGTCCGTCAGCGGTTCGAGGAACAGCCCGATGTTGTTACCTTTTTGCCGAAATAAAGCGTAGCTCATCCCGAACGCTTTTTCAATCTGCGGCCCCATGTATTTTTCGGTCACCTGCGGCAATTTGGCCTCCAGTTGTCGGTAGTCGTAGCCTTTCGGCAGGACCAGGTACGTAAAAAACTCCGAAGTCATCCACGAAGTCGATTGGCCTTCCGGCAGGCTCGCCATCGAGGTGAACAAGTCAAATTCAAAGTGTGAATTTGCCGGAATTTCGTCCATGACACCCGTCACGGTCAGGGGCGTCGTGCTGCCTTTTACCTGAATCGTTTTACCAAGAATCTCGGCCCGACCGAAAATTTTCAGCGCCGTCGGCTTCGTCAGCACCACGGTATTAGGCTGATTTAAAGCGGTTTTCGGATCGCCCTGCGATAGCCGGAAGCTAAACACCCGGAAGAAATTCGAATCGGCAAACGCCATTTTCTCTTCGTTGAACAGCTTGTCGCCGACCACAAGTTGGGGACTTCCGCCAACCCGCAGCCGTGTGGCTTCTTCCACTTCGGGGTAATCCGCTCTGAGTGTCCGGGCCACGGGCGGCATGACGTGCGCTTCGTTCATTTTCCCGCCCTGTACCGTTCCCCGGAACACGACACGCACGATCCGGTCGGCGTTCTCGTGAAACCGATCGTAGCTCAGTTCATCCAGCACAAAGAGGCAGATTAGCAGGCAAGTGGCCAGCCCAAGCGCCAGCCCGACAATATTGATGGCCGCGAAAGTCCGGTTGCGGACCAGATTCCGCCAGGCGATTTTGACGTAATTACGGATCATACCAGGAAAAAGAAGCAGTTTGGATCAAAACATTTTTAACATGGCCAGGCCATAGTAACGCTTTCCCAAAAATTATGCTATAAAAGGTACTATGTAATACCTAATACATTAAAGGTAGTATAAAGCTATGAACGGTAACGGACTTCTTTTCGGTAATCGTAGAAACACCTGCGCCGTCGTCCTTTCAATTCAAGCTGTCCGCCCGGGGACAATCACTTGTCCATTTGCGGACAGCGATAAATGTATAGTTGATCAACTCCAATAAGCTCAATTCACGGTCGCCAGCCGTTGAATCGTGCCGTTGTGGTCGAGCAGGTAGACTTCACCGGCGGAGTCTTCGCCAAACGCGGAGATGGCCCCGTCGGTTTTAAGCAGCAGTTGGTTGTCGGTTTTCTGGCCCTTTTCGGCAGTCAGCGCCCAGATCCGGCCACTGGCAAAGTCGGCGTAGAGGTATTTGCCCCGCAAACCGGAGTGTCGGGAGCCCCGGTAGACAACCCCGCCGGTAATGGATGTGCCGTCCTGACGCGGATAGTGGTGAATCGGCTCGATCAGACCTCCCGGATCGCAGTCGTTGCGGGGGTTATAGCACCGCCCCGCTTCTTTCAACCGCCAACCATAATTGCCGCCCTTCGTGATGATGTCAATCTCCTCAAACTCATTCTGGCCCACGTCACCGGCCCAGAGCTGGCCGGTTTGCCGGTCGAAACTAAACCGCCAGGGGTTGCGCAGGCCGTAAGCGAAAATCTCTTCCCGATAGCCTTCCCGGTTTCCGGCAAACGGATTATCGGCCGGAATGCCGTAGGCGCCTTTGTCGGTTTTATTCACATCGATGCGCAGGATTTTGCCCAGCCACGCAGCACGGTTTTGGGCGTTGTTATGCTGGTCACCCCAGGCACCGCCGTCGCCGGTCGAAATGTAGAGCAGCCCATCGGGACCGAAAGCGATTTTCCCGCCGTTGTGGTTGTCGTAGGGCTGCGCAAACCGTACCAACACGGTTTCGGTGGCCGGGTCAACCGTCGCCCGATTGGGTCCGGTGGCCTGATACCGGGCAATGACCGATTCGAGGGGATTGCGTTTGGTGTAATAGATGTAAAAGAAACCGTTGCGCCGGAAGTCGGGGTGAAACGCCAGCCCGAGTAGGCCCATCTCCCCCTCCGACGAAACTTTTTTCTGCACATCCAGAAAAACCGCTGCGGTTTTTGCGGTCGCGCTGTTGTCGAACACCCGAATTCGCCCCTCCTGTTCGAGCACAAAGACCCGGTTACTACCCTCGTCGGCATACGTAAACTCCACCGGCCGGCGAAAACGCAGGTTCGGAAACGCATTCTCCAGCCGCCAGCCGTTCGCTTTCCCGGCCAGGTCAGACTTATGCCGGGTCTGATCAGGCCGGTCAGACGAGGGGATGAGCGCCGTGAAAAGGCTCATTACTACTAGATACAATACTGGAAAAACCAGCTTCCGGCCGGTTTTTGGAAGACTATGAGCAGGGTAAAGAAATCGTGTCATAAAACCAGTTTGGAACTATTCTCATCAGAAAGGCACAATCCGACCCGGTTTACCCGCCGATGGTCGACATGGATTCAGTTACCGGTCCGCGCTGGCGTTCGGCTTCGAAACCGTTTTTCGGGCGGTGGGCGAAGGCTTTCAGGAAAGCGGCTGTCAGGTCGTCGTCGGTGGCTCCCGATCTGAGCAACGCCCGAACATCCAGCACGCCGTTGTCGTACAGGCAGGTTTTGAGCGTTCCCTGGGCCGTCAGCCGGATGCGGTTGCAGGTGCCGCAGAAGGTGCGCGTAAAAGCCGCAATAATGCCGATGGTGCCCTGATAGCCGGGAATGCGGTACGTCGTTGCGGTCGAAAACGGCGCGTCGGCCTGCCGTTGCAAACCGGGATACAGGGTTTGCAATTCGGCCAAAATACGTTGATGCGTCCAGTTCAAAACCGGGTAGTGGCTGCCTTCGCCGTTGAACGGCATTTCTTCGATAAACCGCACTTCGACGGGATGGTCGCGGGTGAGTTCGGCCAGCAGCGGCAGGTCTTCAATGTTTTTGCCTTCCATCACCACGGCGTTCAGCTTGACCGGCACGCGGTGCGCCAGCAAGGCATCGAGGGTCCGCTGCACGGCGGGCAGTTCGTCGCGCCGGGTGATTTGCCGAAACCGTTCGCGGTCGAGCGTATCGATGCTGAGGTTGACCGAGCCGACGCCCATTCGTACCAGTTCGGGTACGAGCGGTTCGGTCAGCACGCCGTTGGTCGTAATGTGCAGTTCGTCAACACCTTCGGTGGCTTTCAATCGCCAGAGGAAATCCATCAGGCCGTTGCGTACGAAAGGCTCTCCGCCCGTAATCCGGATTTTCGACACGCCCAGCCGGGCTAGCACCCGCACCAGCCGCTCCATCTCCTCGTAGGTCAGCAGTTGGTGTTTGGGCAGGTACTTGATGCCCTCTTCCGGCATGCAGTAAAAGCACCGCAAATTGCAGCGATCCGTGACGGCCAGACGAAGGTAGGTGATGGGGCGGTTGTGATTGTCGAAAATCATGGTAAGCAAGTTACAAAAATCGGGGCGAAAAAATTTCATCGATTCCTGTAACCTTCCCAACTTCCGGCAGTTTCCACCACCAGATTCGACAAACCCGCAACGGCTACCCGGTTGAAAACGCTGACAGACAACGCACTGATGCTTCAGGTAAAGGACGGTAATCTGGAAAAGATGGGCCTGCTCTTCGAACGCTACCACCGCGCCCTGTTCGGTTTTCTGTACCACATGACCGGGCAGACCGACACCAGCGAGGACCTGGTGCAGAACGTGTTTTACCGGATGCTGAAATACCGGCATACGTTCACCGGAGAGGGCGAGTTCCGGACCTGGATGTACCACCTGGCCCGCAATGTGCTGGCCGACCATGTCCGGAAAAACAAGCCGTCGAGGCACCAGTACGATGTAGCGGATTTTGTCGAAAAAATTGGGGGCGGAACGGCCGCCGACGAGGCCTTACAGAAGGAACAGGAGCTGGCTTCGCTGCACGACGCCCTGCGGAGGCTCTGTCCCGAAAACCGGGAAATTCTGATTCTGAGCCGGTTTCAGGAGCTAAAATACGAAGAAATTGCCCGGATTCTGGATACCACCGAAGGGGCCGTCAAGGTGCGTGTTCACCGGGCGATGCATGAATTGAAACGTCTTTACCGTACCCACGGACCGCCGGGCGGCCCCGTTTAGTCCGTGTGAGCTTCAATTATCCAGTAGTTGATACCAACATAAAGGTTTACAAACTCACACGGACTAAGGTCCGTGGGTACAAAATCGAACAAAGTTATGAACTGTGAAAGCGCCAAAGAGCAATTAATCGACCTGCTGGGGAACGAATTGTCGGACACCGACCGGATTGCCGTGGAAGCCCATCTGGCGCAGTGCACCGATTGTCAGGCCGAGTTGCAAGCGACCCGGCAACTCTGGCTGGCGATGGGTAATGTGCCCATGCCGGAACCCGGCGAAAAAGTCCGGACCCGGTTTTACGCCATGCTGGAAACCTACCAGCACACGGAAGCTCAAAAACGCCGTCGATCGTGGAAAAGTATCCTGCGCCGGGTGCGCCGGTTTTTAACCCCGCAACTGGCCGTTCGGGTGGCTTACAGCCTGACGCTGGTATTGGTCGGACTGGCGGGGGGCTACTGGCTGAGTGCGAAAAAGGCTCCGGTTTACGAGCAGCAAATCAGCGAGCTGGATGCGCAGGTGAAAGAAATGCGGCAGACGGTTTTGTTGTCGTTGCTCGAAAATTCGTCGGCGACGGAACGGCTCCGGGCGGTCGAATACACGAAAGACATCCAGCAGGTCGATCAGAAGATCATCGACGCCCTGCTGAGTACGCTCAACAACGACTCGAACGTCAACGTCCGGCTGGTGACGCTGGAAGCCCTGGCAAGTATGGCCGCCGACCCACGCGTCCGGGAAGGTTTGGTGCAGTCCATCGTCAAACAGGATTCGCCCCTGGTGCAATCGGCGCTGGCCGACGTGATGGTCAAACTGCAGGAGAAACGCTCCGTCAAACCGCTGCGGCAACTGCTCCGGCAGGACGATCTAAATGATTTTGTTAAAGTGAAAATCGAGCAATCAATCAAGGAATTGACCTAGGCAAGAGAGAAAAGACAAGAGACAATAATAACAGGCCATCTTTTCTGTCAGGTTCCCTGTCTCTTGTTTCTTTCTTGTCCCCTGTCTATTGTCTCTTGTCTTTACTCTACCACAAACAAAAACTATGAAACCATTTATCGCCCTCCTGCTGGTCGGACTGGTCCTGACGGAGATCTCCGCGTCGGCCCAGAACCAGGAATTCAAAGACCACATCAGCCGGGAATTCACGCTTTCGAAAGTCGCTGGAAGCAGTACGCTGGCCATCTACAACATCAGCGGTTTTATCAAAGTCGAAGGCTACGCGGGCAACAAGGTCGTGCTGGAAGTCGACCGCTCGATTTCGGCCAAAACCGCTGATTTGCTCGAACAGGGCAAAAAGGAATTCCTGCTGCAATTCGACCAGAATGCCGACAGCATCATTGCGTACATCGCCGAACCGTATGATTCACGGCCAAACCGCAACTGGAAACGAGGAGACAATGGCACTAACTACCGACGGATCGATTACAAATATGAGCTTGATTTTACCGTCAAAGTGCCGTATTCGATGAATTTGCATGTTTCGACCGTCAACGGAGGAGATGTAAATGTGAAAGATGTGACGGGTTCGCTGTCTGCCCATAATGTAAACGGCGCCGTAACCCTGACCAATATTAAAGGGGCTACCGACGCCCGCACCATCAACGGCAATGTGGAAGCCAACTACCTGAGCAGCCCGCCCGAGCAGTCGAAGTATTACACGCTGAACGGCGACATTAAGATCAGTTACCCCGCCAATCTGTCGGCCGACCTGACGTTCAAGACCTTTCAGGGCGAGTTTTATACCGATTTCCCGAATGCCGAAATTCTGCCGGTGAACGTCGTCAAAACGCAGGAGAAGAAGGGCGACGGTACGGTCTACAAACTCAACAAGGATACGTCCATCCGGATTGGCAACGGCGGCAAAACGCTCCGGTTCGAAACGTTTAACGGCAGTGTCTACATCAAAAAACAATCGTGAAAACCCATCAAACACCGTATTTGCGTGCCGCTCTTCTGTCTTTAGTCTAGTATCTCATGTCTTTAGTCTCATCAAATACCATGAAAATCAACCGCTTGTTTATTGCCGTTCTTTTGCTGATTACGCTTGCCGATCTCCAGCCGATCATCGCCCAAAGCGAAATTAAAGAACAGCTTGTTATTCCGCTGAACGACCCGAACAAACCTGGTTTTCTGCGCGTCGGCCTGTTCAACGGCTCGATCCAGGTAACCGGCTATAACGGGAAAGAGGTCGTGATTGATGCTACCGCCGAAGCGTATACCGGCAAGAAAAAAGAGGAAAAACCGGACGAACTAGCCAACGGCATGAAGAAACTGTCGACCCGGGGTGGCCTCGATCTGACCGCTGAAGAAAAGAATAACACCGTTTCCATCAACATGGGCATGCCCAAACGGCCCATCAACCTGACCATCAAGGTACCGCAGCAGTTTTCGATGAAAGTAAGCACCATCAACCACGGCGATATTGTGATCGAAAACGTCAACGGTGAACTGGAAATCAACAACGTCAACGGCTCCATTCAGCTCAACAACGTCGCCGGGTCGGCCGTGGCGAATACCGTCAATGGCCCGTTGAAGGCGACGTTCCGGAGTGTCAACGACGCCCCGATGGCTTTCTCAACGCTCAACGGGAATGTGGATGTAACGTTCCCTGCCAACGCAAAATTCAACGTCAAGCTCAAATCCGACCGGGGTGACATTTACAGCGACTTCGATGTGGATGTCGACAAAAGCCAGCCCAACGCCAGCCGAAGCGCCAAAGACGGTATGTACAAAGTGAGCATCGATGACTGGGTGCAGGGCAAAGTGAACGGCGGGGGCCGGGAGGTAATGATGAAAAACATGCACGGCAACATTTACATCCGCAAAGCAAAATAAGCTTGATAGGAACACGGATTTGATGGATGCAACGGATTTGAAACGGATTAACTAATCTGTTCTGATCCGTTGCATCCATCAAATCCGTGTTCCTATCAAATATCCTTACACGCGTAACAAGCTCGGAATCAGACGCATGGCTTCGTCGTACCGCTCTTCCACGACGATGGGCGCAGGAGCCAGGGCACCATCGACCAGCGCTCCGATGACCGCCACCGCTACCGCAATGACCAACGCGGGCCAGAAACCGACAATCGTGAAGCTGCTCATCATTTTATCGATCAGTTTCAGCAAAATGGCTGTCACCAAAATCCGGACAATTCCGGTAAGCAGAAAGAAGGTCACCAGGTTGAGTGGGAATCGGAGCAGCCAGCCCACCAAAAAGTTCAAAACCGCCAGGATGACCGCAATCAATAAAGCAGTACCAAAACTTTTCACATCGACCTGCGGCATGAGGTAGGCTAATCCGAAGATGACGGCCGCATCGAGTAAAAGGTGCAAAATCAGGTTCATACGTGCGTGAGAGTGGTTGAAGTTTCTGTTTAAACACTTTCCTTTACGGCTTGTTCACGCTGTAACTGATTTTTCCCTGTATGAAACGACTGATTCGGTTCCTGCTCCTGTTTTCTCTCTCCATCGCCTTTACACAGGCGCAGCAACCCGGCACCACGGCGGCTCCGAAAGGGGTTTATCAGTACCAAAAACCGGCCTACGACGGCACGGGCAAGGTGTACATGGGCCGGGAAATTTCGCAGGTGATGGGCCACCTGGGAGCCGCCTGGCTCGAACGCCCGGAGCGCGAACAGGAAGAACGCACCGACCTGCTGCTCGACGCCCTGAAACTGAAGCCAACCGACGTAGTGGCCGACATCGGAGCCGGAACCGGTTATTTTACGTTTCGGATTGCATCCAACGTCCCGAACGGCAAGGTGTTGGCGGTCGATATTGAACCGGAAATGATCAGCGACCTGAACCGAACGAAAAAGAAAACCGGTCTGTCGAACGTGGAAGCGGTTTTGGGCACCATCACCGACCCCAAACTTCCGGCCAACAGCGTCGATCTGGCGCTGCTAGTGGATGCCTACCACGAGTTTTCGCACCCCCGCGAAATGATGACGCAAATTGTTCGGGCGCTGAAACCGGGTGGCCGCGTGGTGCTGGTCGAATACCGGGCCGAAGACCCCAACGTGCCCATCAAACCGCACCACAAAATGAGTATTGCCCAGGCCACCAAAGAGATGAAAGCCGTCGGTTTGTCCCTCAAAAGCGTTTACCGAAAACTGCCGCAGCAGCATGTGATGGTTTTTGAAAGACAATAAACAACCCCCCAACCCCTGAAGGGGAGCTAAAGATCCGGATTTGACAGCCCCCTTTAGGGGGTTGGGGGTAGTCTTCGATACAAAAGGTGCCCCCTCTTGTATACTCCCTCAATTATTCCCGGGGCCAGGACCGCCCGGACGGCCACCACCGGGGAACCGCCCTCCGCCCCCTTCCCGCCAGTTCGGGCGGGCGGGCCGATCCGTCGGGGCATCGCCGTTGGTGCGTGAGGGGGCGGCTTTGAACTGACGCAGGTTGTAAGTAAACGTCAGCATGAAATACCGTTGCAACACCTGCGCGCGGCTGTTTTCGACGTACGTATCGTTTTGGGTCACGCTCAGGCTGTTGTTTTGTTTCAGCAAATCGAAAACCGACACCCGCAGTTCCCCCCGCTGGTCTTTCAGGAACTTCTTGCCTACGCCCGCATTCCAGAGCGTAAACTGCTGGTTGATGCTGCCGTTAAATCCGGTGTACTTCTGGTTCGAAATATCGGACTGCAACACCAGCCCCGGCCCGAAAATCCAGTTGACCCGGCCGCTCAGGACCTGGAAGTAATACCGGTTGTTATTCTGTGACTGAAGCGAATACTTCACATCGTTAAAGTTACCCGAATACGAGAACGAAAAGTCCAGTTTCTGGCTGATGTTGCTGCTCAGGTTGACACCCTGCGACCAGGTCATCGTATTGGCGTTGTTGATCTGGTTGTTGACCAGGCTGGGCAGGTGGCTGTAACTGTTCCCGACGTTCAGGCTAATGTTGCTCTTGATAAACTTGAGCGGGGTGCTGTACGTGACAAACGTCCGCAGGTTCCACAACCCGCTCAGGTTCACCGGCCTTGACAATTGCACGCCCTGCCCCAGCGTAGTACCATCGGGCAACGTCACGTTGCCGTTGCTGATCAGCGTGGAGTTGGCGATGTAGTTGTTGGTCGACCCGACGTTCACAAACACGAACAGGCTGCGGCCTTTGACGGGCTTGGTCAGTTGGTAGCGAGCCGAAACGTTGTGGCTATACGATTGTTTCAAATCCGGGTTCCCGGCGGTCAGAAACAGCGGGTTGGAGTTGTCGAGCACGTTCTGCAACTGCGTCACCGACGGTGCCTGGGTATTGGTCCGGTAAAACAGCCGGATGCGGCTGTCGGTCGATAAGCGGAAATCGAGCATGGCCGAGGGCAGCAGGTTGTTGAAAGATGCCCGCACGTCGTTATTCAGCGGAAACAACTGGTCGCTGATCAGGTCGGCCCGCTGAAAGTTCATGTTCACATTAATCCCCATTTTTGGCGACCGGTAATTGTAGCCTACACCCGCCGAATTAGTCAGGTAGTCGTTCTGAAAGGTGTTCGACAGCAGCGAATCCAGGGTGTCGTACCGTTGCGTGGCCGGGTTGTAGCGGTTCGTCCGCTTGGTGGCATCACTGTAGCGGTATGTCGTGGTGTAGTTAAGTTGTAGTTGACTCAGTTTGCTCAGCGGTTCCGTAAAAGCCGCATTCAGCGAATACTGGTAACTCGGCGTGTTGTTGTCCGTGATCTGATCGATGCGCTGGTCCGGCGTGGTGCCCGTGAAATATTCGTTTAGCGACAACTGGGTGTTGTCCCGGTTTTGGGTGTTGATCTGCGTTCCGAAGTTGATCGAAAGCGAGCGACCCCGCTTGGCAAACCGGTGCCGGAACAAGATGTTGTTGCTAAAATTAAAGGCCCGAACCCGGTTGGTCGTATTCGTATTACTGCGGTTCAGCAGCAGGCTGTCGGGCGGCAAAACCGGATTGAAATTGTTTCCCAGCGTCGAATTGTTGGACAAACTGTCGGCACCCGGATACGTCAGGGCCTGCCCCCGGCTCATTGAATTATTGTTCTGCCAGCGCAGCCGGGGCGTAATCAGGAGTGAATTATTGGAATTGATCGTGTATTCCAGCCGAAAATCAAGCCTGTGATTGTAGTTCTCCGTCCGGCTGACGCTGTTTTCAAAATAATTCTGACTGGTATTTTCAGACAGTGTATAGCGTCGAAAAACCGTCTGGGCGTTGTTGTTATTGCTGTTGTTGAAAAAGTAGCTCCCCCGGAACGTGAGGTGCTTGCCCCAGTCGTCGGAGAAGTTAAGGCCGATGGAATTGGTTTTGTTGATCCCGCTCTGCTGACCAACCAGAAAATTGTCTGCCCCTCCGCCCCCGCCGAAGTTGCCGCCACGGCCACCACCGCCCCCTCCACGGCCTCCGCCCCCACGACCACCACCGCCGAAGCCACCTCCTCCCCCGCCCGAACTGGCTACACCGGTCAGGTCCTGTGAGGAAAAGTTTTGCTGGTTGATGTTGTTGCTCAGGCCGACAATCGACAGACGTCGAGCGCCGTTGAAGAGGTTGACATTCCCGCCCGCCGAATACGTGTCGTTGGTTCCATACCCGGCGTAAACCCGACCGAAAACGCCGTTCTGCCGGTCACCCCGCGTCACGATGTTGATGGTCTTGGTCGTATTGCCGTCGTTAAAACCGGTAAACTGCGACTGATCGCTCATGCGGTCGAACACCTCAATTTTATCGACGACCTCGGCCGGCAGGTTCCGGAGCGCAATGCTCGGATCGTCGCCGAAGAAGATTTTGCCGTCGACCAACACCTGCTGCACATCCTCGCCCTGCGCCTTCACGGTGCCGTTTTCGACCGTAATGCCCGGCATTTTCTTGATCAGATCTTCGGTCGTCGCGTCCTTCGTCACTTTAAATGCATCGGCATTCAGTTGGAGCGTATCGCCTTTCTGCTGCGCGGGCGGTATTTGCCCTTTGATCACGACCTCCTTGAGCGTTTTCGAATCTTCCGTCAGCGTAATCGTGCCCAAGTCCTGCACGGGCTGGCTGATCGTGATCACTTTATCGTATTCCTGAAAACCGAGATAGGTCGCTTTGATGCGGTAGGACTGCGGACTGAGGTTCTGAAAACTGAAGACGCCCGCCGTGTCCGTTACGGTGTATTGTTGCTGGGTCGTATCCTGTTGAGAAATCAGAATTACCGGCACACCGACCAAAACCGCCTTGTTGGGATCGACAAACGTGCCGGTCAACTGGCTTGTCTGGGCCAGCAGGGCCGTTGCCGAACCGAGCAGCAGCAGGAGAAACCACGAGATCCGCAAGAAATTCCAGCGCAGTCGGGTCGTCAAAAACAGAACGGGTGTAGAGAAATTCATTCGAGCAGGGAGTAAAATGGGCAAAAAGCATGCCTTCCGTCACGCAACCCGTAAACTGCGATGACGGAAGGATGCACGAAAAAGGTTGATGAAGTATAATCCCAACACGAGGATTGATACCGATACCGTTTGTGCGATCTATTTGTTTGAATTATTTCCGCCCCGGCGTCCGCGCATCGCACGCTCCTCTTTAAACGTTCCCTTGGCATCGAACACCACGATCTTCCGGGTGGTATCGGCCGCGACCACCACCATGTAGTTGTCGTCTTTGTCTTTCATGATCCGCCGAATCGCCAGGTTGGGGTATTTTTCTTTCACGTAGGCCGTTGCGGGTGCGGGCAACGCACTTTCTTCCACCTGCGTCATGCCCTCCATGCGCCCGCGACCGCCCCCCGGCCCGTTTTGGGCTCTGCTTTCAAAAACCGTCAGTCCGACCAGCACCAGGGCCACACACATTACTTTTTGCATGAGTTCATTATTTGTTTAGTTGTATCGCTTAGGTGTCAACCGGTCCGAAACCCTGCGGTTTTTGCCGAAAAAAACGAATTATTTTTCCGAATGGTCGCGCCGGGTGGAATCGGAGCGGTGTCGGCCCGACCAGCCGGGGCCGCTGAACGGGCCAAAACCGGGTCGTCGGGCCAGCACTTCTTTCAATCGCTGCCGTTGGGCGGGCGTACATAGCGCGCTGAGTCGCTGAAAATGCCGCATATTCCGAACATCCAGCCGGGCGTTTTTCTCGGCCAGTTGCCGCGCCCGTTCCAGCAATTGTGCATCGGTTTGGGTGGAATCATCGACGAGTTCAAAAAACCGTCGGCGTTCCTGCCGGATCGAGTCCAGCAAGGGCCGGATGGCCTGAAAATGCTGTTGCCGCATGGCCCGGTAGGTGGCTCGCTGCTGGTCGGACAACCCGAGTTCTTTCGATAAAAAATACCGCCCATCGCGCCCGGCCCGGTACTGGCGTGGCCCAAACTGCATCCAGGCGAGCAGTCCGATGTTCAGCGCCACCAGCGCAATGATCAGGCCAACCAGCAGCCGGTAACGTCTTCGCTCATTCATCGACCAGCGTCGTTTGGTGATTCAATTGATAATCCTGCACAAACGCTTCGTAGGTATCGGGAGCCGGTTCGGGCGTGGCCGGAGCGTTCTGCCAGACCGCCACGGCAATATTCAGCACCACCAGCACACCGAGCGTACCCAGAGCATACACCGGTTTTTGTAGCCACCACGGCAATACCGCTGCGGCTTCCGAGTGTTCCAACCGGGCTTCCAGCCTTCCGTAAAAGAACGGCCGGGGCTGGGCGGGTTCGAGGTTCCGCAACTGCCGGAACCGCTCCTCCCATTGTTCATTTTCATCGTTTCGGTTCATGTGTCACGGTTTTTTTCGCTCGTTGTAAAAGGGTGTCAATTGTTTGCGTAACTGCTGTTTGGCGCGGTGCAGCAGCGATTCCACTGCCGACACGCTTACCTGCAGGATCTGGGCAATTTCGCGGTGGCTCAACTCATCCAGATAATGCAGTGTAAAGGCAATTTTCTGCGTATCAGCGAGCCGGTCCATAGCCCGGAACAGCGTTTTCATTTCCTCCTGCTGCTCCAGCGACACGCCCGGATGCTGAAAATCAGGTGGATTGTAGAGCACCTCGTTGTTCACTCCGAATAAACTGGTCAGGAACGAAACCCGCTTCCGGGCCTTTCGCTTCCGGAGGTGGGCCAGCGCCTTCGAGGTTGTGATCCGGTACAGCCAGGTCGTGAGTTTGGCTTCCTGCCGAAATTGTCCAACGGTTTGGTAGACCTCCACAAACACCTCCTGCGCAATGTCCTCGGCTTCCTCGGGCTGCTGCACGATCACCAGCGCGGTATTGTAGACCTTGCTCTGGTACGTTTCAACCAGCATCCGAAAAGCCGCTTCATTACCGGCTTTCAGCTCAGCAATTAGTTCGGCCTCCTGCAAACGGGCGGTATCGTTAAAGGTGAACACACGGAATTAGGTGCAAAAACCGCAACAACCCTGCGGTCGGGCTGCGACTTTTTTTGGAAAAACGCAGAATCAGCGAATAAGATCAAGCAATGCCTTTGGGAGACAACCATTCGACGGCGTTTAGTCATCGGGAATCAAACCCCTGGCCCCTAAAATTGATCAGGAAACGGTTAGACCGGCTCCGACGGATCGGTCTGGCACTGCTACCGCCGGAACGGCGGACAACATGAGTGGAAGTCCGGCCCCATCCGAACAGGAATGAACAAGGTAGAAATAGCCGTCATATAGCGGTATCCCTTTACTAGGGAAACGCGCTGTTTTTGAGAATATTGCCTGACTTAGATCGAATTTAATTAATTGATTTACAGGTAGTTATTTAAATACACTTGCCTTATCTTCGCAGCCCGAATCACGCTTGTCCCATCTTTTATTTTCGATTAAAAAACATGCGACCACTTTTTCACACGGGGAGTTTGACGCACGGTATGGTTCTCTTCCTTTGTCCATGCAGTGCTACGGGTGGGTGCACAGCCCACAAAAGGAAAGGCTAAACCTGATTTTCTATTGACCGGAATTTAAAGTTTATTCATTCACCATCAGATATGATTCACGCAACCGAACAGGAAGAAAGAGAATTTCTCGCTGAAATCAAGGATAAGCTTACCCTTGCCATCCGGCGAATCGATGATGCCGTCAAGCAGTTTTCCGATGAGCTCCGGGAGAAAAAGCAATACATTCATGAACACCAGTCAGGCATGGACGACGCCGATATGGTAGCTGCCGGCCAATCCATTAACCGGATGGCGTTTACCGGTGAAGCTGCCGTAGCCAGAAAACGTAAACTGATCAAGCTTGGTCAATCCCCGTACTTTGGCCGCATTGACTTCATTACGAAGGATCATCAGCGATCACCGGTTTACATCGGCATTTATTCCTTCTCGGATGAGTTGCAGCGTCGGAACTTAATTTACGATTGGCGAGCCCCAATCTCTTCGTTGTTCTACGACTTCGAGTTGGGAGAAGCCTCCTACGCAACACCCCGCGGACTTATTCAGGGTAACATTGCCTTGAAACGGCAGTATAAAATCAGGGACGGTCATATGGAGTATATGATTGAAAACGACCTGAACATTCACGACGACCTTCTTCAGAAAGAGTTAGCGCGATCATCTGACGACAAGATGAAGAACATTGTCGCTACGATTCAACGGGATCAGAATGCGGTCATCCGAAACGAGACCGCTCAGATCATGGTTATCCAGGGCGTGGCCGGTTCGGGTAAAACATCGATTGCTCTGCACCGAATTGCCTTCCTGTTGTACCGCTTTAGAGACACCATCTCGGCCAAAGACATCCTCATTATTTCGCCCAACAAGGTTTTTGCGGATTATATCTCCAACGTCTTACCGGAGTTGGGTGAGGAACACATCCCGGAGATGGGCATGGAAGAGCTTGCCACCGAATTGCTCAACAAAAAATACCGGTTTCAGACTTTCTTCGACCAGGTGTCCGCGTTGCTGGAAGGAAACGATGTTGCTTTCACCGAACGCATCCGGTTCAAATCGTCCTTCGACTTTCTCAGCAAGCTGAATCAATACCTTATCTACGTGGAGAATAATTACTTCACCTGTACGGACCTGGTGGTCGGTAAAATCACCGTTCCTGCTTCATTCATTCTGGGGCGGTTTACTGCTTACTTCCGCGTTCCAATCTTAAAGCGGTTTGAGCTTGTTGTGAAGGAGGTCCTGACCTTCGTCAGAGACGCAGCAGGCCGGAAGCTGACCGGGCCGGAAAAGTCAAAAATCTGGGAAGCCGTTCCGGGTATGGTTCGGTTTGACAATGTGCTGGACTTCTACAAAGATTTTTATGACTGGATCGGTAAACCCGAGTTTTTCAGGATCGACCACAACCTGACGTTAGAATATGCCGATGTTTTTGCGTTGATTTATTTCCGGATCCGCCTGGAAGGCATCACTACCTATACGCATGTTAAACACTTGCTGGTGGACGAGATGCAGGATTATACGCCTATTCACTATGAAGTATTGTCGCGGGTATTCCTCTGCAAAAAGACGATTTTGGGCGATGCAAACCAGGCGGTAAACCCGTACAGCGCTTCATCCGCGGAAACGATTGAGCGCGTGTTCCCGCAAGCCGATGTGATCAGACTTTATCGAAGCTACCGGTCAACCGTAGAAATCACGGCCTTTGCGCAGCGTATCCTACCCAATCCGGCCATTATACCGATGGAAAGGCATGGTCAGGAACCCGTCGTAGCCCGCTTTAACAGTACCGATGAGGAAGTGGACGCAATGAAACAACGGATTGCCAGGTTTCAAACGTCACATAATCAGTCATTTGGAATCATCTGCAAAACCCTCCGGCAGGCAGCGTCTCTCTTCCATGCACTCAAAGCCGAAGGTGTTCATTTGCTTACTTCCGACTCGGTGGCTTTTGAAGAAGGCGTCATCATCACAACGGCCCATTTAGCAAAGGGGCTGGAATTTGATGAGGTCATCGTGCCCTTTGCTTCGGCCACGAACTATCACACGGAATTAGATAAACAAATGCTCTACATAGCCTGCACCCGCGCGATGCATCAGCTAACCGTAACGTACTCAGGCAATCTCACCGGATTTTTGTCGGCAAAAGGGGATCGTTAACCGGATTCGGCTGAAACGTAGAAAATTCCGTACGCAAGGAGTGAGGTCTTTCTCAGGATTGATTGTCGAAACCGGCTGTCATAGTGTCTGGACTAACAAATGCCAATGAATCCCCCCAACCGAAACGTCGGCCCGGCCCCTAAAGGGGGCTAAAAATGGCAAAGTTCGGCCCCTTCACGAAATGAGGTGATACACAAGAGAAAATAAACGATTGGTAAACAGTCACTTAAAATTTAAACCATATTCTTCCTGATTGCCCTAACTATCTCACTTCACCACCGGAAACTGCGAAATCCGTAGGTTCGTGCAGCCGTACGGAATCAGCGTAATTTCTTCCTCCGGGCCGGTTTCCAGTTGGTAGGCGACGCTGTACGGCATCGGCCCGGCCATCTCGTTGTAAAGCTGCCACGACGGGATACGTTTCGCTTTCGCCCGGATCACTACCGGCGCATTGGCCGGGCTCCACGGAAAGTCGGACACCAGACCGGTTTTCTCGACGGTGTAGGCTTCTTCCAGCTTATCGTCCGGCGTCCGGATCAGGCCGTAATTCCAGGGCGTCGTCGGGCGGAGTTCGTAGAATAGCTTCCCGTATTCAACCGGATCTTTGTCGTTGTTGACCCGTTTGATCTCCTCCCCCATTTTCAGGGCGTAGGTAATCGGCCCCCGTTCGACCGACACGGAATTTTCGTACCAGGTATTTTTGAAAACGTGCATCGGCAGCTCCAAATCCACCACATCGCCCGACTGCCACGCCCGGCTGATTTTCACGACCTGATTCCCGGCGACTTCCTGCCAGACCTGGCCGTTGATTTTGATCGACGCCTTTTTGCACCAGGCCGGAATCCGCAGGTGAAACGGGAACGCAACGGGTTTCGGGGTCGTCAGCGTAAATTTAATGCTTTCCTCGAACGGATAATTCGTTTCCTCTTTCCACGACACCGCCGTGCCATTGCTCACCGTGGCCCGGACTTCGCTCGGAGCGTACAGCAGCACGGCCAGTCCTTTGTCGGGGGTCGTATACCACAGGTTTTGCGTGAGTTTTGGCCAGCCTTGGTGCATGTTCGACGTGCAGCAGGGATAACCGGTCAACAGGCCAAAGCACAGATCAGTGCCGTGGTGGTTGACATCGAAATTGCGGGTCATCCGTGTCGCCATCACCTGGTTAGCCTGCTGAAAATACTGGCGGTTCATAAAATCGTCGGAAATCTGGGTCGGCAGGGCATTGAAGGCAATCTTTTCAATGTGATCGGCAAAACCGACCTTCCCGGTAATTTCCAGCATACTTTCCAGCGAAAACAGCATTTCCACCGCCGTACACAACTCCGACCCCTGCGTGGGGTTATTGCCGTGCAGGGCTTCGTCGCCCCCGTACAGCCCGTGCGCCATGCCGTTGTATTTCCGGATGTCGGCCAACCCTTTCTCGACGGCTTCCAGGTACCGGTTTTCCGGGTGATGCTGGTAATAAATTAGCGGCTCCTTGAGACCCTGCGCCAGGTTGACGCAGTGAATGCTGCCGGGTTTGCTCAGCAGATCGGTCGCCAGAAAGCCGTTCGTGTAGTCAAAGGTCTGTTTATGAATCAGGTCGCCCAATTCGAGCAGGAATTTATCGCCGGTGAGGTTGTACAGCCAGTAGACCACCATCAGGTTGTCGCCCCCGCGATACCGCGCCCAGAACGTCCAGTGGTCGAGCGGTTTTTGCGGTAACTCTTTCAACTGGTACCTGAAGTAATTGGTCATCAGTTTGATCACCCGCTGGTCACCGGTGGCCGAATAATATTGCTTCAGGATTTTCAGCATGACCATCTTGGGCCACCAGTCGCGGCTGTTGTCGCGCTGCACACCGGGCTCCGGGCCGTAGTCTTTCGAGGGGCCAAAATAGCCGTCGGGCTGCTGGCTGTTCAGCGCCCACTCGACCCAGGGCTTTACCTTGGCAATCAGCTCCTTATCATCGAGCAAATAGGCCAGCGGCAGCAAACCGTCGATCCAGTACGGCCCCCGCTCCCACTGATCGCCGTCGCCCCCGAGCCAGCCGTTGCGGTGGTTCATCACCAGCGGATACAGCTCATCGAGGTGACCGGTAGCCCCATTTTTCTGCCGCACCAACATTTCCCGCAACCAGCCCTGCGGTTTTATAGCACCCAGCGGCAACTCCTGGTAGGCATTCGGACGAAGCGGTGCCCGGGCAGGCACATACCGCGCGGACGGTTGTGGTTGGGCCTGCATCAGGGTCGTAAAACCCAGTCCGACCAGGAAAGCGGAAAAGATGACTGCTTTTTTCATGGAATCTGAATCAATGACCGCTCAATTTTTATCATTCCAGCGTGAATATTACTGCCCCAACGAACTCTTCCCCAAATCTTTGGACGTGGCCACGGCAATGACGCGGCCTTTGTTGCCCACGGCGTTGTAAAAATGATACACCACACCTTTCCACTTGATCACCCAGGGTTTGTGGGCGTAGGTTTTGTCGTACGGTTCCGAGGGGGCAATCAGGTCCTGCCCGGTCCAGTCGGTCCAGTGAACGAGGTCGTACGAACAGGCAAACCGCTCAAACGCGCCCCGTTGGAAACCCGGTTTCCAGAACGCGCCAAAGTAAAATAGCACGTACACGTCACCGATCCGGGCAATCTGCGCATCCCCGCAAATTCCGGTTTTCCGGGTAATGAGCGGTTCCTGCCCGAGCCGTTTCCAGTGCGTCAGATCGTGGGAAACCGCCATGGCAATGCTTTCAAAGCCGCTGCCGTTGGCATCCGGTTGTTCACCTTTGGCGTTGTAATACATCACAAATGGATAACCGGTTTTCTTCGCCTTATCCCGAATTACCAGACTCTTGTAAATGGTTTTGTTGTCGTACCAGCGGGCGTCCGCATCGACCGCTGAGAGCACCGGTTGCGACAGCCGCCCGGCTTCCTTTGGCCGCGTCAAGTCGTCCGTGGAAGCCATCCCAATGCCCAGCCGACCGGCTTCGTAGCCTTTTTCGGAGCCGCCCAGGTACGACAGCCAGTAGCGGTTCCGGAATTTTCCCACCTCATAAGAACCGCCCCATTCCGTATCGACCAGCGCCACGTACCCGGCTTTCTGCGTGGCGTCCCAGTCTTTTTCCGAAAACGACAGGATGCGGCCCTGCGTCGTCCAGTGCAGCAGATCGTCGCTTTTCGCCAGCCAGGTTTCGTAGCCTTTGCCGTCGAAAACAATGTAGGTCATGTACCAGCTTTTGCCCTTCCGGAAGATCGTCGGGCTGTCCACCATCCTCCCGGAATCCGGCTGGGGAAGCACAATGCCATACTTATAGGGCGTCTTGATTTCGTCGAAAACCGCCCGCATTTTTTCCGGTGAAACCGTTCGGGGCTGGGCCAAAACCGCTACCGCCAGCAGCCAGAGCCAGCCAGCGGCCATCCATCGCTTCATGGGCTGATCCGTCGTTAGTTCAGATGAAAGACCCTTTCCAGCGGTTTTGCAACCGGCGAGTTGTCAGAATTCGTGTCCATCAGGTCGGCCATGTAGTCCCACCATTTTTTCATGATCGGCAGGGTCGGCAACTGCTCGGCGGTGTGGCCCTCCACGCGCTTCTGCACGCCAAAGAGCGTGCCCGTGGAGCGGTCAAGAAAAATGGAATAATCCCGGATTCCGGCGTCGGTCAGGGCCTGGGCGAGTTCGGGCCAGATTTCGTCGTGACGGCGTTGGTACTCGGCCTCAACGCCGGGTTTGAGTTGCATCGTAAACGCAATTTCCTGCATGGTGGTAAGGGTTAAATTCCGGTTATTTCCCGGTCGTAACCGGTGTCAGCGTCACCGGCCCGATCAGGCCCGATTCGAGCGGTTTCCATTTTTCGGCGGTAAAATTCCCGTCTTCGCCCCGGTTTTCGCGCAGCCGCGCCGACATGTTGATGTTGTAAAATTTCCTCCAGTTGACGTGCTGCTGGTCCAGGTCGATGATCCGATTCGCCATGCTGTTCGACACAAAAACCGTCAGCGTGTTGGTCGGCTTCAGTTGATCGCCGGGAATCACCACCTGATACGTCGGGCCGATGAGCGTCGCCAGCGGTTTTCCGTTCAGTTCAATCCGGGCGCTTTCGGCCACTTTTCCCAGATCGAGCAGCCAGGCGGTGCCGGAGCCTTCCGGTTTCGGAAACGAGAGCGTGTAGCGGGCCGTGCCCGAAAACTTTTTCACGTCCTCGCCGTCCAGTTCCGTCCACGACCCAAGCTGATCGGTTTCGCGTTTGGCGGGCAACTGCGGACCGCCTTCCACGAAATGGATCGTCCAGGTGCCTTTCAAGTCCTGGGCCGGGGCCGCCGGTTTCCAGTACGCATACGCCGGACCCGCGACGGCCGCCCGCGACGTTTCCAGAATGCACGACTCGCCGGGGGCCAGTTGCAGGTACACCTCCCCGACTCCGCCCGTGGTCCGGAACCGTGCCATGCCCAGCTTTTCGGTCATCGGGTTGTACAACGCCACCGATTTGGCGGCCCCGCTGATCGGCACCCAGCCGTCGACGGCCTTGTTGCCCCAGTTGGCAATGAAATAATAATGGCCGTTGGCGTGGCTCCGACGCACAAACTGAAGGCCGGTGTCCACCATTTTTTCGCGTTTAACGCCCGCAGCCGACAACAAAGCTTCCAGATCGCTCGACACCCAGAAAGCGCCCTTCCCGACCTTGGCCTTCTGCACTCCTTCTTCGCCATCGTCGAAGTTTATCGAAGTAATGAGCGCATTGAAGGCATTCTGCCGAATCGCCAGTTTGCCATAACCGGGCACATCCTGCGGCAGTTCGTTCACAAAAACCACCTTCGCCCCAGCCTGCGCCAGCTTTACCAACTGCTGCAAGGTTTCCAGCGGAATCAACTGGGCTTCGGGCACCAGAATGGTCTGGTACGTTACGCCCCCGGTTTGCAGTTTACCGTTCAGTGCGGTTACTTTCATCAACTGTTTGTCTGATATAAAGTCGAACCCGTAGCCTTTTTTCAGCAGTGCGTCGGCGTGTTTCTCCACGGGCAAGCCTTTAAAACCGTGTTCGATGCCGTCGAAGTGTTGCAGCAGCTCGCGAGCAGGTCGGGCGAAGGCATCGTAGATTGGCAGGTACACCAGCACGTCGTTGTTCGGCTTTCCAGCTTGCAGAAACGACTGACAACGAGCCACATACTGATTTAGCTTTCCAAAATCGGTCCAGAACGGGTTGTTCGGATTGAAGTGAACGGCGGCATAAAACAGCCAGCCCGGCCAGGCGGCATCCTGGGGCGAATAGTTCGTGCCGTGGTAAAACGTGTGGTTGACCCCGCCGAGCAGAAACCGGTCCATGTCCTTTTTGATGTCGCTCAGCTTCGACAGAAAATGTTCGTTATCCCAGGTGGCCGACTCCGACGAAGTCAGTTTCTTGCCCGTCACGTTGGCCGCCGAGGTGGCAAACTTGATCCGCAGCATCTCGGTGCCTTCGATCTCGGGGATGTCGGTGATCGCGTACAAGTCGAGGATGTTGGCGGGAGATCCGTGGGCCTGGTTCCGGATAATTTTGCCTTTGCCCTTGGCCCAGTCACTCCAGGTTTTGGTGTAATTTTCGAGCAGCAGTTCCGAAATGGTTTCACGGTAATCGGTCAGCACGCGCTGGTGTCGTTCGTTTCGTCCCTTGGCAAAAAAGGAAACCAGTTGGTGCCGCAGGTCGTAGCCGCGCCGTTTCACAAACTCCTCAAAGAAAGCCGGGGTCCAGTTGCTTTCGCCCTGGGCGTCATCCACCTCGTACGAGTCATTGAAAAACGCCCGCAGCGTTTTCAGGTCATGGCCTTTGAACGCCTGATCGAACCGTTGCAGGTAATGCTGGGTAGCGGTTTTCGAGAAGTGGTCGATCACGTCGCCCTCGCCCCCGGGTCCGGCCCGCTCGACCATCTTGCCGTGCCAGCCCTGAAAAACCGCATACAGCATCCAGGTACCTTCCGGCGCGGTCCAGTTCAGTTTCCCGCTGGCGTCGACGTTCGTGGTCAGGTTGATGATCCGGCCATTGTCCGAATACGCCATCAGCGCCACCAGCGGCAAAGGTTTCTCAAACCGGACCTGATCGAAGGCATGAAGTTGCAGGTTCGGGTTTTTTGTGATCGGTTCGACCAGTTGTTTGCGGTCGATCTTCTCGCCCACTGTCCGCACAATGGGCTGCTGAATGTAAGAAACCGGCTCACTGAGCGTTTCCCCGGTTTTCAGCGTGAACGTCTTGTGTACCACGTATTTGCAGGCATCCTCCGGCGTCACCCACGGCCCGCCGAACGGCCAGCCCGACGCCTGCGCCAGATCGACGCCCAGGCCGAGCCGGTTGGCTTCCTTCAGCGAGTGGTCGAGCATGGTCATCCACTTCGGGGAGAGAAACTCGATGAAGTTTTTCTCCTCGCCTTTGACGCCGTAAATTGGGGTAATCTCGACCCCGCCCAGCCCGGCTTTCCGGTATTGGGTCATCAGGTTGGTCAGGTCTTTCGGATTCACGGCGCTGCCCATCCACCACCAGCGCGTCCAGGGTTTGGTCTGCTGCGTAATGGCCGGCCAGCGGGGTTGAGCGAGCAGGGAATGACTGAAAAGAAGCAGGAAAGCTATTTTTTTCTTCATGCGTTGGAAGGGTTTGTTGTTACACAGAGTTAATCAGAGGATATCAGAGGACATCAGAGAAAACCCTGATAACCTCTGATGTTCCCTGATTAACCGCCGGGCGGCCCCGCCTGTGTAACAACCAAACTGCAAACTTACCACGTTACCACAAACAACACCACCGCCTGCCGGGGCAAAACCGTCGTCAATTTTACTTCGCCGTTCGCAACATCCGTGCGGACCGGGTAGCCGTACTGCGCCAGTTGCCCGGCTTTTTCGAGCGTTTTGACCTGCTCGGGCGTGGGTTGCGCGGGCGACCCCATCTGTTGCCAGACGGCGTAGGAGTTGCTGTGTTCGTCGTCGATGCGGTAGTGCGTCACCAGCACCTGCTTCGTCGGTAGGCCTTTGATCGTCAGGTCGACGGGTGAAACCGGGGCCGGGAGGTTGTCGTCGTGGTAATTCCAGAGCATCACGGTGGCCGTATTGGAAGCCGTGTCGCGGGTAGCCAGCGCGTTCACATCGGGAGCCGCCCGGCGCACGCTCGAATCGCGAATCGCCATCGTTTGGTACGGCATGTTACCGGTCACTTTGACGCGTTTCCCACGCATCATCCCGTACATCCGAAACACATTCAGCACCGGTTTGTCGACGCCGTTGGTCGCCAAATCGCGAAAACCGTAGAACCAGGGCTGGTTTTCAAACTCGAACGACCACGAAACCGCCCCTTTCAGATTGACCTGATGCGCATCGGCCAGTTCGTATTTGCGGGCAAACGCAGCCGCCGTGTAGCTCGAATACAGCGTGCCGTTGCGGTAGGCGTTTTCCGGGTTGGTTTTCATGCCGCAGGCCGCGCAGCCCTCGGGGTCCGATTCACCGATGATGATTGGTAATTTGCTGAATTCGGGATAGGAAGCCACAATTTGAAAACCGCTCGAAATATCGCGCAACTGCGTGCCCAGGTTCATCCGGACGTGGCCATCGACCAGCCGGGGCGCTCCCTTCGCGTGAAAAGCCACAAAGTCGAGCGGAGCACCGGTTTTACCCGTCACGTAGTTTTTGCCGCTCCGGCAGTGGTCCAGAAAAGCTTTCAGGAAGGTGGCTCCGCGTTTGCCCTGAGGCCCCGTCACATGCGGACCACCGACTTTGGCCGTCGGCAAGGCACGCCGGACGGCGTCCACCGAGTAGTCGTAGAGTTTGTTGTACTCGTCCACCGTACCGCCCCAGTACGGGCTGTCCGGCTCGTTCCAGAGTTCCCAGTACCAGCTTTCGACTTCCTTTTTCCCATACCGCCTGATCGAATGCCGGACCCACTGGTAAATCAGTTCGGCCCACTTTTCGTAGTCATTCGGCGGATACCGCCAGCCGGTGTAGATCTTGTCGTAGGGCTGGCCGGGCTGCCAGTCGTGCCGGTAGGGTTGTGGTTTCGACGACAGGGCTTCGGGCATGAAACCGATCTGCGCCAGCGGTTTCATTTTCCGCTCGATGTAGGTATCAAAAATCTTGTCGATGATTGTCCAGTCGTACACCGGTTTTCCTTTCGCATCTTCGGTGTAGACGTTCGTCGCCCCCCATTTCAGAGCCGCCGTGCCGTCGCCGGTCACCAGCAGGCTGTGCGTCCGGACAAATACCGGCACCGGGCTTAGTGCCGACAGTTCCGACAACAGTTTTTTGCCGTCTTTCATGTAGGTGTAATTCGGCTCGTCGTAGCCAAACCACGCCCAAACGGGGTCCATGCGGCCTTTTTCCTGGTTCAGATCAACCTGAATGGAAACTGTCGGCAGCGGAGGCTGAATGGTCCGCAGGGCTTCGTCGGTGTTGACGTACTGCGCCAGGTCGCGCAGCGCAATGACGGTGTAGTTGTTGTCGTGCAAATACTTGAGGTAGTCTTCGAAAATGGCCGGGGGCGTCGTCACCCAGTCGTGCGCGTAATCCGGCACACCGTGGATGGTCACGACGACGATCTTGCCGTTTTTGGCCTGCTGAAAGGCGTTGAAAATCCGCTCCTTGTCCGAATTATTGGGTTCAGTGGTGCTGTAACTCGGGATCAGGTACGGGTAATCTTTCGTGGGGTCGTAAGGCCGCGCTCCGCCCACGCGGGCAAACTGGTAGTTTTTGGCTTTCAGCACCTCGAACGCAGCGGGGTTGGTGCCGTAACCGGGATAAGCAAAAGTCGTCAGCGGGCGGTCGATGCCGTGCTGGCGGCAGCGGGCTTCGAGCGAATCGAGTTGGGCGGTAAACTGCGCACTGGACAGTTTCGACACGTTGCTGTGCGTCAGCGTGTGGTTGGCCACTTCAAAGCCCATCCGGTCCAGTTCCCGGATTTGCTCCCAGCTCATGTATTTCTTTTTGTCCGAAAAATCGGGCGGAAACTCACACACGAAGAATGTCCCGCCAAAACCGTATTTCTTCAGCAGGGGCGCTACCACCGTAGCCTGCGTCACCGGGGCGTCGTCGAACGTCAACACGACCAGTTTGTCGGGAATTGGCTTCCGAATGATCTGCGCAGCAGCACCCGAAAACAGGCTGATTATTAATAGAATACAAACAGCTCCACTCCGTTTCATTCCAAAAATTTGAGTTAATAAAGTACCCACGGACTTTAGTCCGTGTGAGTTTATCTAGTCCATTAGTTGATACCAACTTAAAGGTTATTCTAGCTCACACGGACTAAAGTCCGTGGGTACGATTACGATTACGCCACGGGCGCGGGGGCGTTCTTGCTCGACAGTTCGATGAGTTTATAGCGGGGCACCAGCAGGTGCATCACCGTCCAGGCCAGCAGATAGCCAAAACCGCAGATCAGGAACATGATGTAGTAGCCGGTTTCGAGACTGCCCAGGGCTTTGTAATGGTCGAAGAGCTTTCCAGCCAGCGACGAAATCGCCATGCCGCCCAGGCCACCCGCCATCCCACCGATGCCGGTCACGGAGCCAATGGCTTTTTTGGGAAACATATCCGACACCGTGGTAAAAATGTTGGCGCTCCAGGCCTGGTGGGCCGAGGTGGCAAAACCGATGCTCAACACGGCCAGCCAAAGCCCCATGCTGCCCAGGTATTGGGCAAACACGACCGGCACGGCGCAAATCGCGTAAATCAGCATCGAGGTTTTCCGGGCCCGAAAAACCGGCATCCCGCCTTTGATCAGCTTCAGGGGCAACCACCCGCCGAAAACGCTGCCGATGCTCGCAATGGTGTAGACAATCGCCACCGGAAAAGCCGCATCCATGCCCGTTAGGCCATACTGCGCTTTCAGGAAGGCCGGGAGCCAGAACAGGTAAAACCACCAGATCGGGTCGGTCAGCATTTTGCCCAACACAAACGCCCAGGTCTGCCGGAACGTCAGCAGTTTGAACCATGACACTTTTTCCGTCGAGGTTTGGTCTTCCGTCTGTTCGTCTTTGTCGCTGTTGATGTAGTCGAGTTCTTCTTTGCTTACTTTTTTATGCCGGGCGGGCGTGTCGTAAATCGTCAGCCAGAGTACCAGCCAGATAAAACCGGTTGCGCCCGTGAGGATGAAGGCCCACTGCCAGCCCCAGAATTCGGCGATGAACGGCACGGTCAGTGGTGCCAGAATCGCCCCCACGTTCGTGCCCGAGTTGAAAATACCGGTGGCCAGCGCCCGCTCCTTTTTCGGAAACCATTCGGCAATGGTCTTGATGGCCGCCGGGAAGTTTCCCGCTTCGCTCAAACCCAGCGCGGCCCGAGCGACTCCGAATCCAAAGGTGGTTTTCGCCAGGGCGGTCAGGACGCCGACGATGCTCCAGGCCGTCAGCGAGATCGTATAGCCCATTTTCGTCCCCAGTTTATCGACCAACTGCCCCACCCCGAGCATCCCCAGCGCGTAGGCCAATTGAAAAACGACCACCAGATTGGCGTAATCTGTTTCTGTCCAGTTAAAATCTTTTTCCAGATCGCCTTTGAGCAGACTGATGACCACCCGGTCGAGGTAATTGATCGTGGTCGCAAAGAACACCAGACTGCAAATCGTCCAGCGGTATCTTCCAATTGTTTTATTCATGAGCTATAAAGAGGACATTCAATAACAGAAAGCAGGTTATCGGGCTTATCTACCTTCTTTTGACTCGTTGTTTCGCGCAGTTTTCATTCAGGCTTGGGTTGTTACACAGGGTTTATCAGAGTTGATCAGAGTTGATCAAAGTGATTCTCTGATAACCTCTGATTTTCTCTGATAAACCCTGTGTAACAATCAAGATTTACTGAAACTTCACAAACCGCCTGGCTTCGGTATTGGTTAATGCGGTAACTTGCCTTGTCCCTATCCCACTGCGTGTATGCCAACTGTTTCAACGCCCGAGCGTCCTTATCAAATCCCGATCGAGCAACTCATCCAAACCCTGAACGTCGATCCCCAAAAAGGCCTGACCGCCGAAGAAGCCAAAAACCGCTACGACGAATTCGGCCCGAATGCCCTACAGGAAACCAAGCGGGAAAGCCCCCTCTCGATTTTGTTGCGCCAGTTTACGGGTGTGATTGTCTACATCCTGGCCGCTGCCGCCGGGATTTCGTTTTTCCTGGGCGAAACCGTCGAAGGCTTTGCCATCATCGCCGTGTTACTGATCAATGCCGCCACCGGTTTTTTTCTGGAATGGAACGCCCAGCAATCGATGGATGCGCTCCGAAAAATGGACACCACGCCCGCCCGCGTGCTGCGCGACGGCCGGGTTCGGGAAATTTCGTCGGAAGAAGTGACCGTCGGCGATATTCTGGTCGTCGAAGCGGGCGACCTGGTCGCGGCTGACGCCAACTTGTTCGAAGTCAGCCAGTTGCAGGCCGACGAATCCGCGCTGACCGGCGAATCGCTGCCGATCGATAAAAATACGGAACTGCCGCCGGACGAATCCCCGCTTGGCGACCAGCACAACCGACTGTTCAAAGGAACGCCCGTGACGGCCGGAACTGGCCGGGCCGTCGTGACGGGCATCGGCCAGCAAACCGAACTGGGCAAAATTGCCACGATGGTCGAAGAAGCGCAGCGGTCGGCAACGCCCCTGGAAGAAAAACTGGATTCGCTGGCGAAGGTGCTGATCTGGGTGACGGTCGGGCTGGCGGTTTTGTTTCTTGTCGTCGGGCTGATCCGGCAGGAAGAACCGCTGCGGCTGATCGAAACCGCCCTGGCGCTGGCGATTGCGGCCATTCCGGAGGGTATGTCGGTGGTCGCAACGATTGCGCTGGCCTACGGGATGCTGCGGCTGGCCGAACAGAAAGTGATTGTCAAACGGCTCTCAGCGGTTGAGACGCTGGGCGGTACCAACGTCATTTTTACCGACAAAACCGGTACGCTGACCCAAAACCGCATCGAGGTTAACCTGCTCCAGTTGCCGGGCCAGCAGGCCGAAGTGCAGGCCGATGCCGAAGCGAAAAAGCTGGAAGTAGTCCAGGGCGATGCGGCCCTTACCGAATCGGAAACGTATCAACGACTCATCCAGATCGGGGTGCTCTGCAACAACGCTGATTACGACATCGTCGACGGCCAACCGAAAGAAGTGGGCGATCCGGTGGAGGTTTCGCTGCTGAAATTTGCGATTGCCGCCGGACAGAACCCCGATCAACTCCACGCCGATTTTCCCCGAAAAGCCGAAAAAGCGTTCAGTTCCGACACCCGGATTATGGGCACCTTGCACCAACGTGAGGACGGTTTTCTGGTGGCTGTCAAAGGAGCCGCCGAGGAAGTGCTCGACCGCTGCCAGTCGCTGCCGGACAACGACCGGAAGGCGTATTACGAGTTATCGGAGAAAATGGCGACCGACGGCCTGCGGACGCTGGCCTTTGCCTACCGCGAAACCGACACCCAACCCGGTGAAAATTTTGCCGACGAAGACCTGACCTACGTGGGCCTGATCGGTTTTCTGGACCCACCCCGCACCGAGGTGACGCCCGCACTGCAAGCCTGCCGCGAAGCCGGTATCAAGGTGATCATGGTCACGGGCGACCACCCGGCCACGGCCCTGACGATTGCTTCCAAAGTGAAACTGATCGAACCCGGAGAAGAAATCGTGCTGACCGGCAAAGACCTCAAACCGCTCGATCAACTAGCTGATTTGGAAAAGGATAAATTACTGAAGTGCCGGGTGTTTGCGCGGGTCAGTCCGGCGCAGAAGCTGGACATGATTGATCTGTACCAGCAACGGGGCGACATTGTCGGCATGACCGGCGATGGCGTCAACGATGCTCCGGCCCTGAAAAAGTCGGACATCGGGATTGCGATGGGCCTGCGCGGCACACAGGTAGCCGCCGAAACCGCCGACATGGTCCTGAAAGACGACTCGTTCACGTCCATCGTGACGGCCATTGCGCAGGGGCGGGTGATATTTGAGAACATCCGCAAGTTTGTGCTGTTCCTGCTGTCGTGTAACCTCAGCGAAATTTTTGTGGTGACCTTCGCCGGTTTTCTGAACGTGGGGAATCCGCTGTTGCCGTTGCAGATTCTGTTCATCAACATTGTCACCGACGTGTTTCCGGCCCTGGCGCTGGGCGTCGGGCGCGAGAACTCGAAGTTGATGCACCGCCCTCCCCGCGACCCCAAAACGCCCATCATGGACGGATCCGACTGGCGGATGGTGGTCTTCTACGCGCTGACGATGACGGTTTCGGTGCTTGGTGTTTACCTGATCGGGACGCGGGAACTGGGGCTAACGCAGGAAGAAGGCAACAACCTGACGTTCTACGCGCTGTCGTTTGCACAGTTACTGCACGTGTTCAACCTGCGGTCGGGCAGTTCGTTTTTTGTAAACGAAATCACCCGAAACCGGTACATCTGGTATGCGCTGCTACTCTGCCTGTTTATTCTGGTGCTGACGTATTACGTGCCGTTTCTGAACGAGGTGCTCAGCATTCAGCCGATGACCCGCACCGAATTGTGGCTGATCGCAGCCGCCGGTCTTGCGCAGGTCGTGATCGTGCAGTTGGTGAAGGGGATAATGCGGCTGGGGAAGTAATGATCTTTAAAAATTTTAATAGGAACACAGATTTAACGGATGCAACGGATAAGAACAGATTTTTATCCGTTGCATCCGTTAAATCTGTGTTCCTATCAAACTCTCACACCACTAACCCCGCTGACTTCCGGAACCAGTCGAGTTCGGCGTGGTAGTCATGGACGGCTTTCCGGCGTTCGTCTTCGGTCCAGCCCAGTTCGGCGGCCATCAGATCGGCCACGGTTTCGGTAATCTGGTCGGTAGATTGCCAGTCGGTCAGTTCAAGGCCAAACCGCCGGGCCAGCACGTCCTTGAGCGTTTGCGCCATTTCGGCCCGAACGACAAAAACGACCTCGGCTTTTGTGTGCGGCAACCGCTCCGACAAGGGCGCTTTCCAGTCTGGCCGGTCGTGCATCAGTTGGGCAATTTCCAGGCTTTCAGTGCCGTATTGGTGATTCAGGTGCCGGGCTACGGTTTCCGGAACGCCGTATTTACTGACCAGCACTTTCCAGAAATCCTCGGCGTAGCCTTCCGCCCCCACCAGTTTGATCCGGTCCGTAATACAGGGTTCTTCGGGCTGGTTTTCCAATTCGTAAAACTTGTCGATGGTGTCTTTCGCCATCAGCCGGTAGGTGGTCCACTTGCCGCCCAGGATGCTGACCAGCCCCGAGGTCTGATCGACTTCCACTTCGTGATCGCGCACGAGTTGCTTGGTATCGGCGTTGGGGTCGGCCTGCAACAACGGCCGCAGACCGGCAAAACCGGCGATGACCTGATCAGCCGTGATCGGTTTTTCGAAATACCGGTTGACGTAACTGACCAGGTAATCGACCTCCGCGCGTTCCACCACCGGCTCGGTTTCGCCCAGTTCCGACTCGGTTTCGGTGGTGCCGATCATCAGTTTGCCGTTGTACGGAATGATGAATACCACCCGGCCGTCGTCGGTTTTGGGCACCAGAATGGCCGTGTCGGAGGGCATCAGTTCGCCCGGCACGATAATGTGAACGCCCTTGCTCACGCGCATCCGTTGGCCCATGTTGGGGTTGGCCAGCAGCCGGATGCGGTCGGCAAACGGACCGGTGGCGTTGACAAACCGCTTCGCCCGAACGCGCAGCAGGTTGCCGGTCAGCGAGTCGCGGACGTGCAACACCGCCAGCCGCCCGGCGGCATCCTTCTCAAACGTGCGGGCTTCGGCGTGGTTGAGCGCCACGGCTCCGAATAGCATGGCGGTTTTGACCAGCGACATGTTGTAACGGGCGTCGTTCAACTGCCCGTCGTAATACAAAACCGCACTATGAATTTTGTGCGTCAGGGACGGATTTCGCTTCAAAGCCTCTTCCTTGTTCAGCCACTCACTTTTGCCAATGCTCAGATCGCCCGACAGCGTATCGTACATTTTCAGGCCCGCCGTATAATAAACGCCTTCTACCCAACTCATGCAGGGTGTCAGCAGGGCCAGCGGGTGCGCCAGATGGGGCGCGTTCCGAATGAGCGTCAGCCGCTCGCGCAGCGCCTTTTTCACCATGTGGTACTGGTTCAGATCGGCCTGTTTGACGGCCTGCTCCAGGTACCGCACCCCGCCGTGAATCAGTTTGGTCGATTTGCTGGACGTTTCGGAGGCAAAATCGTGCTTCTCGATCAGGATCGCTTTCAGACCCCGGCTCTGGGCGTCGAGCAGGCAGCCCGCGCCGGTGGCCCCACCGCCAATGATGCAAAGGTCAAATTCCTGATTTTCGGCTTGTTGGAGATGGTAGCTGCGGTCCATGGCTCGTCGGGTTAGTTCGCGAAGAATCACAAAGGTAATGGAAAGCTGGAAACTGGATGAGCTGGATACTGGATACTGGATAAACAGGATACTAGATGATGGAAACTGGATAAACGGGATGCAATCTGTAGTTTTGCATAACATCTGGGACCATCCAGTATCGAGTAACCAGCATCCAGTATCCAGCTTATCCAGCATCCAGTTCATCCAGATGGAAGATTTTCGGTTGAAAGTTTTTTACACCGTTGCCCGTCATCGCAGTTTTACGAAGGCTTCGGCCGAGCTGTTCATCACGCAGCCCGCCGTGACCAAACACGTTAAAGCGCTGGAAGACACGCTCGGCCTGCGATTGTTCGACCGGAAAGGTAATTCCATCGTGCTGACGCCCCCCGGTGAGGTGCTGTTTCGCTACGCCGGACAGATTTTTGATCTGTATCAGGAAGCCCTGTTCGAACTCAATTCCTTCAAAAGCCAGCAAAAAGGGAGTTTGCGATTGGGCGCCAGCACCACCATTGCCCAGTACCTGATTTCGCCCCTGCTGGCGGCTTATTACGAACGCTACCCGACCATTCAGCTCAGCCTGCTGACGGGCAATACCGAGATGATCGAACAGGCGGTGTCGGCCAAAGACATCGACCTGGGCATTGTGGAGGGGAAAAAACACCATGCCGGGCTGAAATACCACGATTTTCTGGAAGATGAGCTGGTGGCTGTCGTTCATGCCAACAGCCGCTACAGCCGTTTGAAGGAAATTACCCTGGAAGAACTCACAAACCTACCGCTGGTGTTGCGTGAACGCGGATCGGGCACGCTCGAAGTGCTGGAAACCGCTTTGCAGGAGCGCGGCATCCGGCCATCGTCGCTCACGGTGGTGATGCACCTGGGCAGTTCGGAAAGCATCAAATCGTTTCTGGAACACGCCAACTGCCTGTCCATTCTGTCGTCGCGGGCCATTGAGAAGGAAGTCCGGACCGGCCAGTTGAAAGTTGTTTCGATCAAGGATTTCCGACTTCCCCGAACGTTCAGTTTTGTCCATCTTCAGGGTCTGCCGGAAGGTTTGGCGGCAGGTTTCATGAACTACGCCCGCCGGTACTACAACCCGTAAATCTCCCAGCTAATCCTCTGTGGAAAAACACGAAGCTATTTTATTTGCTTGTACGCACAGTTACCATTTCTGCAATTCTGAATCTCAATAGTATTCCACCAAACCAGGCGGTTTTCAGAATGAATTGGGGCTAATCAACCCATCAAATGCTGTGTTCGCCCGGGAAACGAAACGTGTAACTACTAACCAAATGAGCATTCAGCATCAACTCTTTTCTCCTCCGCTCCGGGAATCGTCTAAAATTTTTTATTCACCTTTTTACCGGCCTACCTATAAATCAACAAATCCCCATTTATAGTCACTCATAACCCGGTTTTTATCACAATTTCGGCGGAACCGTTTGCGGCAAGATGCCTAGCATTGATTGCCTGAACTGCCCGCCAGTTACCCAGTTAGGTCGCATTCCCCAGGTCTATGATTCAAAATTCTATGATTCTCTGTCCTCCTGTTTCCACACCCCAAACGTTCCGTTCCATCCAGGCGATGCGGGCCCTGGCGGCTTTGCTGGTCACCCTGTTTCATTTGACGGCCAAAATGGACAATATTGGCATTCAGTCACCCCTGCTCAATTGCTTCAGAGCCGGTTTTGGCGGGGTTGATCTGTTTTTCATCATCAGCGGTTTTATCATTACCCACACGAGCATCAGCAAGTTCGGGACGCCCCGACAGTGGTTACCTTACCTGAAGAAGCGCTTCATCCGGATTTATTCCCTGTACTGGATTCTACTGCTCCTGGCGAGCGTTGGTCTACTGGTTTTCAGGCTTTTTACTCCTTCCTTGCAATGGGTCCGATATGCGTTCAGCCCGCTAACCTTGCTAAAAGCCATCCTGCTACTGCCTTCGCACGAAAGTCCGCTGCTCGTTACCTGGACGCTGAGCCATGAGCTGTATTTTACCTGCTGTTCGGGTGCCTGATTTGATCATTCCGGCGGTTGTGGTTGGCGCTACGGTTTTCAGCGGCATCATGACGTTGCTGGGCCATCCGTATTTCTTCAATTTTCCGCTGAATGACTTCTTTTTCAGCCCGTTCAACCTGGAATTTTGCCTCGGCATTACCGTCTATTTTCTGACCCGCCCCACGCTCGTTCGGATTCCACTCATTCTTGTTGCAGCCGCCTGTGCGTTGTTTGTCTACACCGGTCAACACATCAACCCGGCAGACCTCTGGTTTCGCGTCGGTGGGCTTGGTCTACCCGCCACGGTTTTGCTGCTGGCGCTGATTCAGTGGGAAAAAACCGGCACCATCCGCTATCCGGCCCGACTGTTGAAACTCGGAGATGCCTCGTACATGCTGTACCTGATCCACATGCCCGTCGTCATGGTCGTCACCCACGCCCTGCTCCTACTCGGCCTTCGGCAGCACGTTCTTGTCACCAATTTTGCGTTACTGATCGGTCTGGTCTGGTTTAGCGGACTGGCCCACCAGCGTATCGAAAAACCGCTCCTCCACTGGCTCAACAACCGCCCCCGGGCGGCAGCCGCGTTCAGCTACCGGCTTACCCTGCTGAATTTAGTCCGAATCCTGGTTAGCAAACCATCGGCCACACACAAAATGTTCGTTCGCTAACGTTATGCCGTAAAAGCAGGAATTTCTAAACAGAAGCCTCTTCGGAGGCTTTTTTTATTCGTGAAATCTCCCGAAGATTGATCCATTGTTTTCACCCTTTTTTGTGCCTAATGCGTAACAACCTGTTTTATTATCTCGTATTGCTGATTCTGACGCTCGTCGATGCCTGGCTGCTCGCCCATCCAAACCTGATTGGTCAGATTGGTATTTTCTGGTACGATTACGACTACCTCGACACCCTCCCCAAAGCGATGGGAACGGTGGCCGCAACGGTGGTGGCCGCGCTGTTGGTTGGTTTGGTCATCAAACGCATGCTGAGCGGGCCGCTGGCGGTGGTATTAGCGATCGGGCTATTTGTTTTCTGCCTGTTTGTGGTTTTCCAGACCTACACCCGGTTTTCTACCGGCACTTACCAGTTTACAGGTTCCGGATTCAAAACCGGTGCTGTTTTGCTCCCGGCCATTCTGGCAATCATATTTGGCAAAACTTCTTACGACGTTATCACGACCAAAAGGAGCAAAAAGCGCTGAACCGGAACCTGGCCGACTCATTTGTGACTTTGCAGGTAATGCTGCTTCAGCAGGTCTTCGCCAAATTCGCTTCCTTTTTCGCGCAGAATGGCGTGAATAGGGTTTCCGTCGTTCTGAAATCCGACGTTATCGTACTCAATCAGGAAGTCAGGCCCGTTGATGAGGTAATAATGCGGCTGGTTATTTTCCAGACTACCCACCCAGGCAAATTACACCTTGTCGAGGCCCGACTTCATGATTTTGCTTAAAAGCTGGTGGGCTTTCTGGTGTTCGAAGTTATGGGTAAATTCCTGAATCAGCAAGGTCAGTAAGGCCTTCTGGTTGTCATTAAATTGCCGTGTCCCCACTTCATGTTCTGCATCATCGTGAGCGTTTTCTGGTTGATCTCACCCTTGTCGAACGCCTGTTGGTACAGCGAATTCAGGATGTCGTCGAGTTGCATGATGCTGGTGGTTTTCAGGTAGCCCTGCGAACTCAACATCGCCGACAACACCGGGTGGAAAGCCATGCGGCTTTTGTCGAACAAAGAACCCTAGGCAATACCCGGCCGGGGCACCAGGCCCACCGGCAGGTTGGTCCATTTAAGCCGCAGACTGTCGGTGAAGGCGTACTGCGTTTCCTGCAACTCTTCGGCATTCAGCGTCGCCAGAAACTGGGTAGTCGTTTCGACCAGTTTCCGGGTCGATTGGGCAAATCCGGTTGTGGTCAGTAAACCGCATAGCGCCAGCAGGGTAAGCGTTTTTTTCATGAGCGATGGTTTAGGTACCGTTCCAAGCCGGGATGGTGGCGTTAAATTATCATTAATTTGCGCTTGATTCTCCCGGCAAACCGCTTTTTCTGAATGCCGCGTTTCGAAATTTTGCGGATCTTCGTTCGGCCAGCGGTTTTGCCACCAAGGCACCTTATTCCCTGAACGACGTATCGCTTATGTTGACGACGCATCTATTCACCCTGCTGGCCCTAACGATGTTGCCGCTTCGTTCCGAACAAACAGGCAAACCGGTTCCTTTTTCCGAAAAAACCGTCCGGAGTACACTTTACAAACCCGACTGGGTGTTCGACGGCGAGACGATGCACGAAGGCTGGGCAGTATTGGTAAACGGTGAGAAAATTGAAGCCGTCGGGCCGGTCGGTTCGCTGCAAAGCGCGGGCGTCGAGGTCGTGGCGTTAACCGGCCAAACCCTGCTGCCCGGGCTGATTGAAGGCCACTCGCACCTGTTGCTCCATCCGTACAACGAAACATCCTGGGACGATCAGGTCCTGAAAGAACCGCGTTCCTACCGGGTCGCACGGGCGACGGTTCACGCCCGAAACACCCTGCAAGCCGGTTTTACGACGGTCCGCGATCTGGGCACCGAAGGCGCGGATTACGACGATGTAGGGCTGAAACAAGCCATCGAGCAGGGGTTGATTCCCGGCCCGCGCATGATCGTCGCGACCCGGGCGCTGATTGCCACCGGCAGTTATGCCCCCAAAGGCTTCAGTCCCGACGTGACGGTGCCGCAGGGCGCCGAAGAAGCCGACGGTCACGACCGGTTGATTCAGGCTGTCCGGCGGCAAATCGGCAAGGGGGCCGACGTTTTGAAAGTGTACGCGGATTACCGCTGGGGGCTGATGGGTGAAGCCCGGCCGACGTTCACGCTCGACGAGTTGAAGCTGATCGTGGAAGTGGCCCGGAGCAGCGGCCGACCCACGGTAGCCCATGCCGGATCGGCGGAAGGGATGCGCCGGGCGATTCTGGCCGGCTGCGAAACCCTCGAACACGGCGACGCCGGAACGCCCGAACTATTTGCCCTGATGAAAGAACACGGCACGGCCCTCTGCCCCACCGTCGCTGCGGGCGAGGCCATCAGCCAGTACCGGGGCTGGAAAAAAGGCGTTGACCCCGAACCCGACCGGATTCGGCAGAAGCGAATTACCTTCCGGCAGGCGCTGGATGCGGGCGTCCGGATTTGCTTCGGGGGCGATGTGGGTGTGTTTGCCCATGGCGATAACGCCCGTGAACTGGAATTGATGGTGGACTACGGCATGAAACCGCTGGATGCCCTGCGCTCGGCCACGTCCGTCAACGCCGACGTCTTTCACCTGGCCGACCGGGGGCGCATCCGACCCGGTTTGCTGGCCGACCTGGTGAGCGTCGAGGGCGACCCGACCCGGTCGATCGGGGCCATCCGGCGGGTACGGCTCGTGGTGAAAGGCGGAGCGCCGGTGCAACGGTAATGGCAACTAAACCCATTGATTTTGGGTTAGACAAGTAGATTTTGCACAAATCCTGTGTTTTTACCGAAATAATCGATGGTCGTTCCCGGTTTTTGCCTAATTTCGCCCGATGCGGATACGTCCGTCGTCGGGGCAGCAGGGTCGCCACGGCGGGTGAGTTTGCGCTGTGGAACTGCCCATTCCAGTGGAAAGGCCAAACGCATCGACCTATAACCCAGTTCATTATTAATTGATTCACTCACCCCATACGTATGTCAAACATTGCCGAATTGTCGGTCGATGGCAAAACCTACCAATTCCCGACCGTGGTTGGTAGCGAACAGGAAAAAGCCATTGACATTTCCAACCTCCGCGACCAGACGGGCTACGTCACATTAGATAAAGGATACAAAAATACCGGTGCCACCCAGAGCGCCATCACCTTCCTCGACGGCGAAGAGGGCATTTTGCGGTATCGGGGTTACTCCATCGAAGACCTGGCTGACAAAGCCAGCTTTCTGGAAGTAGCTTACCTGCTGATTTACGGCGAGCTACCCACCCAGGAGCAATACAGCGCTTTTGAAGACCGCATCCGGCGACATACGATGGTCAACGAAGACATGCGGAAGATTTTCGAAGGCTTCCCCAACAACGCTCACCCGATGGGCGTGCTGTCGTCGCTGGTCAGCGCCCTGAGCGCTTTTTACCCGGATTCGTACGACGATAAAGCGCCGGATCAAACCGAGTTGCACATCATCCGGCTTCTGGCCAAACTGCCGACGATTGCGACCTGGTCGTACAAAAAATCGCAGGGGCATCCGGTCAATTACCCGAAAAACCAGCTCGACTACTGCTCAAACTTCCTGCAAATGATGTTTGCGCTGCCCGTGGAAGACTACCAGGTCGACCCGCTGGTATCGAGCGCCCTGAACAAACTGCTGATCCTGCACGCCGACCACGAACAGAACTGCTCGACCTCGACGGTGCGGCTCGTGGGTTCGTCGCGGGCCAACATTTATTCCTCGATTTCGGCTGGCATCAACGCCCTTTGGGGACCGCTGCACGGCGGGGCCAACCAGGAGGTGATCGAGATGCTCGAAGAAATTAAGGACAACGGCGGGGACGTCGCCAAGTACATCGACATGGCCAAAAATGCCAAAACGACCGGTTTCCGGCTGTTTGGTTTTGGTCACCGTGTGTACAAGAACTTTGACCCGCGCGCCAAGATCATCAAGAAAGCCGCCGACGACGTGCTGGGCAAGCTGGGCGTGAATGACCCGGTTCTGGAAATTGCCAAAGGCCTGGAAGAAGCCGCCCTGAACGACGAGTATTTCGTCTCGCGGAAACTGTACCCGAACGTCGACTTTTACTCGGGCATCATTTACCGCGCCCTCGGCATCCCGACCAATATGTTTACGGTGATGTTTGCCATCGGCCGTTTGCCGGGCTGGATTGCGCAGTGGAAAGAAATGCGCGAACAGAAAGAACCGATCGGCCGGCCGCGCCAGATTTACACCGGTGCCACGCTGCGCGAGTTCAAAGCCATCGGCGACCGCTAAGGTTTCAAAACCGCATCCGTTGTTTGCTATGAAGTCGGAAGGGCCAGCCCTTCCGACTTTTTTTGTTGGTATGGGGACAGCGGAAACAGGCTCACCCCGCCTGATTCAGAAATGCCTGTATCTTGTCCCGGTAATTCCTCGTCCATTTGAGCACCCGCCCGGTTTTGAGCCGAACGATGTAATCGCCGTTGAAGTGGGTTTCGACCTCCTGCACGTACGCCAGGTTGACGATGTGCGAGCGGTGAATGCGGACAAACTGCTTCGGGTCCAGCCGGGTTTCGAGCTTGGTCAGGCTGTCGTACACGATGTGTTTGCCGGTGGCCGTGTGCAGGGTCACGTAATTGCCGTCGGCATCGACAAACTCCACCTCGCTGAGGTCCACGAAATACATCCGGCCCTGCTCTTTGACCAGCACCCGCGACAGAAACGCCCGGGCTGGCGCCTGACCGGCCAGCAACTGCGCCAGCAGGGCTTCGATTTTGGGCTGGCTGCGGCTGTTGAGCCGGTCCAGGGCCCGGCCCAGCGACTGCCCAAACCGGATGTCGTCGAAGGGTTTCAGCAGGTAATCAATGGCATTGACCTCAAAAGCCCGGAGCGCATACTGGTCGTAGGCTGTCGTGAACACTACCGTCGGCTGGTGGTCGGGCCAGACCTGCCGCAAGACGCCAAAACCGTCGAGTCGGGGCATCTGAATGTCCAGAAAAATGAGTTGCGGGCGGTGCAACAGAATTTTCTGCACAGCTTCGAGGCCATTGGCCGCTTCGTCGACGACCTGAATGGCGGGCGTATCGGCCAGCAAGGTGCGAATCACCTCGCGGGCGGCCGGTTCGTCGTCAATGATGAGCGTGGGATAGGGATGCATGACGGAAAGACGGGTTTTCATTCGAAAACTGGCAGGGAATCAGCAGCGTGACGGTGGTCGTTCCGCCCGGCGGCTGTTCAAACCGGAGTTGCGCCCGGTCGCCGTAGGCTTGCTGCAACCGCGAGAGCGTATTGGGCAAGCCGAGCCCCAGGCCCGACGTATCGTGCAGTTGCTCCTGCCCCAGCCCGTTGTCGAACACATCGATGACAACGGTTTCATTCACCCGCCGGGCCGTCACCTGAATCCGGGCTTCTTCGGTCAGGTCGGCAATGCCGTGGGTGATGGCGTTTTCGACCAGCGGTTGCAGGATCAATTGCGGTACCAGGCATTCTTCGGCCTCCGGATCAATGGAAAAGTCGACCGTTAGCCGGTCTTCAAACCGGATTTGCTGAATGGAAAGATACTGGCGGGTCAGGGTAATTTCGTCGCGCAACGTAATGAAATTGGCCTGTTGCCGTGCCAAAACGCCCCGGAGCAGATCGCTGAGCGTGGTCACCATCAGGGCCGCCCGGCGGGTTTGCCCCCGGAGCATCAGACTGACGACGGTGTGCAGCGTATTGAACAGGAAATGCGGGTTCAACTGCATTTTCAGGGCCTGCAACTGGGCATTCGCCAACTGGTTTTTTAGCTGTTCATTCGTCAATTCGGTCTGAAGTTGTTGCTGTTTCAGCGCCTGCAACTGATTCACGTACGTCAGCACATTGTAACAAACCACCAGCAGCAGGTATTGCGCGAAGGCCGTTCCAAAGCTGAGCGAAAAAACCGTCAGAATCCGTCGCAGTGTAATCTGACGTCCCTGCTCCCGCGCCATCGCCGACCCCAGTAGGGTGTATTCAATCAATAATTCGATTCCGTAGAGAACGGCGGCAATCACCAAATGCGTCAAAACCTGGCGAAAAACGCCTTGGGTCCGCTGGCTTTTGAGGAACGAAAACCGCTGGGCGCAGAGAATGATCAGGGGTGTTGCGCCCCACCAGAACAATAATTCGATGAGCCAGTACAGCGTTTCGGTTGCGTACATCGGGGCGTTGGGCGTCAGCAACCAGGCCATCGTCGCCTGACAATACCAGATCAGGCCAAAAAAACTCCAGTATAAAAAGCTGTACCACCAGAATTGGCGGACAGTCATGGGCAGGCCCGAGGTTTGCAACACCCGGTGGGTTAATCTCATGGTTCGCTACAAGTTCAATACCGTGTCGAAGGTAGTGCTTTTGCCGGTTGCCCTCATCACCGCTCATAACGCGATGACGCCACTCGGAAAGAATACAACTACCGGGGCAGCAGGCCCTCAAAACCAGACAAAATAAGCCGCAACCCGGCTTCTGAGGACGCTAAATTATTCGAAGTGAATCAGGTTTTATTTGAACGGGTACCGGAAGCGGATGAAACGCTGGTTTACCGGGACTTGTCGATAAATTATCGTCCGCAAAATGCCAAAAATCCGTACCTTTCCTTTTTAACTTCCTAAGCCCTCATGAAAAAGTACCTGATTTTCCTGACCGGATTGCTGATTGCCTTTACGCCCACATCCCGCGAACCCATCGGCAAAGAAATGGCAGCCGCCGTCCGGACCTTCGTCAACAGTCTCGATGCCGGGCAGCGCAACCTGGCGGTTTTTCCGTTCGACAGCGAGGAGCGGTACGACTGGCATTACGTCCCCCGCAAACGCAACGGCCTGCCCATGAAGCAGATGAACCCGCAGCAGCAGCAAGCGGCTATGGCCCTGCTGAAAACTGCCCTCAGCGAGCAGGGGTACGAAAAAGTTACCTCCATCATTGATCTGGAAAATGTGTTGCGGGTCGTTGAAAACCGCCCGCCGAACGACACCTACCGCGATCCGGAGAATTATTCGTTCTCGGTTTTTGGTGAGGTATCCGACAAAAGCCCGTGGGGCTGGCGCATCGACGGCCACCATCTTTCGCTACACTTTTCGTCGCTGACCGGCAAGGTGGTCGGCATGACGCCCGCGTTCCTGGGTAGCAATCCGGGTATTGTCCGGGCCGAGGTGCCGCAGAAAGGCCGCCAGATTCTGAAGCAGGAGGAAGCCCTGGCGCTGGCCCTCGTCAACTCGCTCAACAGTGACCAGCTTGCGAAAGCCCTTATCAGCGAAACCTGCCCGAACGACATTGTGACGCGGAATACCCGCAAGGCTTCCATTGAAAAAATGGAGGGCATCGCACTCGCGCAACTAACCGAAAGTCAGCAGAAAACGTTTTTATCGTTACTGGAAACCTACCTGAACAACTACCACATCACGCTGAAAAACCAGCAGATGGATAAGCTGAAAAAGGCGGGGCTGGACAAGCTGGTGTTTGCCTGGGCGGGCGACCGTCAACCCGGTTTTGGCCCTGGCAAAGGGCAATACTACCGGATTCAGGGGCCAACGATTCTGATTGAGTACGACAATTCGCAGAACAACGCCAACCACGTTCACTCGGTCGTCCGGGATCTGACCAACGATTTCGGCGAGGACCTGCTGGCCGAGCATTACCGGACACAGCATAAGTAGTGGAGAGAGGACGGCAATACTGTGTTTACAGTTGAAGTCGAATCTTTTTCTCAATAATCAACCTTCCTCCGCCCGGCTTTGACCTCGCCCCGGCGTTGTTTTTCCTGCTTTTTCTCTTCCCGCGACGCCTTCGTCGGCTTGGTTGCTTTGCGCGGTTTGGGCTTTTCGAAGGCTTTACGGATGAGTTGATAAAACTTTTCAGTGACTTTGTCGCGGTTACCCAATTGGGTACGTTCGGTTTGGTGGTACAACACCAGCACGCCCTCGGAGGTCACTTTGTTCGCGAGCTTTTCGAGCAAAACCGCCTTTTCGTCCGCCGTCAAAACCGCCGAATTCGGGATGTCGAAATACAATTCGGCCTTCGTCGCCACTTTGTTGACATTCTGCCCACCCTTGCCCCCGCTGCGGGCAAATTGAAACTGGAGTTCGGAATAGAGCTGCGTTGGGTCCATGCTTTGGCTAAAATCTTCGCAAAGGTACGAACAATCCGGCTTTGCGGCCGTTCCCTTTTGTACCCGGAACGAAACCGAACGTTTATTTGGGCACATCGGGCAAAAATCGACCCCATGCCCGACAGTGGAAAAGAATGTCAAACTCTAACCAATGGATTCAATGGCAAATCAACAGGCAGTAAACCTGATCAACTCAACGATGGATACCTTCAACGGGGATACGACATCCATTTCGACCGTCGACGGCATTTCCCTGATTGACCACTGGCTGACCGCCCTCCGCAGCGGAGATACCGACAGCAGCGTCAACCCGATTGCCAACACGCTCAGCGAGTTGAAAATGCAATTGCAGGAAGGTAACCCCAATACCGGCCAGATCAACGTGCTGCTTCAGGAACTCGCCGATCAGGGCGAACAAGCCGCACAATCGGCCGATGATGATAAAGTAAAAATGCAACTCGATCAGTTGGTGCAGACGCTCCGCGACTTCGGCCGGGTGCTCAGTGGAGAAGCGGGCAACATTGCCGACAAGCACGGCCGCGCGCAGATTTTCACGAAAACCGGAACAGGCAGTGCCGCCGGAAATCCGGGCGTTAATCCGGCTGTACCCGGAAACAGCGGCACGGGCGACGAAGGCAACGTCCAGGGTGGCGGTTCCTACGGCTCCGGCTACGGAACCGGCTCGGCGGGCGAAACCGACCGCGACAATTCTGGCACCGACACCCGCACCAGCCGACGGACTTCGACGGGCGAAGGCGGAGGCAACAGCCACCAATTGTAGAAGACATCGGAGATTAGACAAAAGAGTCAAAACTCGTTCATGGCCTTCATCTCTTGTCTCTCGACTCACTTCTTTTGTCTAAAACTGGAACCCGTTCATTACCAACATCAATTGTTGGTCACTCCAATAGCGTAAATTCTTCATTCAACTATGTCACACCAGCAATCCCAAACTCCGCACAGCAATGCTACGACACTGATCGACGCGACGGTGGAAGCGTTCGACGGAGGACCTTTGAAAACAACCCCACAGGAAGGACTTTCGCTCATCAACGACTGGCTACGATCGCTCAAAACGTCGGAAGCCGACAATGTTGCCAGTACCTTGCAGAAACTCAAAACCGCCCTGGAAGGCCCGCAAATCGACAATATTCATGTGCGGAGTATTCTGTTCGGACTGGCCGAACAATCTGAAATCTGGGCGGCTAAAGCCGGGGGCGAATTCCCCGTCCGGCTGGACAGTCTGGCCGTTGCCCTGCGGAATTTTGGAAATCAATTAGCTTAATCCGAAGCAGGCCGGTTGGGTTGCCGCAACCGGTCTGCTCAAACTAACCTGATCGTATGCCATCCAACGCATTAACCGAAAAAACGATTAAATCGACCCTGAACACGCTTGGGAATCATGAACCAAACGCAATTTCCCCCAAAACCGGCCTTTCGACCATCGATGACTGGCTCAACATTCTGGAAGGCAGCAAACCGGCTGAGCACGTCTTGCAGGAACTGAGACAGCTTCGCTCGGTGTTGCAAATGCCCAATCCGGATACTGATCTGGTAAAAGGATTGCTCAATAATCTGGCCGATAACACGACCCAGCTCGCTCAGTCGAACGAAGGGCCGTGGATCAACGAACTCGAACAGATCGTGGTAGCCCTGCGTACATTCGGCAGCCAGTTGTCACCGTCTCAAACCACTTAATTTGCTGGATGTATGGCAACTCAACACTTATCTGAACTCATTCACACTACCGTTGCCGCCTTAAACGACGGTGGTGTAACCAGCATTGTGCCGGTCGATGGTCCGGCTCTGATCGATCGCTGGCTCGGCCAACTCGACGATTCGCCGGCTAATCAGCAGGTTGTGACCTCACTACATGAACTGAAAAGCCAGCTCGAAAGCAATGAACCCGATCCGGTGACGGTAAAAGCCATATTGCTCGATCTCTCGGAGCAACTCAGTGTCCGGGCCAGCAGCGTCGATGCGGATTTTCGCGAACCGCTCCGTAACTTGGCCGATGCAATTCTGACGCTTGCTACCTCTTTGTAACATGGCTACGCTCGCAAACACCACCAATCTGCTTGATGAAACGATTGAAGTACTCGGTACTAATCACACAATCCCACCGGGAGAAACGATTGTCAACCTGCTCAATCAATGGATTGGCATTCTGGAGCAAAGCGAAAATACGCACCCTCTCGGCCGAAAACTGTCGGAACTGAATGACGCGTTGACGGCTGAGAAACCCGAGACGGCTACCGTTCAGCGAATTCTGAACGAATTGGCCGATGCAACGGAAGAATTTAGTGCCGAAGTGGGCCCCGAGGGCGAAATACCCACTCAGTTGGAAGGCCTCTCGGCGGCTTTGCGAAACCTGGGGGTTCAGCTTTCGTAAAAAATGGTTTTACAGGTCGATTTGCATCTTGATGTTGGCACGCTGGTAGGGTGAGGACGTGGATTCGACTTTGTAAAAACCAACTTTTTTGTACAGCGCCAGCGCGGGTGCCAAACGGGTGTTCGATTCCAGATACACCCGTTTGGCACCCAGCTGGTGGGCCACCTCGATAGCGTGCTGACAGAGCTTCCTGCCAATTTGCTTTCCCTGCGCTTCGGGCGCTACGGCCATTTTTACCAGTTCGTATACCGCATCGCTCTCTTTCAGCAGAGCACAGGTCCCGACAATCTCGTTCTGATACCGGGCAAAAAACACCCGGCCCCCGTTGGCTAAAATATAGCCTTCCGGATTGCTCAGTGATTTGATGTCCGGTTCTTCCACTGTAAAATATTTTTCTATCCAGGCCAGGTTCAGTGTTTTAAACAGCTCCCGATATTGGGGGTCATAGTCGATAATTTCCACCTCATCAAGCTGTTTTTGCTTGAAATACGTCTTGAACCGACTCAAATACGGTTCCTGCGCCAGTGTTTCTTCCATTTCTTCCATGCCAAAAATGAGATTATGCCGCTGATTGTTGATCAATTGTGTGTTCAGTTCCAGAATGGCCTGCCAGATTTTTTGCAGCTCAGGCAATAGCGCCTGGCCCTTCTCGCTAAGCGATAACAACCGCTTCCGGCTGTCCTTGCCGGATTTGGCCGACACGATCAGCCCGGCGTTTTCGAGTTCACGCGCCAATTGAATGATCGCCGGATGCGAAAAACCGAGTTCATCGGCTAGTTCTGTCACGCTCAACGGTGATCTGCAGGATAACAAATAAAACAGCGTAAACCACTTCGGATCGAAGTTGATCCCGAACGATTCGTAAACCTGGGCCGCCTGCTTCGAAATCAGGTCGCTCAGCCGTCGCAGCCGACTCCCAAACGCCAGCGGTCCCAGTTGTGCCATCAAATCCATATCGGTAAGATTTTATGTTTTTAATTACGTAAGTGATTACACAAATATGGCTATGGATTGGTTGTCACGCAATTATTACCTGGAATTTAATTTTTAATAGGAACACGGCTGCTTCATCCGTTCAATCGCACCGGCGACCCGGCCGTGTTCCTATCAACCCTACTTCAACTGGTTCCAATAAATCAGCACATTCAGCGTGGCCCGGCCGGACGCGATTAGGTCGAGATCACCATCACCGTCGAGGTCGGCGGCTTGCAGGTCTTCGGTCGCCATCATCACGCTATCGTCCAGGCTGTGTTCCTGCCAGGTATGCAGCGTTTTGTCGGGTACAAAAAGCCGCACGCCCACCTTTTTCTCCGCGTTCGGATTCCGCCAGCCCACGGCCACCTGATCGACGCCCAGCTTCAGAAAATCACCGCAAACCAGCGCATGGCCCTGGCTCAGTTGTTCGGTCAGCGTCTGCTGCACGCCGTACATGAGTTTATCCGGCGCATCGGCGATCGGGCCGTTTTTGTACACCACCAGTTTGTTGCCGTGCATCGGTTCCACCGAAGCTACAAACGGCACCTTCCCATTCTGCAAACCGCGCCGGACTTCGCCCATGCCGTTGCCCGCGCCAATCCAGCGTTCGACCGGCGTCCACTTTCCGCCCCGGAACGCAACGGTTTTACCGCCTTCCTTGCTGCCGATCAGCACCCGGGTTTCGGGGCCATCCTCCCAGATTTCAAAATTGTGGGTCAGGTGGAGCGTGGAGTCGAGTAGCTGCATGTTCCAGGGGTCACGCGGATTTTTCGGTTTTTCGTAGCCCAGAATCCGCACCCCGCGCCCTTCGCCATTCTTGTTGCCTAACCCGTGCAAGGGCACCACAATAAGCTGGTAGCGGTTTGATCCGACGCGCGCCCAGCGCATCCGGTGGGTTGTGATTTCGTGGTGCAGCCGAACGGCCTCCCAGGGTTGCGTCGGGTCGGTGGGCCGGATGAGATAGAAAACCGCCCCGGATTTGGTCGTATCATTCGTCTCGGACGGATTCCAGCCTGCGCCCACGGCCACCTCCACCTTGCCATCGCCGTCAATGTCGCGGGCGGCAATGCAAACGTTGTCCTGCGGGGTCAGGTTTTGGGCCATCACATGCCGTTGCCAGGCGTCGCCCGGTTTGCCCGGATTGCGGTACCAGACAAACTCTTTCTGATCGGCAAGCAGGATATCCGGTTTCCGGTCGCCATCGACGTCACCGATTGCCAGACCGTAACCAATATCAATCTGATTATCGATAACCTGAAGCTTAAAATTCGGTTTCTGCGCGTAGAGCGCCCCGGAAAGCAGGCAAAATGTGAGGAGTTTTTTCATGGTGAAGAAAGGACGGGTTCGGAATAGACCTTTCTTCAATATTCGCAATTCGTGGCTCAATAATCAATCGTTCCGACCGAATCCTTTTTTCCACTCCAGCGTTCGCCCGGGCGCAACACCCGGTGGGGCATCTGGTACCGCCGGGCTTCCCGGACAAAGTGGGCCGGATCTTCGGTATTGAACTCAAAGAGGTGGTAATGATGCGGAATAACCAGCCGCGCCCCAATCTTACGGCCCAGCCGGGCGGCTTCTTCGGCGTTCAGGTTTCCGGCTACCCGCCGTTCGGGCTTGTTGCCGTTGATGGGTAAAAAAGCCACATCGACCTGAAACGGTTTCAGGATTTCGACCAACCCATCGTACCAAAGCGTATCCCCGCTGTGGTAGATCGTCCAGGGTCCGGCCTGCACCACGAAGCCCATGAATTTACAGCGTCCCTGCACATCCCGCTCCAGCTCATTGTGGGCCGCCGGGATTCCGTGAACCGTAAAACCAGCGATTTCGACGGTTTCGCCATCGTTCAGACCTATCGGAAAAACCGGGTCACACTTGAGTCGGTCTACCACAAAGGCCCGGTTGGCTTCCGGAATGATGAATTGAACGGTCGGATTGGCATTGAAAAGGGGCAGCAGGGTTTCGGCATCCAGGTGGTCAGTGTGGTTGTGGCTGGACGTCACGACGTCAATCCCCACTAGCTGCCCCGGATCAACCACCCGCTCCGACATCCGGACGTGCGGCTTGTCAGTATTCGCGTATTTAACCGACAACGAATCCGACAGATACGGATCAAATAAGAGCCTTCTTCCCTCCCATTGCAGCAAAAAACCGCTCTGCCCCAGCCACCAGATGTGTAGCAGGCCGGGTTCCGTATGGGCGGTTTCCAGGTCGGTCAAAAGGACCTGATTTTTCTGAAAAGCAGGGATCAATTTCCTCATAAAGTGGTTTATATTTGTTGAAGCAAATTTCAGCAATCATGATACCATTTAAACTCGCTGTCGAAAACGCATTCTATTTTATTAAGGAGCTACCGGGCGAGCCGACAGACTTTCTGGTTGAAGAAGTTGAGATGGATGATTCTAAGAAATATTGGTTCATCACTATCAGCTTTCTTGTTAAGAATGATAAATTAGCTTCGTCTCCGCTCTCTGCTCTAGCAAAATTGAACCCCGAATATGAACGAAAATATAAAACGGTCAAAATTGACGCTAGCAATGGTGAATTTGTCTCTATGAAAATAAGAGAATTGCAACAATGACAGCACAGGAGTTGCGCTCTAAGGAAGGATTACTCATCGACACTAATCTATTGGTTCTTTACGTCATTGGGCTACTGGATACAAACCGAATTGGACAAAATAAACGGACCCGAACGTATTCCAAAGAAGACTTCAATCTCCTCGTTAACTTTACCGGTTTTTTCAAAAAAGTAATTACGACCACCAATATTCTTACCGAAGTAAGTAACCTATTGGAAGGCGAAGAATATCATAAAAAACCGGTTTTATCGGTACTTCCCCAACTTCTTGAAGTTATAGAAGAGCACCACCTACCCAGCCGATCACTGATGGTGTCTTCGAATCGTTTTTTCACTAAATTCGGGTTGAGTGATACAGTTTCCATGGAATTATCGACGCGCGATTATACCGTACTTACTGACGATTTAGATCTTTGTTATTATTTGCAAAACAACGGCTTATCCGCCTACAACTTCAATCATCTGCGCACAGCTTATTTGCTGCGCCCCTAAATCCGCGTTCCCATCAACAGCGGTTTTCGCGCAAAACCGGCGACCTGGCGGAAAAATTTTAGAATACCGATGTACTGCAAAATGTCGGCATACATCGCAAAATCCTTGAAAAAACCGTCTACGGCCCCGCGTTTGTCCATCTTGTAGGTGTTCGTTGCCGACCACGGTACCCAGCAAACGGTCTTTTGATTTCGCCACATAAACTCGTTGATGGCAATTTCGAGTTGAAAACCATCGACCGGTTTTTCGAGAATAACCCGTAAATCGTCCGTCCGCAAAATCCGCTCGCCCGAGAGCAGGATGTCGGCGCGGTTCATTTTCACAAACCATTCGGCATGTAACCGTCGCAGAATAATCATGTCCACATCCGGGCACTGATGGACCGACCGGACAATCTGGCCCAATTCTTTCGAGTCAACATTTCGCAGATCGGCATCCATCAGCATCACGTAAGCCGACTCCACCGATTGCAAGCCACGTTTGATGGCAGCCGTTTTGCCCTGATTCTCCGGCATCCGAATGACTGTCATCCGGGGCCACCGCTGCCGAATCCGCGCTAACGTATCGTCTTCCGAGCCGTCGTCGACGCAGATAATCTGGTCAAATACGCCCAGGCTCGTGACACTTTCCAAAACCGAAAAAATGCGTTCTCCTTCGTTGTAAAATGGAATGATACACGTCACTCCGCATCCTGTTTCCATACCCCACGTCGAGTTGTGATTCCGTTGGTACAACTCAAAAAGCCCGACTGGGGTTTGAACGGATTATCCTTCCCGCACTTTTTCGGCCCCGGCCACCAGGTTGATCAGCTTCTGCCGGGCGGCCCAACGAGCGGTTTGACTCAGGCCACAGTCGGGTGCCACGGCCAGTTTTTCAGCCGGAATGTACTTCAAACACCGCTCAATCCGCTCGATGACATCCTTAACGGTTTCGATGTAATAATTTTTGACGTCGATAATCCCGACAGCAACGTCCATCTTCTGTGCAAATTCGGCGATGCGTTCAATCTCGTCAAATTCCCGGTTGGCCATCTCGACGTGTACCTCATCGACCGACAAATCCAGAAAATCAGGCAGCATCGGATGAATTTTCCGGTAGCCCACCGGCCTCCCTTTGAAATTCCCGAAGCACAGGTGCGTCGACAGACGGCACTTGCCCACCACCGGCGCAACCGTCCGGTTGAAAATATCGACAAACCGCTTCGTATCCTCCTTGTAGGCGTAACACGACATCGACGGTTCATCGACGGTAATTTCGGTACACCCAGCCGCTACCAGGTCTTCGAGTTCTTTCCGGACAATTGGCAGCAGGGCTTCGGTGATGGCATCCCGGTCTTTGTACCGCTCGTTGGGCAGCATCCGGCCGCTGAGCGTGTATGGTCCCGGCACCGAAGCCTTCAGCGTTGGCCCCGCCGGTGCCAGCTTTCTCAGGCGTTGAAACTCGGAAACGGCCCCCAACCCGTTTGGCGCGGTCAGTTCGGCCACGATGGAATGTTTGCCGCGCTGGTCGTGGGCGGGTGGGCCGAATTTGCGCGTTTCAGCATGATTGGGTTCCAGGCCCCGGATGTAGCCGTAAAACGACAGGTTAAAGTCGAGCCGGGTTTGTTCCCCGTCGGTGATGACGTCCAGCCCGGCGTTGGTCTGGTCGTGCACAGCCGCCACCACGGCATCTTCGATCATTTCCTCAATGTCGGCCCGGCCGAATTGATCCAGATTTTGGGAAGCAAATTCGAGCCAGCCGGGGAACGGGTAACTCCCGACGACGGTGGTACGGATGGGTTTAGGTTGCATAAGTTCGATCGTTTATAGTACCCACGGACTTTAGTCCGTGATAGACAGTATCACCTTTAAGTTTATACCAACTATTAGATCATAGAAGCACTCACGGACTAAAGTCCGTGGGTACGGGGGCGGCCAACTTCGGCGTATAATTTTGACAGGCGGTGGGCGTGTTCGTCGTAAGCCGCTTCGAACAATTTTGTGGCTTGCTCCGCACCGATGACGACCCCGGCGGTCAGGACTTTGGGCGGTTGTCCGGCTTCGGTCAGCAAACGGGCCAGTTCGGCTTTGATGCTGTTGATGATCAGGGCACCGCCCACCGTGCTACCCGGCGAAACGGGCGTTTCCAGACCGGGAATCGTTACCATTGCATCGCCTACCGGTGCGCCGGTATCCAGTACCAGATCCGCAAAATCGCTCAGTTTCAGGCCATCCCGGCGTTTGCTCGTGCTGCGATCGGAATGTTCTTTGGTAACTAGTGCCACCACTTTGACGCCCCGTTTCTGAAATTCTTCCGCCATTTCGACGGGCACCACATTGCAACCACTCGACGAAATAACCAGCGCCGAATCCTTCGCCGACAGGTCGTAATTGCGCAGAATCCGCTCAGCCAGGCCCGAAACATTTTCCAGAAACATGGCCTGCCGTTGCCCATTGGCGCCCACCACCAGGTTGTGAAAGGTAAGCGAAAGCTCGACAATCGGGTTAAAACCCGGGTACGATCCGTAGCGCGGCCACATTTCTTCCACCATAATCCGGCTGTGGCCCGACCCAAAAACATGAACCATCCGGCCTGCCAGAATGGATTCGGCAAACCACTGCGCTGCCTGCTGCAACTGGGCTGTCTGCCGCTCAACGGTGTCGATCAACTGTCGACATTTCTCCAGGTAAATATGTATCATCACAGGATTTTTTTCTCACTAATGACGCGTAATGGCAAATCCGGCTGCTCCGATGGCTCCGGCCCAGTCCACAAAATGGGCCTTGCTAATGGTGGTTTTCTTGCCCGACGGCCGCCATTCGAAGACCTCCAGAAACGACGCCAGCGGACCGAACAGAGCCTCATCGGCCTGGGTGATGCCCCCGCCCAGCACGATAACTTCGGGCGAAAACGCATTGGCAAAACCCGCCAACGTCACGGCCAGATGGCGGACGGACGTCAGCCAAACCTGCGTGGCCAACGGCTCCTGTTCCCGGTAAGCCCGGATCAGGTCCGAGGTCATGGTGTAACGCCCAAACGAACGCCGGGACACACTCGCGTTCCCAATGGCCTCTTCCAGTGTACCGGGCATATTCGTAATGCCCATCTGCGTGCTATCCGCCTGCACCGAAACATGCCCCAGATGGCCTGCCATCTGGTAAAAGCCCTGGTAGAGGTTCCCATCCACCAGCAAACCGCCCCCGACGCCCGTGCCGAGCGTCAGCATCAGCGCGTTCCGAACGTTGCGGGCTGCGCCGAACCGGGCTTCGGCCATCAGGGCCGCGTGGGCGTCGTTCAATACCCGAACCGGATGGCCTAGAAAGTCGGACCAGACAAACCGTTCAAGCCCCGATAACCGCCCCGGCATACAGGCAATGGCGTCGTTGGTTACCGTCGGCAAACCCGGTGCCGATAGCCCGATGGTGTCAAACTGCCCGTTAGCGGCCGCGTTAAGCTGCTCGAATGTATCGCGTACGATGTGTTTCCACTGCCCGTCTTCGCCATCGTTGGTCGGACAAATGACCCGGTGCAGCACCTCACCGGTTTCGGTGTTCAGCAACACACCCTTGATGCGCGTCCCACCCATGTCAATTCCAATCGAGTGCTTAGCAGGCATTTGCGGTATACGGTTTTCCGTTTGCAGTCTTCCATCCAACTCGGCGGCACTTTCTCATTCGTTATTCGCTATTCAATATTCATTATTTCCCATTGTTTCACCCTTGCCCCTCGCTTACGGCCCAGCCACCGTCGACCGCCAGTATCTGTCCGGTGGTAAACCGGGAATAGTCAGACATAAAATAAACAGCCGCGCCGTCCAGATCGGATGCCTGACCGATTCGCCCGCCATCGAGCGGTTGTTTCGTGCTGATAAAATTCAGAATGGTTTCGTCGTTAGCCGCTCGCTGCGCCATCGGCGTTTCCACCAGCGCGGGCGTAATGGCATTCACCCGGATATCGTTGTGCGCGTAATAAGCCGCAATGGATTTGGTAAAACCGATGATGGCCGACTTCGTAGCCGCGTAGGCATGCGTTGCGAAGTACTTCGGTGAAGGCGAAAAACCCAGTACGGATCCCATGTTCAGAATAGTACCGCCGGTTTTCTGTTCGAGAAACGCATTCACAGCGGCCTGATTGGACAGCATGAGCGAGGTCAGGTTCAACTCGAACGTGCGGTTCCAGCCGTCGAGCGTCAGGGCGTGCAGCGGGCCGTCGCCAAACCGTCGCCCACTTCCCCCGGCCACATGGTATAAGCCATCAAAACCGCCGTATTCGCCCTGACAGAGCGCGATAGCCGAAACCGCCGTGGCCGGGTCGGTGGCATCGCCGTTGAGCGCCATCCCGAAACCATTGAGTTGGCTCTCAGCCGCTTTGCAGCTTTCCTCCTTCCGGCCTACAACGACCACCCGGGCGCCCTGCCTCACGAAAACCTGAGCCGCCGACAGCCCCAACCCGGTTGTCCCACCGATCACGACGATTCGCTTGTTGGCTAACCACAGTTGATCCATATACTAAAGTAAAGCCGGTAAATTCTGCCAGCGAAGGTATAAAGTTGGTTTTAGGATTCCAACAACTCATTATAATAAGTTTCCAATCGGGGAGATTTTCGTATACTTGTCCGTCAACTAGTGTGTTTCCATGAACGATCGGCCAACCCGCATTCCTCAGTATCAATACCTTTATGAATCCCTGCGTCAGCAGATTATCCGGGGTGATTTCAAATCCGGGGATCTGTTGCCCTCCGAAAAAGACCTTCAGAATCAGTTTCGCCTGACCCAGCCCACCATCCGGCAGGCCCTCAGTCTGCTTGTCCAGGATGGCTACATTCGCAAACACCAGGGAAAAGGCAGCATTGTGCAGCCGCTGCCGATTGGTCTGGGCGTCATGTCCATTGTCGGACGATTGGCCAATACGGCCAACGCCGGGGGAAGCGAGCGAATGACGACGACCATTCTGACCAAACCCCGTCTGAGCCCCTTCCCGGAAGACTTCCTGTTTACCCCCACCGAAGACGACACCAAAGCCGGTTTTTACTATTTCGAACGGTTGCGGGCGGTAGACGATCAGCCGGTTTTTCTGGAAAAAGTAGTCGTGCCGAATCGGTATTTACCCGGTTTTTCGCGTCAGCGGCTCGAAAACCGGTCACTGTTCGATTTATTACGCACCAAATACGGTTTGCTCGTGAAAGGGGGCGAACAAAAAGTGCTGGCGGTTTCGGCAGAAGGCGACCTGGCCCGCCAACTTAGCGTAACGATGCATACCCCGGTTCTGCGGCTCGATAAACGGCTCGATACCAACCGGCACGACTTCAGTTTCTATTCGTCCCTCTACGCCCGAACCGACAGCTACATCCTGCACGGCCGGTTTTGATTTTCAGGCCGGAAGAACAATCGTAAAGGTAGCTCCCTGGTTGGGAACGCCTTTGGCCGAAATCACTCCCCCGTGGTTTTCTACAATTTTCTTGCAGATAGCCAGGCCGATTCCGGTTCCTTCGAAGTCTTTCCGGGCGTGTAACCGCTGGAAAATCGCGAAAATTTTGTGCGCATACCGGTTGTCGAATCCGATGCCGTTGTCGGCAATGGTTAGTTCGAGGAACCGTCGGGCGGGGCTCAGCCCCGCCGGAAGTTCCCCGGAAGCCGACAGAAACCGGTGAGTAATCCGCACCTGAAGGGGGGAATCTTTCCGGGAAAACTTGAGCGCATTCGTCAGCAGGTTCTGGAAAAGCTGCCGAAACTGGGTAGCTACCACCGGGGCAACGGGCAATTGATCGGTCCGAATGTCGGCTCCAATCTGTTCGATCTGGTAATCCAGGGTTTCCAGCACTTCGTCGACCAGCACTTGCAGCGACTGTACCTTAAACGTCTGGTCGGCCGAAATCAGTGAAACCGACAGTACATCGCCGATCAACCGGTGCATCCGGTGGGCCGCTTCGACAATTTTTTCCAGATACGTATCCCCTTCGGGATCCATCCTGCCGCGCTGCGTCTGCAACAACCGCTCACCAAAGGTGGAAATTTTTCGCAGGGGTTCTTTCAAATCATGGCTGGCGATGTACGCAAACTCCTGCAGGCTGGCATTCGACTGTTCCAGCCGCCGGTTTTTCTCTTCGAGCTTGTGTTCGGCCTCCACTTTCTCCGTAATATCGAGTGAAATATTCAGGATGTGTTCCACATTACCTTCCGGATTCCGGTCAAAAACGGTTCCGAAGGTTCGAAACCAGCGATAAGTGCCGTTGCGATGCCGCATTCGGTATTGAAATTCCGATACCTGTACCTGACTTTCCGGCATTTGATTGGCCTTCTCCAGCGCCCGTGCATTTTCTTCCATCAGGCGAGGCAAATCATCCGGGTGCAGAATAGCAAGCAAAAAGGCAATCCCTTCGTCCAGCACCTGTTGGGGTGAATGGCCCAGCAGGAGTTCAAACCCCTGACTAATGAATTGATACTGACCGCTATTGATGTTGAATGTTGCAATGATTGCCGGGGCCGCATCGGTAATTTTCTGAATGAAATTCTGTTTTTCCTCCAGCAACTGCGTGCTTTGTTTCTCCTGTTCGATATCGAGTGCAAGTCCGATAATCTGCCAGGGACTTCCGTCGGGTTTCCGACGAAATATAGACTCGTAATTCCGCAGCCACCGGTAACGCCCCGATTTGTCTTTCATGCGGTGTTCAAAGGTCTGAACCTGACCGTCCTCCAGATTAACAAACGAGTCAAAATGGGCCAGAATGCGCGGAATATCGTTCGCATGATGAACCGTTTCCAAATAGTTCTCTCCCATGTCCCGAATTTCCTCGGGGGTGTAGCCCAGTATTGGTTCGATCTTCCGGTTTGTAAACACTTCCCGCCGTTCGATCAGGTCGAAGACATAAATTATGCCCGGCGACGTATCGGTCAGCTTTTCGTTGAAGTGGAGTTGTTCGTTAATATCCCGGTTCAGCAAACTGATGTACTGCTTCATCGACCGGCTATCGAGTTCGAGAATGTACCGATCGATTTCCCGGATCAATGCAACCAGTTCCTCCGCATCGCGGGTGTAACGGTTCAGAAAATTAACCAGCGCCTGTTTCCGCACGTAGCTGACCAACGCAATTTCATTGGTGGCGATCTGGTTCCGCCCGATCACCGGCAGCAGGGTTTGCGCCCAGCTTTGCAGAGTGGTCTCGATGTTTTCAACGACCCGGTTTTCGATAAAGGCCGTCAGCAGACGCGCCGACGTTTGCTTCGAGAGTTGCAGAATCTGCTCTTCGGGCATCGACTCGAAAAACACCAGCATGGGAAGTTTGACCTCCCGAAACAGGCGCAAAAATTCAGCGGCCAGTTCCTCCAGGTGGTTGTCGAGAAGAAACCGGGCAAAACGGCCTAAATGCGGAAAGGTCAATTCATCCGAACTGAACACTGGGCTAATGGGTGTTGCCAAGCAGCGGTTGAGTCAAAAAGTGATTAGATCAGATCACGTTCCAGAATCCGGCCGGTTTGTTTATCCTTCAGGATCACCTTATGCCGCCCATCGTGCGTTACTTCTTCCTTGATCAGGTAATGATTTTCGTCGTACTCCACCAGCGTCGATTCCTGCATGAGTCCTTCCCGACCCCGCCAGACGGGCAACTGCACCGGTTCCCACTGCTTGGTTTCGGCCGAGCGGTAAGCCGCGTCCAGAATCGCGTTGACCACGTAACCGTCGTAGAACGTCTCGGCGGGCTGGCGTCCTTCGTCAGCCGCATTAAACATATCCGTAAACATGTGGTTGTAGCCCAGGTCGTTCACCTCGTCACCTACCGGAAACAGCCATCCGGTATTGCTTTCGGCTTTTTCGGCCACGTAGTCGGCCCCCTTTCCCGTGGTGAACATCTCAAAACCGGTGCGCAGGAAGTTGTTGATCCAGATGGTTCCTTCGGTGCCCATCACCTCATCCCGCAAATCCATGCCCCCCCGGAACGTCCAGCTCACCTCAAACTGCCCGATGGCTCCGTTTTCGTACTTGACCAGCGCAATGGCGTGGTCTTCGGCATCAATGGGTTTGACCTGCGTGGCCGCCCAGCACATGACTTCTATGGGCCGGACATCTTTGCCAATAAAATTCCGGGCGATTTCAACACAGTGGCAACCCAGGTCGAGCATGCAACCGCCCCCGGCCTGCTCTTTGTCCCAGAACCAGTCGCTATGCGGCCCCGGATGGGCTTCGCGGGATTTGGCCCATAAAATACGGCCCAGCGCGCCATTTTTGACGCTTTCCAACGCCTTCAGAAACTTGGGTGTGTAGCAAAGATCTTCCAGGTATCCGGCAAAAATTCCGGCTTCTTCGACGGCCCGCAGCATCCGCAGGGCCTCTTCGCCGTTGCGCCCCAGGGGTTTGGTGGTCACGACGGCTTTTTTGTGTTTGGCACACAGCAAGACGGCCGCTTCGTGCAGGTTGTTGGGCAGGGCAATGCACACCATATCGACTTCCGGATTAGCAATCACCTCTTCCATGTTGGTGCCCCAGATGGAACAACCGTAGTCGGCGGCAAACTTTTTAGCACTTTCTTCGCGACGGGCGTAAATGGCGACCACGCGGTCGCGCCCCCGTTGACCGTGGATAGATTCGGCATAGAACCGGCCAATAAAACCGGAACCCAGCATGGCAATGTTTCGCATACGATTTGGAAAAGGGTGGAATCTTGAATGTAAAATGCTAAATGTAAAATAAAAAATGTAAAAGGGGTCTGCATCCTGTGTTATCAGTGTACCGTAAAGGGTAATGGCACATCGAATTTGGTAGACAGAGCCACTTTTACATTTATCATTTTACATTTACTTGTTATCATTCTTCAATTAAAATTTAATTACTCTGTCTGTTCAAATATAACCAGACAGGTTATTGAGCTATAGCTTTCGCTGGAAAAGATTGAAAATACCGGTTTAAAAGTCCAAGCGGTAAGTTTTTTAGACTTGTCTAAATTTATTATTTATATTTGTTCGCACGGTTACGACCGTCTGTTTCAACTTGTTATCCAACGCCATGCACTGGTTGCCGGTTTATCGACGAAAAATTGCCCGCGTTCTGCTGATTCTGTTCAGCCTGATGATGGTCAACTCGGTCGTTTTCCGGCACGCGCACCGCCTGGCCAGTGGGCGGATCATCGTTCACGCCCACCCGTTCAAGCCCGTCGGCGACAGCCCGTATCAGCCCAATACGCACACTAACGCGGAACTATTCTGGCTTGAAAGTTTCAGTAACGTCCTTTACGACGACATTGTACCCTTCGTCTTTGCGCTGGCGTTGCGAAGCGTTCCCGACACCCGGTTTTTCCAGTCCGTAACGCCCTTCCTCCGCACACACGCCTTCCGCTGTTTCTCCCACCGGGGGCCGCCGGTTGTCGCGTCTTAGTTTTTGCTCCGTCATTCCATGACGCGCCTTTTCGTACCCCGTTGTTTCGTGCATCCGGCCACTCCTGGCTTGTAGTTCAGTGACTTACAGCACTCGACAATTGTGTACAATTCCTCCTTTCTTGATACCGACAACCATGCAAAAAACGATATACCTATCCGTTCTGTTGATTCTGTGTACACTCCTTTCGGCGAAAGCGCAATCCCCCGCTACGTTGGAAGGAAAAGTCCTTTCGAAGCAAAAACCGCTCGAACTCGCGACCGTAGCGTTAAAAGGCACCCGCTTCGGCACCCTGACCGACACGGCGGGCGTGTTCCGGCTGACGGGCGTTCCGGCGGGCCGTTACCAACTGGTGGTGTCGATGGTCGGCTATGAAACCCATCAAAAAACCGTTACGGTAACGGCTGGCCAGACGCTGCGCCAGACCGTCGATCTGCGCGAATCGGCCAATACGCTCGGGGAGGTCGTCATCACGGGCACGATGAAAGAGGTTTCCAAGCTGGAAAGCCCGGTACCAGTGGAAATTTATACACCGAAATTTTTTCAGAAAAACCCGACGCCCAATATTTACGATGCTCTTCAGAATATCAACGGCGTGCGACCGCAGCTCAACTGCAACGTCTGCAATACCGGCGACATTCACATCAACGGGTTGGAAGGTCCTTACACGATGGTGCTGCTCGACGGGATGCCGATTGTCAGTTCGCTTTCGACGGTTTACGGTTTGTCCGGGATTCCGAATTCGCTGGTCGAGCGCGTCGAGGTGGTAAAAGGCCCGGCGTCGACGCTCTACGGCTCGGAAGCGGTGGCCGGTTTAATCAACATTATTACCAAAAACCCGCTGAAGGCCCCGGTGGTCACGGCGGATGTTTTCGGTACGACCTGGCAGGAATACAATGCCGATCTCGGCGTCAAGTTTCGGGCAGGTAAGGCCAACTCCCTCGTGGGGTTGAACTATTATAATTACCAAAATCCCATCGACAACAACAAGGACGGGTTTACGGATGTGACGCTGCAACACCGGATCTCGGTGTTCAATAAATGGCAGTTTGAACGCAAGGAAAACCGTCTGGCGAGTATTGCCGCTCGGTATTTTTACGAAGACCGCTGGGGCGGACAAACCAACTGGACCCCGGCCCTGCGTGGCACCGACAGCCTGTACGCCGAGAGCATCTATACGAAACGACTGGAGCTGATCGGTGCCTACCAGTTGCCCACGACTGAAAATATCACGTTGCAATCGTCGTTCAACAGCCATAACCAGAATTCCTATTATGGCACGACTTCCTTCATGGCAACCCAGCGGATTTTCTTTGCGCAACTGCTCTGGACGAAAGAGTTTAACAGCCGCTTTAGTCTGCTGGTCGGAACACCGTTTCGCTACACCTTTTACGACGACAACACGCCCGCAACCCGCTCGGCCGACTCGCTGCGGCCCGTCAACCAGCCCGACCGTACGCTGCTGCCCGGTATTTTCGCCCAGCCGGAGTTTACCTTCAACGAGCAGCACAAGCTGCTGCTCGGACTGCGTTACGACTACAATTCGCGGCATGGCAACATCCTGACCCCCCGGTTTTCGTATAAATGGTCGCCCAACAAAGACAACGTCATCCGGCTGAATGCCGGAACCGGCTACCGGGTGGTGAACCTGTTTACGGAGGACCACGCGGCCCTGACCGGTGCCCGGCAGGTGGTGGTGGCAGAAGAACTGAAACCCGAACGAAGCTGGAACGTCAACCTCAATTACACCCGTCAGGTCATCTTCGGAAGCGGCTTTCTGAACATTGACGCGTCGGCGTTTTACACCTATTTTACGAACCGCATTCTGGCCGATTACGATACCGACCCCAACAAAATCATTTTTGATAACCTGAAAGGGCATTCCGTTTCCAAGGGTATCAGTGTAAATCTGGACGCCAATTTTGCCTTTCCGCTGAAGCTCAATGTTGGCGCTACCGTGATGGATGTCTATCAGGTGGAAGACGACGCCGACGGCGATCCGGTCCGGACCCGGCAACTGCTGACCGAGCGCGTCACCGGCACCTGGACGGCTTCGTATGACTTCGGGAGAGGCTTTTCGGCCGACTACACGGGCAATCTGTACGGACCGATGCGGCTTCCATTGCTGAGTTCCGATGACCCCCGACCCGAATATTCACCGACCTGGAGCATCCAGAACATCCAGTTGACGAAGCGGTTTGACAATGGATTTGAGATTTACGGCGGCATTAAAAACCTGCTAAATTTCACGCCCCCCGCCAACAGCATTGCCCGGGCCTTCGATCCGTTCGACAAGCGTGTGGTCTTCGATGCCAACGGGCAGGTGGTGGCCACGCCCGACAACCCGTACCGGCTGACGTTCGACCCAAACTACGTCTTTGCGCCGAATCAGGGCATTCGCGGTTTCCTGGGCGTACGATACACCGTACGATAAGAAAACCGGCGTTTTGCAACGGTTACCGGACAAATTGTGTCCATCCAATCAGTGCAGGCCGGGTGTACGGATAAACATTTTATGAACTTGCCGGTTTTACAAAAAATTTCGTTCTTTTTTGTCGGTTTATTACATAATAATATCGAAGAATAGAACATTTACAAGAAAGCAAGGTTTTAATACTTTGATAACCATTGCATTACTATTCTTTTCATATAAATTTACAACCGTAAACCAAACACTCTACTCGATATGGCACTTGCAAAACAATACGTAAAAAGCAAGCCTAGTATTTGCAAAGTAACGTTTACGCTGCCTGCTGACACGGTTAACGGCGCAAAAGAAGTTGCCCTGGTGGGTGATTTCAATGGCTGGGACGCATCGGCTACTGCTCTGAAGAAACAAAAAGACGGATCGTATAAAACGACGGTGGAACTGCCCGTCGGCCAGGAAACTCAGTTCCGTTACCTCATCGATGGCGAAAAATGGCTGAACGATCCGGACGCTGATAAGTTTGTCGGCAGTGGTGTTTCGTCGGACGATAACTCCGTCGTCGCGTTGTAAAAAACCGCCTGAACGCAGGAAGACGAAGAAGCCCGGCCAGGTGGCCGGGCTTCTTCGTACCCACGGACTAAAGCCCGTGTTTTAGTGCCAGCTATTTGAGTAACTAGCCCTTGTCACGGACTGAAGTCCGTGGGTACTACACCGTAAAGCTGTCGGATTCGACGTAGGCTTTGATCAGGGCCTGCTCTCCTTCTTTGCCGGGCAACGAATTGCCGTGCTCCATCCCCCAAATAAACTCCTTGTTTTCGGCTTTGGCTTTTTCGTAACAGTGTTTGAACACGTTTTTGTAGTTGATTTCGCCCGTTGTCGGTTCTTTCCGGCCGGGGTTGTCGCCAATCTGAAAATAGCCGATTTCGCTCCAGCACCAGTCGATATGCGGAATGATGTGGCCTTCATTTTTCTGCATGTGATACACGTCGAACAGAATTTTGCAGGCCGGGCTGTTGACGGCGCGGCAAATCTCGTAGGTCTGGTCGGAGGTACGTAAAAACAGGTTGGGCGTATCGCTGAGCGGTTCCAGCACCATCGTCAGGTTGTGCGGAGCCAGAATGTCGGAACCCCGGCGCAGGGCGTCGATCACGTGGCCGGTCTGAATCCCGATGGGCAGATTCCGTTGAAAATCACCGGGCACCACCGTCATCCACTTGGCATTGACGCGCTTGGCGACCTCCACGGCTTTTTTGCAGCCATTCAGAAAAATATCGATGAACTCCTGTTTGCCAGCCGCCAGGGTATTCGCGCCGTTCCCCCCTTTATCGACCACAAAAACGCCCATTTTCATGCCCAGGCGGGTCATTTCCTTCGCGATTCTTTCCTGCTCTTCCACCGGCCGGCCCATCATGCCGTTGTCTTCCAGCGCCATAAAACCGTTATCGGCCATGAACTTGAGCTGATCGACGACGTCCTTCCCGGCGCTGTTCGAGAACATCCCAAAGTGGGGCGCATACAGCAATTTGAACTGGTTTTTCGCTACGGCCTTGGGTTGTGACGGCTCGTTACCGGCCAAAGCATTGCCAGCCAGGGCAGCACCGGCAAGCCCTAAGGTTGATTTGACAAAATCGCGTCGTTGAATCATAATAAAGGAAGGTTTCTATTTTCGTTTTAAACTCGCTAAATAGTCGACTAAATCCACCAGTTCCTGGGTAGACATGTTTTCCTGCAACCCCGACGGCATCATCGACGCATCGAGTTGCTTCATGGAAACCACATCGCTCATCTTGTAGTCGGTCACGACGCCCCCCGGAAACTTCATTTGCAGGTCCGTTTCGGTTTTGCTGGAAACAATGCCCGATACCGTGCTGCCGTCCTTGAACTTCACTTCAAAACCTTCGTACCCGAAACTAATGCCCGCATCCGGGTACAGAATGGCCAGATACTGCCCTTCTTTCGGGAGTTTGCTGCCAATTTCCGACAATTTAGGGCCAAAATCCATGCCCGCGCCGTTGATCTGGTGGCAAATCGAGCAGTTGGTTTTAAAGACGTTCAGTCCCCGGCTGGCATCGCCGGTCATCGCCAGCAAATCCGGAATACCGGGCATCTTTTTCCCGGTGGTTCCTTTCCCGCCATCCAGGTAACTGGCCGCTTCCATACGTACTTTTTTCCGCCAGGTTGTGCTAACTCCCTGTACAGCAGCCGCTTTGTATTCATCCTTGATTTGCCCGGAACGCAGCATCGACAGAATCAGCTCCTCGCCGTCGTTGCTGCCCCCAATCGCCCGGGTCGCTTCCCGGCGCAGGGCCTTCGGGCGGTTTTCGTCCAGCGCAACGGTTTTCAGTATATCGAGGGATTCTTTGCTGCCCACCCAGCGCAGGGCCGACGCCATGTTCACGGCGGCTTCCGGATTCGTTCCGTTAATGACCTCCCACACAAGTTTTCCGCCCCCCTGTTTGAGCAATTGACGGGTGGCATCGCGGCCAATTGGGTCGTTAAACTGTTTCTGGCTCAGGGCCAGCAGGCGCGGATTTTCGGCAGCGGGTTCGTACCGGCTCACCATTTCCATGTAATCCGGTTTGCCGTAGGTTTCGTCCAGCAGCTTCGTCAACGCGGCCATCGCTTCCGGCGAGTTCTTTACGAAGTTCTGATCCAGGTGTCGCAGGGCCAGTTTCGTAATTTGAACGTCACTCGGGTTGTTTTTCAAAATAGTCAGCAACGCATTGGATTTTTCGGTCGCGCCCGGATTGAAATCGAACGCCCGGAAATACCGCAGACGCTCCGTCAGATCGGTTTGCGGATCACCCGCCAAACTCGCCAGCAACGGAACGGCTTCTTTGGTTCGCGCCCGCCAGACAATGTCTTTGCCCCCCGCCGTGCTCAGCGGATTCGCGCCGGAACGTTTCAGCCAGGCCGTGTAATACGTATCCCATTGGCCGTCAGCGCCAATACCAAGAGCTTCGAGGAACCAGCGGTCGTTGCCATCGTGACGGGCCGCCAGTTGCGCCCACAGATCCGGTGCTTCCGGTGAGGTGTTCCGGTGCAACGCAATGGCGCACTCCCGGCGCACCTGCGGATCGGGGTCGTTCACCAGCAGCTTTACGTACGGAATCACATCGCCTTTCAATTGCCGGGCTGCCCGCAGCCCGGCAATCCGGAGGTTCGGATCGCTTTCTTTCAGGGCGGTTTCAATGTATTTCTTGCCTTTGGCACCCAATTTACTCAATAGCCAGAGGGCGCGGGCTTTCATCCGTGGATCGGGCGACGATTTGTACAACTTTGCCAGGTCTTTTTCGGCTTTCGCACCCAATTCGTACAGTTTGTTCCAGGCAGCATACCGGATCGCCATGTTCGGGCTTTGCAGCGCTTCGACGGCCCCGGCGGTGGTAGCCAGATTAACCGCCGGTATTTTGTACGGCGTATTGGGGGGAGCCACGCGATAAACCCGGCCCCGGTTCTGGTCGCCGGCCTGGTGACCGCCCACGCCGGGATCGTACCAGTCGGAAATGATCAGGGAGCCATCGGGCGCGACGCAGACGTCGGAAGGCCGGAACCACTGATCGCGCACGCCTTCCAACACCGGAACAATCGTGGCTTTGTAGCCCGCGCCGTCGTTGGTCACCGGATACGCCCGGACCACGTTTGGCCCCGCGTCGCAGTGAATCACCTGGCCCTGAAACACTTGCGGCAGCAGTTTCCCCTCATAAACGATAATGCCGGTGGGTGAACCCGCGCCGGTTTGGAGCAGATTGGGAACGACGCCGGGGTCGTTGAGGTGCCAGTGTTGCAGCGGAATCGAGCTTTCCAGGTTGGTTCGGTTGGCCCGCCAGCCCGCGCCGGTCATTTCGTCGGTATAACCGTAGTTACCGTACTCCATCACGTAATTGATCCGGACGCCCTTGTTGCCGTCGTCGTCGTTGTCCGACTGCCACATCGCGCCGTACGAATCCAGCGCCACTTCGTAGTTATTCCGGAAATTATGGCCCAGCACCTCCATCTCACTCCCGTCGGGGTTGCAGCGGAACACCATGCCCTGCCGGAAGTTTTTCAGATCGATTTCCTTGCCGGTGCTGCGGTCGAACAGCGGTTTGCCGTCTTTGTCGCGGATTTGCTTGCCCTCATTCCCGAAATTAAAATACCACTTGCCGTCGGGTCCGAACACGAACGAGTGCATGCCGTGGTCGTGGTCCGCTCCGCTTAAACCGGTAAACAGCAGTTCTTTTTTGTCGGCTTTGTCGTCGCCGTTTTCGTCCGTAAATACAAACACGTTCGGACTATCCGACACGATGACCTTGTTGCCCTGCACCCAGATGCCGAGGGGCGAAACCAGTTCCGGCCCTTGATAAAAGGTCTTCGTCACATCGGCCTGACCGTCGCCGTTGGTGTCTTCCAGAATCAGGATGCGGTCGCCTTCGGGGCGGGTGGGATTGCCGTTGATACCGGCCCGGTAGTTATACGCTTCGCACACCCAGACGCGGCCCCGCGCATCGACGTCGATGTTGGTGGGGTTGGTCAGCATCGGTTCGGCGGCAAAAAGCTTCGCTTCCAGGCCCGGTGCCACGTTCAGACTACCGACGGCGTACTTCGGGTCGCGCTTGTCGTCGTCGGAAAGGCCGGCAAAAAGCCGTTCAAGATAGGTACCAGAAGCCTGGTTGAGGTTGTCGTTTTGCCAGGCACCGACCAAAATACCGCCGATGAGAAGTCCTGCCGTAGAAAGGCCCGTAAGCCGACTGGACAACCGGAAACGGTTGGAGTAACGAGTTGGGTTCATAAACTACCCGCAAGGTGATAAGGGTTGGAATAAAGCGTGTAAATGTAGTAAAAAAACACAAATTCCTTATCCACCCTACGGGCACTGCTTACGGTTTCCGCTGCGTTTTTCGACCGGCAACGGGTGACCGCATCCCTAGTATTCGGAGAAACAGCGCGCCGGTTTTCAAAAAAAATGATTCCGTTTCGCTTCGTAATACGCCGGAATGACCACAAAAAACCGGGAGGTGTAAAGCCGCTTCCAGTCATAATGCAGCAGGGCATTCTTCAATACCGGTTTGTGCTTTTCAATCAATGCCTGGTTACCAGACAACAGCACCACCCAGCAGGCAAACAGCGGTTCGCGCATCCACTTGTCCTCATAACGCCTGGCTGGCGATAACTTATCCCATTCCCGTACTTCCTGAAGTGCTACTTCCAGCGCCGTGGCAATGTCGGGCTGGGGTTTCCAGAAAGCATTCAGCAGTCGCCAGTTTTCGTTGAATACCAGCGCGTGCGCATTGTCGAAGTGTTGATACCGTGATAGATGTAGGGCGGCTTTTTCCGCACTTTGGTTCAGCCCGTTCCGAAATTTTTCGCGCAATACCGGGTCCGTTTCCAGTTCGACCAGCGCCTTCAGGTTGGCCTGCGAAATCCCGGTAATCCAGAACTCATTTTCCGTTTTATTGCCTTTTTCGGGATTTTCAGTCTCGTACGGAATTCCTTGGTTGCACAATTCCAACCGGTTTACGGAATCGCCTTCCGGAATTTCCTTCAGTCGGTGGTGATAGCCGTCGAGCCACTTTTTATCGCGAGTCACATCGTACAAAGCCCGGTAAATAAACAGCAGTCGCACCGAAATCCGGCAGCCTTTGTCGGTCAGGTTTCCCCGAAAACCGTAGCCCTCCCGGTCGCAGGGAAGTTGCCAGTTGCGGGCTTCCAGCGCCGTACCGACGCGTTCCATCAACGCAATCAGTTTGTCTTTTTCCGCCTTGTCCGGAATCCCGCTGTTGATGTACCGCCAGAGGCCGTAGAACCAGGGGCCAGTCTGATCATCGGAACCCGCGACATGGTGACTCTGGCCGTCCGCAGCAACGCCCCGCGCAATGAATCCCGGCACCCGGCCCACCGTGGCCAGCCGCACCAATCCCCCGGCCACCTTCCGGGCCTCCTGCGCATCGGCCGGTTTCTGGCTGATTTTCCAGCAGTTGATCAGGCCGTCCAGGTAAATTCCGTTGAAAAAAGCGCCGTTCTCAATCGGTGCCCACCAGGCCAGGCCGTTCGGTTTATCGGTCTGGCATTCGTCGGGCGTAGGCAGAAACGTAGTGCCATCCCGACCCGCGTAATCGTATAAAATACCGTACTGCGGATTCATAAACCGGCGATTGATTTCCAGCCGGGCCTGCTCGATCTGCGATTCGAGCACCTGATCGGTCGGATCACTCGTAAGCGGCTGGGCGTTGGCCGAAACCAGGAATACGGCGCTGGTCAGCAGAATCAGGGAAAATAGGGAGTGTTTCATCGGGCATTCGTCACGTTTTTTTGCAGGCGAAACCAGACGGCTTCCGCCGGAAAAAATTGGGAATAATACAAGCGTTCGTAGCGAAAATGACCAATGGCACTCAGCATTTCCGACCGGTATTGATCGGCCAGGCTGGGGTCGGGGGCCAACGTCACAATCCAGGCCATCCACAGCGGTTCCCGCACCAACCCCAGTTCGTAATTGCGCCGGGGCGACAACCGGACCAATTCATTCAATTGCGTCTGCGAAACGGCGAGGGCGTCTTGTTCGCTGTGCTGCGGTTGCCACTTGGTCAGCAGGCTACGCCAGTCGTGGAGAAACGGTTTTCGGTCCTGGTTGTCAAAGAGATGCCAGCGCGCAATATCGACGACGGCGCTCTGGGCACTGGCGTTCAACCCCTGCTCATACGCCCGGCGCAGGACAGGGTCGGTTTCCATTTCCCACAGCGCCCGCACATCGACCGTACTGGAAATGCCCGTCCACCGAAACTGCTTGGGAATATCGAACAGCATGCCGTCGGCGCAGATTTGAAGGCGGCTCCGCCGGGGTTCTCCGCCGGTTTCGGAAGCGGCTTTCCGGTACAACACATCCCAACGGCTCTCACCGGTTAGTTGGTGCATCGCTTTCAAAATGAACAGCATCCGGGGAGCACCTTCCCAGTTGAAGGTCGCGAAGGTATTCCGGAAACGGGCGGGCGCATAAGACATTGTCGGGATGCGCCAGTCGTTGGCCACCAGCGCATTCGCCACCTCCACCATTTTGGCGATGATCTGCCGACGTTCGTCCGGTTCGGGCAAACCGGTGTACAGGTAGCGCCACAACCCGTAAAACCAGGGCGAGGTCTGGTCATTCGATCCCATCGCCGGGGGCGTTTTGCCATCCGAAGCCACACCCCGCCCAATAAAACCGGGGGTGTCGCCAACCGACGCCAGAAAAAGGAGGCCCTGCGCCAATCGGCGGGCCTTGATGCGATCGGCTTCCTGGTGCCGGTGCAGCCAGCGCTGGCAAATCCCGTCGAGGTACAAGCCATTGAACATGGCCCCGTTTTCCGTGGGCGTCCACCAGCCTAAGGCATTGGGTTTATTGTCCCGAAACTCAGCCGCCGTTGGTCGGTCAAACCGCCCGTTGGTATCGGCAAAATCAAGCAAAATCGAATGCGCATCGATAAACCGTCGCCAGATTTCCCGGTGCGCGTTTTCCATATTCAGGCTATCGCTGGCTCCCGAATGCGCGGCTGATTCGGGAGCTTTCAAGACCGGTGGCTGAAAGGCACAGAAACCGAGCAGGGCGAAGACGATCAGACTCTTTCGGCTTCTGGAACGGAATCGTGTCATTTCCAGTCCGGGTTTTGTTCGAGTTTCGGATTGGCCCGGATTTCGTCCAGCGGAATGGGGTAATACCGGTGTTTGGGCTGGGGAGTGCGCACCGGATAGACTTCGTTAATGGCTTTCGGGATCACCGTCAGAAACGTGTTGGTCCGGGTCAGGTCGTACCAGCGGTCGCCCTCGGCGAAAAACTCCCAGCTCCGTTCCTGCAAAACCGCACTGATGAAATCGTCCTTGCTCAACCCGGTTTTGAGATTAGCCAGGCCCGCCCGGTTCCGGATCGCGTTGATGTATTGGTAAGCCGTCGCCGTAGGGCCGTTCAGCCGGGCTTCCGCTTCCGACGCAATCAGGTACAGATCCGCCAGCCGCAGGATGGGAACGTTGTTGCGCCCCTTGGCACCCACCGAGTTTTTATCCATGTATTTTTTAATCAACACGCCTTTCACGGTATACGGTGTAATGTCCTTTTGCGGCACCACTTTCCCCGCGACGCTGACGAAGGTGGTATCCAGCAACTGCCTTCTTTTATCCGCCGGATGGAAGGAATCGAAGAACGCCTGGAAGGCAAAAATGGAGCCAAACGTCATGTTGCCGTAATCCCGGCTGGCGCTGTTCGCGGGTCCGCAGAACCCCATCAGGGTGGTGCCGCGTGCGCGCGTGGCATTATCGCCCTCGAAAGCGAACATGTTCTCCTGCCGGGCCTGGTCTTCCTTATCGACGTTAAACACATCGAGTACCTCCGGCATCAGCGCGTATTTGCCCGAATTGATCACGTCAATGGCTTTCGTTTTGGCGGTGGCCCAGTCTTCGGCGTACAAAGCCGCTTTGGCGTACAACCCGATCGCGACTTCCTTGGAAGCCCGCCCTTTCACCGTCGAAGCCGCGTACGACGGCAACTTGGGAATGGCTTCGTCCAGGTCCTTAAAAATCTGTTTGTACACCTCGGTTTTGGCGCTTTTGGCCACCAGCGCATCCGACTCGCTTTTGCTCGGTGTCGTCCGGATGACGACGTCGCCGAAGTTTTTCGTCAGCGTAAAGTGGTAGAAAGCCCGCAGAAACAAGGCTTCGCCCACAATCGCGTTCCGGCGGTTGGCTTCCATCGGAATCGGTGGTACCCGCTCAATGACCCAGTTGGCGTTTTCGATGCCTTTGTAGCAAAACTGCCACAAGCCGTACGGACTTTCGGCGGTTCGGCCAAAGCTTTTCGGGCCGGAATAGTCGGTATCGTAACTGTAAACCGCAAAAACGTTCCGGCCCACCACCGGTTTGACCCACAACTGATCCCCGGCAAAGTCGCCGGCAAAGACAATCGGCGCCTGATCGAACAAGTCATTGATGGAGCCGTAGGCTGCGGTTAGGGCGGCTTCGGCATCCTGCGCGCTTTGGTAAAAATTCGTCGTGATGACGGAGGAATACACCGTTTCCTCCAAATTCTGGCAGGCGCTCAACCCTAAAACCGTCGTCAGCGCGACTCCTATTGATGTTGAAAAATAGCGTTTCATAAAAGGCAGGAGTTTAGAAATCAGAAGGTACACTGAAGGCCGACCACGTAGGATTTGGCCGCCGGGTACGTGCCGTTGTCGTAAAACAGCGCGTTGGCACTGCCGTAATTGTTGGATTCAGGGTCCCAGCCCTGGTAGTTGGTGATGGTAAACAGGTTATTCCCCGCGATATACGCCCGAACGCCCTTGATAAATTTGAACCGGGGCAGGTTATAGGCCAGCGTCAGGTTCTTGACCCGGATATAGGAATTGTCTTCCACCCACCGATCGCCGACGGGCAGGTTCGTGCCCTGAGCGGGTTTGACGTACTCGTTGTTGGGGTTGGTGGCCGACCAGCGATTGGCCGTTCCTTCCAGCAGGTTCACCTGCCCGGAAGGCGTCTCGAACGTAAACCGGAAGCCGTTGAACAACCGGCTGCCCCGGACGCCCTGCACAAAACCGCTCAGCTCAAAATTCTTGTAGCGCACCGAACTGGAGAAACCGAAAAAGTACTTGGGTTGCGCATTGCCCACAATCACCTGGTCGTCGGTGCTGATTTTGCCGTCGCCGTTGACATCCTTGATTTTAAAACCGCCCGTCCGGGCGTCGTAACCCGGCAGAAACGTTTCGCCGGTCTGGTTGATCCCATCGAGCATGTAGGTGCGGTAAATCCCGAGCGGATAACCGACTTTCAGAATGGAATAACTGGACAAGGCAATTTCGTTCTGAATCCCATCCAGCGCGAGCACTTTGTTTTTATTGAAAGTAATGTTGCCCGACGCTTCCCACTTGACTGCCCCCGTCAGGATTTTGCCGCTGACACCCAACTCCAGCCCTTTGTTTTGAATAGAACCGTAATTACCCGTAATCGTGGTGTAGCCCGATGACATGGGCAATGCTTTGGTGAAGAGCAGGTTATCCGTGCGTTTGTGGTAATAATCGGCTACCACGTTCAGCCGGTTGTTCAACAGCGACACATCCAGGCCGATGTCAAGTTGCGTCGCCTGTTCCCACTTCAAATCCGGGTTCGCAATCCCGCTCGGATTGATACCGGTCAAAACCGTGTTGTTGAAATTGTAGTTGTAGCCCTGCCCGCTCACCGTCGCCAGCGACTGGTACGGCCCGATGGCCCCCGCATTTCCGGTGATGCCGTAGCTGGCCCGCAGCTTCAGGTCGCTGATGAAGCGCACGGATTGCATAAATTGCTCTTCCACCACCCGCCAGGCACCCGATATGGCCGGAAAAAAACCGTACTTGTTGTTGGCCCCAAATTTACTGGAACCGTCCACGCGGGCGGTCAGGTCCAGGAAATACCGATCTTTGTAGCCGTAGCCCACCCGGCCTAACCAGGAACTCAGGTCGCTTTTGTTCCGAAAGCTCGACAGGGCGTACACCGTTGCGTTGGCCGTTGACCAGTTTTCCGTAAAATCATTGCCAAAGCCCGAAGCGGTCTGGTTGTTGGTCTGGAGCATATCCGACTGCGTGGCATACACCACGGTCGCATCGAGGGTGTGGTGCTGACCGAACTGGCTCTTGTAGGTCAGGATACTTTCGTGCAGCAAGGTTCGGGCGTAACTGCTGTTGTTGCCCGCGACGCCGTTCACGGCATTGGGGTTATTCAGCGAAATCGAATCGACAATGGACCGGGGTGAATACTGTTCCTGCAAACTGGACGACAAATCGGCGTTGAAACTGGCGCGGTACGTCAGGCCCTTGAGCAGGTTAACTTCCAGGTACAGATTGCCCAGAAACCGGCTCCCGTTGGTGTAGTTTTTCTTCGCCAGTTCGCCCATCGGATTGACGGTTTCCCGGTATCGCCCGTTAAACTGGTCGGCAAACGAAAACACACTGCCGTTGGAGCGGTACGGCAGCAAGGTCGGCGGAGCCGCCACCGCCCGACCCAGAATGCCTTCGCGGGCACTCGTGACGTTGACGCCCGTACCACCCGCATTCACGCGGTTTTCGCCCGTAACGGTGTAATACAGGCTGGTGCCCACTTTAAACCGCTCGCTGATCCGGTGGTCGATGTTGGCCCGGAACGCATACCGTTTGTAATCGGTGTTTTTGATGATTCCATCCTGGCTGAAATAGTTGGCCCCCATCGCAATCTGGGTTTTGTTATTGCCGCTGGTGACCGATAGCTGGTGGTTTTGAATCATCGCCTGCCGGAAAATCAAATCGACATAATTGGTGCCAGCGCCCACCGCAGCCGGATTGGGGTACACGACGGTGGGGCTGTACGTGTCGTTTTCCAACTGGGCAAACTGCGTGGCATTCAGAATCCCCAGTTTTCGCGTCGCTTCCTGCTGACCGATGTAGCCATCGTAGGAAACATTGGTCACGCCATCTTTGCCCCGCTTGGTCGTGATCAGCACCACGCCGTTGGCCGCCCGAGCACCGTAAATAGCCGTGGCAGCCGCGTCTTTCAGCACCTCCACCGATTCGATGTCGGAGGGATTGATCTGCGAAAGCGGGTTGGCCGCGTTGACCGCCGAGGTGGCCGAAATCTGAATACCGTCGATGACGTACAGCGGTTCCGACGTCCCGTTGATCGAGTTGGTACCCCGGATGCGCACGCTGATGTTGCCGCCCGGCGTGCCCGAGTTCTGGCGCATATCCAGTCCGGGAATCCGTCCCTGAATGCCCTGGGCCAGGTTGGCCACCGGCGTTACTTTCAGCTCTTCGGCCTTCACCGACGAAATGGCCCCGGTCACGGAGCTTTTGGTGCGGGTTCCGTAGCCCACCACGACGACCTCACCCAGCGCTTTGGTGTCGGGCAGCAGTCGTACGTCGATCACTGTACGGTTGCCGATCGCAATTTCCTGATTCAGGTAGCCGACAAACGAAAAAACCAACACGGTTTCCGATCCGTCGGCATTCCGCTCCGGAACACTGAGTTTAAAATTTCCGTCGGCATCCGTCGTTGTGCCGCGCGTTGTACTTTTCACCACCACACTGACGCCCGGCAATCCTTCTCCGGTTTCGCTTTTAACCGAGCCGCTGATGGCCCGGTCCAGGCTTTCAACGGAAACAGCCGCCTGCTCGTCGCCCGTCTCCTCCACCGTTGGTTTGGGGACAATGGCAATCTGGCTGCCCGTGACGACATACCGGAGTTGCAGCGGTTTCAGCAGCCGGTCCAGCACGTCCGACAACCGTTCGTCGGTCACCGCCAGCGAGATTTTCCGATCGACCTGCACAATCTGTCGGCTGTAGACAAACTTGACGTGGGCGGTTTTTTCCAGCGTCAGCAACGCCTGCCGGACGGTGTTATTATCCAGTCGCATACTCACCCGCTGCTCCAGGAGTTCCTGCGCGTTGGCCGCCAGAACACCGTTGATAAACAGGACGGTAAGCAACACGTGGAAGAACGAAATTCGCATAAGCATCCGAATTGTTTCGGGTTTTGTAAACTTGTCCATACATTGGGGGTGGTTTAGTTATTCCGGGCAAAGGAGTAGCTACACCGGTCGGCGGTGGCCCGTTAGTGCCGTCCGATCGGTCCAATTCTCCCGCTATGTTCGCACCATAGCGGGCTTTTTTTAGTAAGAACTTAGGAGCAGCCCTTGCTGCTGATGATGATGCGCGTATCGACCACCTCGTAGGTGGCCCCAATGGAGGCACACAACAACTGAAGCTGATCGTACAAGCTGACGCCCGCCAGCGACGCCGTCAGGGTGCAATGCCGCAGCGCCGATGGTTCGTAAATGATTTCGACGCCGTAGGCTTTTTTCAGCCGCTCAAACACCGCCGTCGCGGGCGTATCCTCAAACGTGAAGGTTTCCGGAAGGGCCGACGCAATCACGGCGGGTTTGTCGACCAGTTCTTTCTGGTAACTACGCTGGTTGGTGTTGTAGGTCACCTGTTGGTTGGCGGTCAGCACCACGCCCGTTAGGGTTTGATGAGCCGGTTTTCGGGCCGCGTTCCAGTCTTTCCGGTCCATCACCGACACTTTTCCGGAAATCACCGACACCTTGAGCTGCGTATCGCCGGGTCGGGCCTGCACCCGAAACCGCGTGCCAAGCACCCGCGTCACCAGCGTCCCGCTGTACACCAGAAAAGGGCGTTTGCCTTCGTGCACGACCGAAAATACCGCATCGCCTTTCAGGAAAATTTCCCGTTTATCGGTTTCAAACGTGCGCGGATACGACGCCTGGCTCTGGGCCATCAGCGTCATTTGGCTGCCATCGGGCAGGGTCAGGCTCACCGGTTGTGAGGTGCCGTTAACCTGGTTGACCCACTGATCATTCGCCGGTTTCTCCAGGTCGGAAAGGGGCGTTAACGTTGACAGGGGCGCGGAATCATCGTTGAACCGAATCAGGCCCCAGCCCACGCCCAGCAGCACGATCAAAGCGGCTGCAGCCAGCCAGCGATGCTGGGTCAGCGAAGTCCTGAAAACCGTCCAGGGCGACCGAACCGGTACGTGGCGCGTGAGCTTAACGATCTGATCGACCTCCCGCCGTTCCTGCTCCGCCGACAGACTATGCGGACGGTTTTTGAGCGCTTCGGCCATGTCTTTCGCCAGCAGCAGCGTGTCACGTTGGTGGGGATGTTCCCGCTGCCACTGTTCCCAGAACTGCCGGGCTTCGGGCTGGCCGTGTTTGACCCAGGCCAGAAACCAGGCGTCCAGCAGGAAATCTTCGACGGTAAAGTGTTGGTAATCGTTCATATCCGGTTGAGACTCAACATCATTTCGGTCGTTACTAGGAAAGTTTTTGTTGTCGATACTCACTTGGATGACGGATTTTTCAACGATCCAGCAGCCAGCAGCCGATCATCGTCAGCAGCGACGGCCAGCTTTCCCGCAAACGGCTCAGGCCCCGGTAGAGCAGGTTCGCGACCGATTGCTTGTTAACGGCCAGAATATCAGCAATTTCGTCATTCGACAGTTCGCCGTAGAATTTCAGGTGAATGGCTTCCCGCTGCCGATCCGAAAGCTGCGCCAGCAAAGCATTTAGCCGGGAAGTCTGGTACTCCGACAATTCCGTATGAATGAGAACCTGCTCGGCGGTGATTTCTTCCGAACTCAGGTCGTCGAATGTAAACCCGTCTTCGTTGACGATCGACGAATGGCGCAGCATTTCCCGGTAAATCTTGCGCCGGAGCGATTTGTAGAGGTATGGCCGGATGTAGGGCGTCTGGACGATTTTGGCCCGGTATGTCCATAAATCCAGAAACAGGTCCTGCAAACAATCGTTCAGCAAATCCGAATCGCGGGTGAACCGTCCGCCGTAAAAATGAAGTTCCCGGTAAAAATGCTGCACCAGCGCCTGAAAAGCTTCCTGCGGCCCTTCCCGGAACTGCTGCCAGAGCAGGGTTTCGTCGGTTTTTTCCCAGGCAGGTTGTGGGGAGCGATTGAGGTCGGATTTCAGCATAGATCCCGGTCGTAAAAATCAGAAAAGCAGTCTTGATGGACGACTGCCTGTTAATAGGCGGGATAATTCAACTAATACTCAGGATTGTGCAAAAATATTTGCTTTGTTTAATTTCAACCGTTGTAATCTGATTTTCAGCCCCTTGTACTTTTCACCGGTTTTTACGGGCCAGCTCCGACGCTTTCCAGGCTTTGGCAAATTCCTGAAAACCGGCTTTTACGACTGGCGCTGCGTTTTTCAAGGCTTCCGTCAGCCCGGTTTCGGCCAGCCGGTTCTGCTCCTGTAAAATCGAAGCCGCCTGGATGCTCACCGCCTGATCGTAGGCTCCGAGTTGGGCAATCAGTTTCGGAAAATTCCCGGCGGCTTGGTCAATCAGTTGCCGGGCGTAGGCGTAGGCACTCGTTTTCCGGCCGTCGCCGTCCGCGTCGATCCACATGGCCCCCGACGAGCCGATGACCTGCGGATGCCATTCACTGGAAAGCCGGGAATACGGTTTGGGAATCGGCCAGAACGGGAGTGCGGGGTCCGGCCCTTCGGCAATAGCCACCAGGTGCATATCCTGACTTTTCACGGGGATGGTCCAGTTTCCGGTCCATTTGACGCCCTTGTTCCCGGTTTGTGCAATGTTGGCTTCCCGAATTTTCTGGCCGTTGGCGTAAAGGGAAACCCGGTCGGCCTTGCTCCAGGACGGTCCCAGCACCCGCACCGCGACGTCAACCGATCCTGAGGCCGGAACCCGTTCGCCGGGGCCGTAGGTTCGATTCACCGTTATTTCCGCCATCAAACCAAAACTGACCATGACTTTGCCGGCCAGAAACTGATTGACGGCTTCGTTCAGGTCGATGCGTCCGGGGGCCGCGTCCCGGCATCGGATGTAGGTGCGCCCCTGCCCGACCAGATACCGCATGACATCGTGGGAATCGCTCGAACCGACCGGTGTCAGCCACTGGCCCCGGTTGAGAACGCCAAACCAGTCGCGGTACAATTGCCCGATGTCTTTTTGCTGCGAACTGGAGTTGAGCACCTCCATCGCCTGCGCCGGTAACGCCCAGCCCTCCCGATCCAGCCCAGCCACGGCCACATACCGCTCGGGACCAAACGGGCGAAAGTTGTAGTGCGCATCGCGGGCGTGGTTCAGAATAATCGCCCGACCCGACGACGCCAGATTCCGGGAAACCGCAGCCCAATCTTTGACGTGGTGATCCGGCACACGGGTAGAATCCGGTACCGGAAATACGTTGAAATGGCCTACTTTAGTGGTGAATTCGTTGCCCTTCACCGGCGTAAAAACCGTATCCAGACCCAGCTCGCGGGTCAGCGAGCGGACATCGACCAGCACGTTATGGTCCGTCATGATCGGCAGTTCGATCCCTTCGCCCGCCAGGGTGACCAGTCGCTCCTGAACCGTCGCATCGCCGTGCCGGGAATGCGTAAACGTGTGAACATGCGGATCGGCAGCGACCCAGCCGTTGGTCGGCACTTCCCGGGAAAGCCGGAAGGCATGTTGGACGGTTTGACCCGTTTTCAGTTCAACCGAAAGTGAATCGGCAGTGTATTCAAAGCCGCGCGTCGCGTACAGCGTGTATTTTCCTTGCGGCAACGTGAACATCGCCTGTCCGGTTGCGGTATACACGCAGCCGGTTCGAACGGCCCAGTGCGGATCGGGCGTCGCGTCAACGGGTTGCAGGGCTTTCCGGCCCTCAACAATCGTAATTCGGGCTGGAATCGGGCGATTGGTCGCTCGGTCGGTGATAGAGACCGCCAGGGTGGTCTGCCGGAGCAGTTGCTTCACCGGCTGTACGTGCAACGTTATTTCGCCCACCCGAATGTCGTCGGGCAGCGGGTCGGTTTTGCCAAACGGCTGGGTATACGCAATCAGCAGCGTGTTTTCACCGGTTTTCAGTGTCCGGGCCGGCAGGCTCACGTAACGAATCCGGGCATTTTCATCCGGATCGAGTTTGCCCAAATCCAGGCCGTTCAGGTAGACATTCCAGCCCAGTTTCACGTCCTCCTGTCGCAGGCTCAGCGTTAGTTCCGAGGTATTTTCCCGGGCTGTAAACCGGAACGTGTACTGTTTTTGCGGCTCACTTTTGAAAAAATCCCATTCCCGTTCTTCACCCGCCCGCAGGTGATGCATGGCCTGGTCCAGCACCCGGTTTTGCGCCCGCAACAGCGTACTGGCGAAACCGAACAAGGCAAGCAGACCGATCCGTTGGAGACTTTTCATCGGTTTTGAAGGATTGACGCATCGTTACTGAAAGTCGGTCTTACCGGTTTTCTACCAGCCACCGGTCGTTGACGGAATAAAACCCGAAAAGAAATGAACGGTTTCGTAGGGAAAAACCGCTCAGCTTCATTTCTTGCAACCTGGGAACGGCGACCTCGCCAACGTAAATCCGACTCAACTATGACTCTTTCCTGGCAACTGACGAATCAACGCGCCCTGGTTACGGGTGGTACCAAAGGCATCGGCGAAGCGATCGTGAAGCAATTACTCGACTTAGGCGCTGCCGTCTTCCTCGTCGCCCGCGACAACGATTTACTGCAACAGCAACTGCAAGCATACCGGCAAAATGGTTTTTCGGTGGACGGTTTAGCTGCCGACATCAGCCAACCGGATGCGGCACAACACCTTGTAGAAACCGTCAAAAACCGCTGGGGAAGTCTGGATATTTTGGTCAACAACGCCGGTACCAACATCCGCAAACCGACTGTGGACTACCGCCCGGACGAATTTGATCACCTCCTGAATACCAACTTACGGTCGGGGTATGAACTGTGCAAAGCCACTTATCCGCTGTTGAAGGAGTCGTCCGGGGGAAGTATCGTGTTTGTTTCGTCGGTATCGGGCCTGACGCACACCAGCAGCGGGTCGATTTACGGCCTGACCAAAGCTGCTCTGCACCAACTCACGAAGAACCTGGCCGTGGAGTGGGCGATGGACGGGATTCGGGTTAACGCCGTGGCGCCCTGGTACATTCATACGCCCTTGGCCGAACCGGTCCTGACGAATCCCGAACGCCTGGAACGCATTGTAAGCCGCACGCCGATGGGCCGCATCGGAAAACCGGAAGAAGTCGCAGCCGCCGTCGCCTTTTTGTGTACCCCCGCAGCCGGGTACATTACGGGACAAACGCTGGCTGTCGATGGCGGCATGACAGCCTGGGGAATGTGATACGCGTACCCACGGACCGCCGGGCGGCCCCGTTTAGTCCGTGATCTTAGCTTACTTATCGAGATAGACAAATAAACACGGACTAAAGTCCGTGGGTACGCGTAACCTTAAACGATCAATTACTTGTCCAGCACGACGACGTCGTTCACAAGATAACTGCCGCGTTCAGTGACGAGGTTGTAGACTTTATCCACCGTCCGGACATTCGATTGCGCAGCCGTTACTTTCCAGGCGGCAACTGAGCGCGTTGCCCCATCGAAGCGGTAGAGCACATCGCCACTGCGCAGATCGCCCAGTTTTTTCGCGCCGGTGGCGGTTTGAACGGGGTGGTTGGCCGTGGCTTCCAGCAACACCGGTTGGGTCAACGACAGGCTGGCCGAAACTTCCTGAACGGGAGTGATCCAAACGCCCGCAATCGCCAGATTCGATTTCTCGTGAATCGTCACTTCGCGAACGCGCGCCGGAACCAGTTGACGGGTTTGCGCGTCGTAGGCCATTACTTCGTCACCGGCTTTGACGGCCTGAATGGCTTTCGTCTGCCGGTCGGCCAGCGTCACCACGGCATCAGCCGGGAAACAGAAGTTGTATTCTTCTTTTTTCTTCTCACCGCCTTCTTCTTTGGTACCACCGCCCATCAGCAGAGCCATTTCGCGGGAAAGCACAAAACCGAGGGCCGACATCAGGCCGGGTTCTTTTTCTCCAACATACTTCAGGTCGTCGATGTACGCATCCCACGCCTTGCGGTCGGCGCTGGCACCGGGAATCACAAACGGTTTGGTTTCTTTTGTCTTGCCGTTTTCATAGATCGCCAGCAAGCCCAATTCCTTGGTATCAGCCGCCGTGAACACTTTATAGAGATAGATTTTGCGGGGAATACCGTCGCTGTAATTGAACACATACGCCGGACGTTCCTCGTAGCGATCCAGGATGAAATCACCGGATTTGAAATACGTATCTTTTTCCAGATTGCCGATTTTAATGGCTTTGATGGCCTTCAGGTGGTCGAGCGACATGGAGGCTGTCTGTGCCCAGACGCGGGAAGAAACCAGTTGCAATACAACCAAACAACAAAGAAGGAGAAATTGACGAAGTAGGTTAGTTTTCATGACATTAGTTTAGTTAACGTATCCACGGACCGCCGGGCGGCCCGTGAATACTATTTTTTCGTGTATTCGCCGACACGGGCATGCAGGGCTTCGACCACCCGCCGGGCCGACGTAAAGGCTCCGGCCATCCAGGCCGTTAGGTACGTGGTGTGTTCACCGGCCAGGTAGATGTTGCCATCCGGTTCGAGCAGGGCCGGGTAATATTTCCGGCGAACCGCATCGTCGTAGACCGCCCAACCGCCTTCGTTGTACGGAATCTTCTGCCAGGCCAGCGAAAACGAGTTTTCAAATTCCTGCGGGTATTGCGGGTGGAGTTTGTAGCCCTGTTCGAGCGCCAGTTTCTCGCGACCGGCCAGCGGCAAATCGCCCACAGCTTCGGCCCGGCTGTAAAAATTATAATAGCCGATCAACACGCCTTTCTGCCCCAGCAGCCCGAACGACGGGTACCAGATCTGGTTGATGTCCATGTTGGTCCGCGAAATCCCGCCGTAAATCGCATCATCTTCTTCCCAAAACCGCCGTTTGAATTGCAGGCCAATTTTTCCGGTTTTCATGTACGGAATAAAATCGGCGGCCCGTTTCACCATCGGCGACAGGTCCGAATCCAGCTTTTTCAACACCGGCAGCGGCAGCGCACAGACGCAGAATTCCGCCGTCAGTTCGGTCGGTTTGCCGTCTTTCTGGTACACTACCCGAACACCGTTTTCGGTTTTTCGCAACTCCTTCACCGGCGCATTGAACTGAATCTTCCCAGCCAGTTTTTTTTCAAACGCCCTCGGGATCGCGTCCATCCCACCCACGGGTTGCAGCAAGGTCGCGTGTTGCTCGAACGTATAATCGCCGTTGTTATAGAAAACCGGTTGCATATACCCCGACCGCAGGTAATCCGTCAACCCATACGGATCGGCCAGATCACCGGGCACCGCCCCCGCACCGGGTGGCGTTTTGTAGCCCCGACGGTTGGTGCCTTTGTACAGTTTGCCAGTATTCAGATCGCCTTCATTCTTCAGAAAATCAATCAGTTTCTCGACGTCTTCTTTCGTCAACTGCTGATCGAGCGACGACTGATCGAGGGCCTTCGCCAGCAGTTCGCTGGTGTAACCGCGCAGGTCGCTGTGGTACTCTCGGATGCGCATCCGTTTGTTCGCCAGCGCGCCCGAACCGCCGTCGTTGTAAAGCCAGGCCGATTCGTTGGAGCCGTTGAAAATTTCGAGCGGAACGCCCAGTTCGCGGCAATAATGCAGCGTCAGTTGGTGGTTGTGCGGAATTCGGGCGGCTCCCCCGTTAAAATACTGGCCGTCAACAAATTTACAAGTCTGCTCACTGCCACCGATTTCCGTTTCCTTCGTACCGCCCCGAACCGTCCAGACCCGGCCACCTGACCGCTTGCGGGCTTCGAGCACAGTGCAGTCGTAGCCAAGTTTGCCGAGTTCGTAGGCAGTAGTCAGGCCCGCCAGTCCAGCCCCCAGAATGACCACTTTGCGGGCTTTTCCGTCTTTTCGGCCGTTGGCCGGTAAATCAAACGCGTCAGCCGGGGCCGGTTTCAGGAGCCCCCAGGCCATCAAGGTTGCGTACGTCGCGCCGGTTGATTCAATAAAACTACGTCGGGTCATTTTAATGAGTTAAGAGTTAAGAATTAAGAATTAAGAATTGTTGGCTGACGCATAAATGCCAGTCACCTTTTTAACTCTTAATTCTTAATTCTTAACTCATTTAGACTATTTTGTTGAATACGTCCAGGAAGAGGGCCATTTCGTCGACGGTGCCGATGCTGACGCGGCAGTAGGGCTGGGCGTTGTATTCGCGGGTGGAGGTCAGCACGCCGTTGCCGAACATCTCTTTTTCAAATTGCTTCGTCTTCATCCGAATCGGGAACAGCACGAAGTTGGCGTACGAGGGCACGTACTCATAGCCTTTGTCTTTCAGCCCCTTATACAACAGTTCGCGGGCTTTGTCGTTTTCCGTGCGGCAGAAATTCTGCCATTCGTCGTCCTGGTAGCTGGCAATTCCGGCTTTCAGTGTGGTCACGCTCGGGTTCCATTCACCCCGCGAATAATCCTGAAGTTCGTCCAGAAATTTTTCGGGACCGATGGCGTAGCCCAGCCGCAGCCCGGCAAAACCGTGGATCTTCGAAAAGGTGCGCGTCAGGAACACGTTATGCCCCTCAGCCACCAGTTTCGGCAGGGCCGGGCGGTCTTCGGGTTTCAGAAAGTCGATGTAGGCTTCGTCGACAAAAACCGGAATCTTAGCCGATACTTCCTTGCAGAAAGCCACCAATTCGGACGCCGGAAGAACGGTTCCGGTCGGGTTGTTGGGGTTGCAAATGTAGACCAGTTTCGTCTCCGGCGTTATTTTGGCCTTCATCGTAGCCAGGTCGTAGCGGTATTCCTTCGTCAGCGGAACGGCTTCGATTTTAGCCCCGAACTTCTTCGAGCAACCCAGAAAATCATCGTAGGTAAACTGGCTGGTCAAAATGGTTCCGCCCTTGCCTTTGGCCGCACTACCGGTAAAGTAAACCGCCATCGCCGTCAGCAATTCCGACGAACCGGCCGAGAGCATCACCTGTTCGGGCTTCACGCCTTCGCGGGCAGCGATAAGCTTCTTCAATTCCTGCCCTTCGAACATGGCGTAGCGGTTACCACTGTCGACGGCTTTTACGATGGCTTCCTTGGCTTTGGGTGACAAACCGTGCGGGTTTTCGTTGAAGGCAATACGCGCTTTGATCTGCGGAGCGGCCAGGCCGAGCCGGGCAAATTCGTTGACGAGCCTTTGTTCATGCTGTGCATTTGCAGTAACCGGATTCCACAGATTACTACCAAAAGAAGACCGATTAACGGTTAGCCCGGCGGTCAGGAGAGCGCCCGCACGTAACCAATTTCGACGGGAGACAGGTTGGTCCATGTTGTCGTACATTTTTTGTACTAAACTACGATGATATTTTATTATTTCTAAACCGAACCAAATTACGTTTGGCGTTTTCAAAAATAATCAAAATTTACAAAAGCGTATCTTAATAATAAACCAGATTTATGCATTTGCTAGAATAATTCACAAAAATCAGTTGAAATCCAAAGGTAGTTTTAGCTAAACCGTATATTTCTATCGTGGATGATATAAATATTCAACCTGCCCATTTTTACTAATTCACCCTAGTCTTGCCGTAGTTTTCCGCTATAAACTGCGTAGAAAGATCAGACTAATCCGGCTAAAAATCAGGAATATTGAATATACTTACTCATCCGCTCTAAATCCGGCCTTCTCAGCCGGTTACGAACCATTGACCACCTAACGAACGAACCATGAAACTGACCATCGAGGGGTTGACAAAAACCTACTCCAACGGCGTGCAGGCGCTGCGCGACGTCACGCTTACTATTCCGCAGGGTATGTTTGGCCTACTGGGGCCCAACGGCGCGGGTAAATCGTCGCTGATGCGAACCATTGCGACCTTGCAGGAAGCCGACAGTGGCCATATTCGGCTCGAAGACACGCCCCACGGCACCATCGACGTACTCCGACAGAAAGACGCCATCCGCCGGGTGCTGGGCTATCTGCCGCAGGAATTCGGGGTTTATCCGAAAATCTCCGCCGAAACCATGCTCGACCACATCGCCGGTCTGAAAGGCATCAGCAACAGCCGTGAGCGGAAACTGCTGGTCGATGCGCTGCTCGAAAAGGTCAATCTGGCTCACGTCAAGAAGAAAAACCTCGGCACGTTTTCGGGCGGGATGAAACAGCGATTCGGTATTGCCCAGGCCCTGATCGGCAACCCGAGCCTGATCATTGTCGATGAACCCACCGCCGGGCTGGACCCCGCCGAGCGCAACCGGTTTCACAACCTGCTGTCGGAAATCGGCGAAAACACCGTCGTGATTCTGTCCACGCACATCGTGGAAGACGTCACCAACCTCTGCTCCGACATGGCGATTATCAGCCTCGGCAACGTCATCGCCCAGGGCCACCCCGCCGATCTGGTCGCCGGGATTCAGGGCAAAATCTGGCGCAAAATCATCGAGAAAGCCGAACTGGATACCTACCGGGCCAATCACCAGGTGATCTCGACCCAACTCAAAGGCGGCAAAACCCAGATTCACATCTACAGCGACAGCCCGCAACTCGGTTTTGAACCCATCGAAGCCGACCTCGAAGACGTCTATTTCTCCAAAATCACCAGTCATCAGGAGTTAGGACGGGGCCGCCCGAGCGGTGATGAGTTAAGAGTTAAGAATTAAACGTATAACGCGTCAGCCAACTCATAATTCTTAACTCATAACTCTTAACTGAAATCATGTTTTGGAATATCTTTACGTTTGAGCTAAAATACCGCCTGAAACGCCCGGCAACCTATTTGTACGGTCTGATTTTGTTTCTCTATACGTTTCTGGTGCTGATTTACGGCAACGGGCCGGCTTCGGAAAAAGCCAATGTCAACTCGCCCTACGCCATTTCCTACCTGCTGATTCTGACGAGTATTTTTGCCACCATGCTCAGTTCGGCAGTAATGGGCGTGCCGGTTTATCGTGACATCGAACATAACACCCGCACCTACTTTTTCTCCTATCCGATCAGCGAACGAGGCTACCTGATGGGCCGGTACCTGGGTTCGTTCGTTGTCCTGATCGGCATCTTGAGCTGCGCGTGTTTCGGCATCATGCTGGGCTCGGCGCTCGGGCCGGTGCTGAACCTGGCCGACAACGTCGAACGCTACGGCCCGATCCGGATCTGGGACTACGTGCAGCCCCTGCTCGTCTTCGTCATCCCGACGGTTTTCTTCACTGGGAGCCTGTTTTTCAGCCTGGTGGCCCTAACCCGCAACGTGTTTGTGACCTACGCCGGGAGCTTGCTGCTGTTCATCGGCTATTTGCTCGGGCTGACGTTAGCGACCGATCTCGAAAACAAGGATTTGGTCGATCTGCTCGACCCGTTTGCGCTCAACACCTTTGAGAATGCCACCAAATACTGGACGCCCGCCGAACAAAACGAACTCCATGCCGGGCTGACGGGCAACGTGCTCCTCAACCGGCTGTTGTGGGGGGGTATTGGGCTGGCAACCCTGCTTTATACACTGTTCCGGTTTGATTTCCAGCGGTTTTTAGCCGTCCGGCTGGGCAAGAAGTCAAAACCGGAAGCCGTGACGCCGAAAGCCCCCCCACTGACCACGCTGCCCGTGGCCGAAAAAACCTTTACGACCAATGCTTATTTCGGGCATTTGCTCCGGCTGACCCGGCTCGAATTCGCCAACATCGTCCGGGATGTGTATTTTCTGGTCATTCTGATGGGCGGGGCGCTGTTTCTGTTCCTTGACGGCTGGTTTGCCGATCAGATCATGGGCACTCGTTCGCTGCCGGCGACCTATTACATGATCGAAGCAAAAGACTTCAACTACATTCTGTTTGTCTTCATCCTGATCATTTTTTACACCGGCGAGAGCGTTCACCGCGACAAAGCCGTGCGATTCGACAACATTGCCGATGCGCTGCCGATTCCGAACTGGGTCAGCTACGGCTCGAAGTTTCTGGCCCTGGCCGGAATTTGTTTTCTACTCGTCAATCTGGTGATTGTCAGCGGGGTACTCAACCAGCTTTTGAAAGGCTATTTCCACTTTGAATTCGGCCAATACTTCACCGACCTGTACCTGATCGAATTCCCGGAATACCTGCAACTGCTGATGCTGGCGTTTTTTGTGCACATCCTGGTCAACAGCAAGTTTACGGGGCACATCATCACGATTGGCGTCTGGGTGATCCTATTCGGCCTGCGGAATTTTGCCGAACTGGATTACAACCTGTTCTTTTACAGCTACTCACCCGGTTACCGGATTTCGGACATGAACGGATTTGGGCATTTCCTGAAACCGCTGTTCTGGTTCAACCTCTACTGGCTGGCGTTCGGCCTTGCCCTGCTCGTGATCGGCAACCTGTTCTGGAACCGGGGCAGCGAAGGCGATCTGAAAACCCGCTGGCAGCTGGCCAAACTCCGGTTCAGTAAACCGTCGGCTGCGGCCCTAACGGTTTTTCTGCTCACCTGGGTAGCTTCCGGTGCCTGGATTTACTACAACGTCAGCGTGTTGAACCAGTACCAGACGCCCGACGAAGTGCGGGAACTTCAGGCTGAGTACGAAAAGAAATACAGCCGCTACGAACGCACCGACCACCCGAAGATTACCGATGTTCAGGTGCGTATCGACCTGGTACCCGAAGAACGGCGCGTGACGGCCAACGGACTGTTTACGCTGGTCAACAAAACCGCCCACCCGCTCGACTCGCTACACCTGCTGTTTGCCTTTCCGCCTGCTTTTCATGCGAAAGCCCAAAAGCTGCTGATCGACGGAAAACCGCCCAAAGCCCTGCTTCGGGACACGGTTTTTCGGTATCACATCTACCAACTGCCCCGCACACTCCAGCCCGGCGATACGGCCCGCATGGAAATCACGATGGTGGCCCAACCGAAAGGATTCACCAACAGCGGCCTGAATCGCCACCTGGTGTACAACGGTTCGTTTTTTGATACCAGTATTTTCCCTTCGTTTGGCTACAGCACCCAGGGCGAACTGAGCAGCGACAAATACCGCAAGAAGTTTAGTTTACCGATCAAGCAATACCAGCAACCAGCTTATACCGATACCTGGGGACGAAGCAACTTCCTGTTTACGCAAGACGGCGACTGGATCACGTTCGAAGGCACCGTCAGCACGGCCCCCGACCAGCTTGCCATCATGCCCGGGTATTTGCAGAAGGAATGGACCGCCAATGGGCGCAAGTATTACCACTACAAAATGGACGCGCCCATCGCCTACTTCATGAACGTCAGTTCGGCCCGGTATGCCGTGCAGCGCGACGTCTGGAAAAGTCCGGACGGAAAACCGGTCAATATTGAAGTGTATTATCACCCGACCCACGGCCGCAACATCGACCGGTATGTGAACTCCGTGAAGGCGTCGATGGATTATTACCACCAGCACTTTAGCCCGTACCAGTTCCGACAGATGCGGATTATGGAGTTTCCGCGCTACGAAAGCTTTGCGCAGTCGTTTCCGAACACCGTGCCATATGCCGAGAGCTTCGGCTGGGTGGGCGATTTCCGCGATCCCGACAAAACCGACTACGCCTATTACGTGACGGCTCACGAGGTCGCGCACCAGTGGTGGGGTCACCAGGTGATGCCGAGCAATACGCGGGGTGCCAACCAGATTTCGGAGTCGATGGCCGAGTACGCGTCCCTGATGGTGTTGAAACACACGTACGGCGACAACATCATGCAATCGCGTTTGAAATATAGCCTTGACCGGTATTTGCGCGGGCGCTCGTCGGAAGACAAGTTTGAGGAAACGCTGCTCGACAACGACACCCGGGCGTATGTCTGGTATGACAAAGGCTCAGTGGTCTTGTTCGCCTTGCAGGATTACATCGGCGAAAAACGCCTGAACCGGGCCTTCCGCGACTACCTGCAACGGGATGCCTTTCAGCAAAAATCACCCTTTACGACCAGCCGCGACTGGTACAGCTACATCAAAGCCGCCACGCCGGACTCGTTGCAGTATTACCTGACGGATAGTTTCGAGAAAATTGCGCTGTACGAAAACCGCATCACCGACGCCAAAACCGTCGCGCTGAAAAACGATCAGTATAAAGTGACGATGACGGTGCAAACCCGGAAGCTCTATTACGACAAGGCGGGCAAGGAAACTGGCGCGGGCAAGGCGAAGGACCTGATCGAGATCGGGATTTTTGCGGCCGATGCCAAAAACAAGAAGGGCATGACGGAGAAAGTGCCGCTGTACCTGAAGAAACACTGGCTGGCCCCGGGCACCCACACGCTGGAGTTCGTCGTGAAAGGCAAACCCGCCAAAGCTGGCATCGACCCGTACAACAAGCTCATCGACCGGGTGTCGGATGATAATGTGAAGCCGGTGGAATGAGAAGGAGTTGTTACACAGGGTTAATCAGAGGAAATCAGAGAGTTCTCGGATAAACTCTGATTTCCTCTGATTAACCCTGTGTAACAACCGATAAAAAGCAAAACCTCCGGAAGCACATCTCCCGGAGGTCCATTTATAAACGAAGACTCGTTTATTTGCGGAAAATCAATTGCGCTTTACCAACGTTCGTGCTATCCAACGCATAATCAACTACTTCAGAAGCCAACTCTTCCAGATTGCCGTTCTTCGTGTAGGTGTAGGTTTGTTCATCCCCATCATCATACTTGAGCGTCAATTGATCGTTCGCGAACTCCCAGTTACCCGTAAAATCGCCGACCGAGAATTCCTGACGAAAGTTTTCCCGGAAGGTATTATCACTGTAAATGTCAATTCGAGAGCTAATAAAATTCAAATAATACAAATCAAGCGTCAGGTTATTCAACTGGCTATTCGAAAAACCGGATGTTTTGATATGGTTCAGGTCCCAACGGCCAACGACAGCCGGCGGGGGTGCCGGTTCATCATCATCATTACACGAGGTTAAGCCCGCTGCAAACACCACGACGCAGAGCAGATAAAGGAAACGCTTCATAAATTGTCAGGTTTTTTGTTAGGTATTCGATTGAGTGTAAGTGGATGAGATGACCGTTGGAGACGTAAACTACAAAAAAAACGTTCAGGTTGTAATTTTTCCGTTAAAAAGCTCCGGTTTTCTCTCTTATGATACGGGAAAAACCGCCCATGTGTTGCGGCAGGGCGTTAAAATTTCTTAACAAGCCGGTTTTCGGCCAACCGATTTAGCGCAAACCCGGGCGCGGAATCACTGGCAGACTTTCATTCCCGTCGGCGCTAACCGCCTGAACGGCAAAGAAATAATTATCCTTCGAATACGGCAGTGTCAGCCCCTGTTTTTCGGTAAAAAATTTCTTCTGCCAGAACGGCCAGTGCGTCTCACGCATCAGCACGTAATATCCTTTGATCTTCCGGCCCGCCGAGGCCCCGGCTTTAGGGGCCTGCCAGAACAGCGTCGTGGAGTTGGTCAGATTCCGGGCTTCCACCGTCACGTTCTGCGGCATCGAGGGTGCTTTGGCGAGATTGGCCAACACGGCCAGGTTCATGGCGGTATTTTTCCGGAGGTAATCAAAATCCATGAACTTCACGTAATCGCCGTACTCCACGCCGTCCTGCGTCCGCAAATCCTGGTGCTGATGGGCAAAATTCTCGTTCATTTCTGTAATCCGAACGGCCGGAAAACCGCGTGTGACAAACGGCGTGTGATCGCCCCCGCGCAAATACCGGTCGTTGCGGTAGACCATCACGACTTCCAGTTGATCGACATACCGTTCCCCGACTTCTTTCGTGTACCGGGCCAGTTGGCGGGCTTTTCCGTCGTTTTCCAGGCCATACTGCCGGATGTTGGCCGCTACTGAATCGGTCTGAAAACCGGGTAAACCCTCGCTGAAGACCCGGACGCGGGTGTTGTCGATCACGCGCAGATCGGGGCTGTTGTTGGAGCCCATGATGTCGTTGTTCAGCAAGGCTTCGAGGTTCCACTTTTCGTCTTTGGCCCGCTGCGCCAGGTGGTTGGCACCCAGCAGCCCCTGCTCCTCCCCGCTCACGGCCACAAAAATGATGGTCGCCGGAAAAGCAGTTTTGCTCATCACACGGCAGAGTTCAATAACAGCGGCCGTGCCGGAGCCGTCGTCGTTGGCGCCGGGCGCGTCGGCGGTGCGGTTCATGACATCGGTAACGCGACTGTCGATGTGGCCGCTGACCAGAAAAATCCGGTCGTCGCTCGGGTCGGTGCCCTTGAGCGTCGCCATGACGTTGCCCATCGGCGTCGCCTGATCGACCCGCCGACCGTCGGCAGGCAGCGTCCAGGCGTCGATCTGCGCGGTCAACCGCCCGCCGGATTGTTTGGCGTACTGCTGAAATTTGGACAATGCCCACTGCCGGGCGGCTCCGATGCCGCGTTTGGGGTCGGTGGTCGTGCTCAGCGTGTGCCGGGTTCCGAAGCTGACGAGTTTGGTCACGTGCTCGCGCAGGCTGTCGGCCGATACCTCGCCAACCAGTTGGGCAATCTGCGGATCGCGAACGATGGTGGTTTGGGCGTGCGCACTTCGAAAAACGAGTAGCAGGGCAATGGAAAAAAAGGCGGTTTTCATGCGGGGTGTTGGGAAGTGTTAAAAGCGTTCGTTAACGAAAATACGCCATCGTGTCGGTTTTTGGGAGCGAACCCGCCTTTTCAGGCGCTTTTTTGCCGGAGCGCGGCACCGGTTTCGGGCGTTTCGGCGGACGGCGGGGTTCCAGGCGCGACGAGATGACCAGCGCTCCGGCCAGGAGCAACGAGACCACCAGCGAACCGATGGCAATCCCACGCGTGGGCAATTGGAACACCGGGCGGTAAAAGTCGCGGGTTTCATCTTCCGAAAACAAATTCCGGAAAGGCAGTCCGTTTTCTTCCTCCGATGATTCAGCGGTTTTCATAATCGGTGGCTCAGGCTGAAGCCCAGGGCGGTTTGGGTGGTTCCCGGCAGCGGTTGAGCTGAAAAGCCCAAACGGGTCAACGCCAGCGTCCGGTTGTACTGTGTAACGGCTTTCCGCACCTGCCCGTTGCCGATGAGCGTCAAACCCAGCGTTACACCAATGGAGCCAAAATACACCGTCCAGTACTCGCCGGAGCGGGCCGCCTGGTTGCGGGGTTGGGCCAGCACGTAAATCAGCGGGACAACGGCCACGGCCTGTCCAATGGTGTTCAGCGTCCGAAACCGTCGGAAATGCCGGTTTACCGTCGGTTCGTTCAACTCATTAAACGGAATTTCGAGCGAGGTAGGCGAGCGTAGCCGTTTTCCGCCGTAGAAATAAGCTCCATACGACCGCTCGATGGGCTTCAAGTGGGCCGGGATAGCCGTGCCCGGTTTATAAAACGAGGGATCGGTCGGTTGCTGGGCCCGGGCAAACCCGAAAACTGTCATTAGTCCGATCGAAAGTAGAATGGTTCGCATACGAATTGAACACCCGTTATCGGTATTCAACCCGAGTATAGAAAAAAGAAGCGAGAAAAAACAGCCTGGCCCCGAAAACCCGCCGGAATACGGTAAAAACCGAGTCAGCAACTGCCCGCAGATCACGCACCCGGTAAACAAAACCGGGCGCGAAGAAACTTCCTCACGCCCGGTTTTGTCGGGAATTTCTAACGACGTCGCCCCGTTGAATCCCTCGGCGGGATGTGAACCGTGTCGCGGGGCGGCACCGGCAATGAATCGTAGTGGGGCGGTTTCGGCGGTCGGGGTGGCCGGATGACCGCCGTATCCGTCGGTGGTTTCGGCGGCTGTACGACAACGGTATCTTTCGGTGGCCGGGTTGGCTGCGTAATAAGCGAATCGTTGGGCGGCCAGCTAATCGTAGTATCTTTTTGGGGTGGGATATACACTGAATCTTGCGGGTTTACGACCTTGCCTGTATCCGTTTGTTGTCCGCTGGTTCGCAACGAACTAGTATCCGGGGTAGGCTCCTCGATGGCTTTTCCGCAGCCAATCACCGCGCCCAAAAGCGCCACCGAAATCAACAGGTTTCTCATGGTTGTATGGATTTGATTGTGAACTGATTTCCTTAACGGTTTTCCGGTATCAGCCGCAAACGGATCTGAATACCCACCTGGCTGGTCCGCAACAAGTCGTTGGTGCTTTTTTGGAGCGGGTACCTGAAAAAAGGTTCAATCCAGAGGGAGCGTCCGCGCCAGGCCGTTAGTTCGAAGCCCGACGAAACCTGCATCCAGCCAAACGGTCGCAGCCGCAACGCCGGATCGGTTTGTGTTTCGCGGGAGAAACTGGTCACAACCTGCTGGGAAGTATCGGCCGACGCCACCCGCCTAATTATCTGATAATCAATTTGCTGAATCTGCCCGAACAAGCCCGTCGTGGCGACTCCGGTGGCCACCGACCAGCGCAGCCGTTGGTTTTCGAGCAATTGGTAACGCACCGACAATGGGATGGTGATCTGCCAGCCGCTCCGGTTTTGACCTACTATTCGACTGCCCGAATCGATCTGCATCGGTTCACCGCCGGGGAACGTCAGTTTCGGCCGGGCCAGGTTCAGGCCGGTTTCCAGCGAAAACTGGCTGTTTAACCGCAAATCGCCCCAAAAACCGGCCGTCCAGCCAATTAATGCCCTATTCCGACCGGAAGAAACAAACTGCCCCCCGGCCAACAGCCCGGCTCCGAAAACCGGTTTAACCGAAGGACGGCGCGTAGGTTCAATATTCTTTGCCACGGGCTGAACACGGGGCCGGGCGACTGCTACCGGATCAACGCGAAACGGCTTTGGGCGCACAAAAGCCAGCGGTCCGATGGCTCGCTCGCTCGGAAAACCGGAAATAGTTTCAGCCAATCCGCCCGGATACCTTGTCTGGAAATCGCCCCTGCGTCGGCCCGAAAACCGCGACTGGCGGGGATTGGCAAACGACTGGTCTGCATCGTCGTCGAACCGGTTTTGTTGCGTGGATATAGTCAATGATTGGGATAGCAAACCGCTTCGCTGACCCGACACCCGGTTTTCGCCGGTCGAAGCTACCACTCTCCCATTGGGCCTGCCGCCTTTTTCCCGAGTATCCGGCGGGTCGTTGGTCATTTTGAGTACCCTTTCCGTCTGGTTCGCTTTGGGAGCAGAGAGCAGTTTCCCCCGGTTTGCCGATATCGGCTTTTTCGCTCCTAAATGACTAACAGTCAACAGCTCCAACAGATTTGAGCCGGATTTCATAATGGGTTCGGGTGTCGAAGCGGTCACCGGATTCGCTGGGTCAGGCAATTGGGCCACGGCCTGCGGTTCGCTCAGGCTTCTGGCAAAATCACCGTCAGTCGACGGAAACCGGGTTGCCTGCTGGCAGAGAACGCTTACGGCGGTCAGGCATAGTACGTTCAACTTCCAGAGACTGATTTTTCCAGACGGCCCCGCTGGCGACTGGTTCAGCCGAAACCGCCGGAAAGCTTCCCAGGCTTCATCCTGACCAGGCGGAACATAATCGGTCAGCGTCTCCCGAATGCGTTTCCAGTTGGTGCTGCTCATACGGTCGTCGGTGTAACGGACATGAATCGGAATCAACGGGCGGTTCAGGGCTTTCGACGCCATCAGTTCTTTCAAGCGTTGTTTGGCCCGGGTCAGATACACCCGCGAACTGCTCACGGGAATCGACAGCAACTCGCTGATTTCAGTATGGGTGTAGCCTTCGATTTCGTACAGATTGAATACCAGCCGCCATACGTCCGGCAATTGCGTCAGCAGGGCCAGAATTTCTTCCGCAGCCAGTTCGGCCGTTATTTCTTCCTCCTGAAAAGCCAACGAACACGCTGTCTCAACCGATTCGGACCACAAAAACCGCTTTTCTTTCCGGTAATAAGCAATCGCCGTGTACACGGTCAGTTGCCGGAGCCAGGGCCGAAACGATTCCGGCAATGGTCCGGCTGCCTCAAGCCGGTTGAATAGTTTCAGGAAACAGTCGTTCAGTACCTCCTGCGCCAGCGCCTTCGAGGGTAAATAGCGCAAACAGAGGTTAAACACCAGCCCATAAAAGTGCTTGAAAACCCGCTCCTGAGCCTTTGGATTGGCGACCCGGCACAGGTGCAGCCACTCCCGTTCCTTTGGCGTACAATCGATTAACTCTGCCATGTTGAATTACCCGCCCAACGACGATTTGCGCCCATTGCTTCCGTTGTCCGGAGGAGCGACGGTAGGCTGAAGACCCTTCCGAGGTTGTTTTCGTTGGTAAGTCGGCCCCGGGTGCCGAAACGCTACAACTCGATTGCATTTTTTTTCTCCTTCCGGAAAAAGCTTCTCCGACTCTTACGATACTGCAACAAAAACGCTTACGGTCGGAAGTAATCGCCGACAGGATGAAGATCAACCCGGTTTTGATTCGGAACGAAATCAGCAACGCAGACATTCAGTCACGGCCCTTGTCCGTCATCCCGAAAACAGAGCGATTTCAGACCCGCAGTTGACCGTTCAGAAAGGTGATGCTCAGCATGAAGAGGAAATCACAACGCTGGTGGCCGGACACAATGCGGTGGTCAGCGCCTACAATGCGGGTTGGACCAATCCGAACCTTTACGACGACTTCCTGGCTGGTTCGCAGGCCATCCAGCGGGGTATCCGAAAAGCCGGTGTCAAACGCCTGCTGGTAGTGGGTGGAGCGGGTAGTCTGGAAGCGGCACCCGGCCTTCAACTGGTCGATACGCCCCAACTCCCGGCCGGATGGAAACCGGGGGCCCTGGCCGCCCGCGACTACCTGAATATTCTGAAACAGGAAACGGATCTGGAATGGACCTTTCTGAGTCCGACCATTAGGCTGGAACCTGGCGAACGAACTGCCCGATTCCGCCAAAATCTAGAGCAACCCGTCTTCGAGGAATAGGGTGAAAGCAAAATTTCGGTTGAGGATCTGGCGGTAGCCCTGCTTGACGAACTCGAACAGCCGCAACACATTCGACAGCGGTTTACGATTGGTTACTAAACCAAAATAGCAGCTAATTACACAAGCATTACGGTGCCTGAAATCCCACCGTTTGTCAGACACCGGAATGCAACTTACCCATTGATCTATACCTACTAACGGGTAAGTGGTAAAGCTAAATAAAAAGTGGTCCCGGCACCCTGTTGGCTCTCAAACCAGAGTCTCCCTTTCTGAATTTCAGCGTATTCCTTACACAAATAAAGACCCAGGCCTACGCCTTTTTCGTGATTTGTCCCAAACGTTGATCGTGATTTCAGCGAAAAAATAGCTTCTTCATGAGCTGCGTCAATACCGATTCCATTATCCTGTACGGCGATCAGACATTCGGAGCCCGTTTTGGTAGTTTGTACAGAAATTAAACCACCGACTGGAGTAAATTTGATGGCATTACCAATCAGGTTTCGGACGATAAGAGGCAGCATATTGGTATCCGCCAACACCCATAAATCCGGATCGATCGAATGCCGTAATTCGATTCCTTTTTTAGCTGACAACGGTTTATAAATCTCCAAAATCGGCTTTAATACGGCTTCGACATGTACCTTCCCCAGATTGACACTAGTACCGCCCATCTGGGTTGTCGACCACGATAATAAATTGAAAAGCATTTCCTGTGTATGACTCACAACCGCCAACAACTCCGCTTCAATCTGTTTTTTCTGATCGATGCTCAACTCCGTTTCCCGAATGACTTCAAGGTACTGCTGAACGGAAGCCAGTGGGGAGCGCAAATCGTGTGAAACGATTGAAAAAAGTTTATTTTTTTCGGCATTTAACTGTTCGAGCACCAGGGACTTCTGTTCCACCAGGCGTTGCTCCGCCCTGTACGCTTTTCTAAAAAACTGCATGGCCAGGTAGATGAGAATTACCCCGACCAGATAGGTAGATGCCACATCGAGAATCTGGTTCAAACGATTTGTATACTTCGTTACGATCGATTCAGGATACAGGTATTCGATCGATAAAAGGCCAAATACGACAACCAGATTAAAACAAAACCAGAACCTATATTGCCGCGCAGGGGCAATGATGGTTAGCAGAAAATAAACCAGCATAAACAGGAGCAACGACGAGCCGACTGCACCCGCATTAAAAAAATAATTAATCGCTAGCAATAGGTTAATCAATATGCCAGCGGTAGTAATGCTGATATAAAATTTATTTTTTATTCGGGAGAGGTAATAAAGAAACGAAAAGAGTAGAAAAAGTACCAGCGAAATAAGTGATGCTTCCGTTAATCCGATGGAATAATTGAACGGAATATTATAAACCATTGCCAGAATTACCACTAGGCACATCGAATTGAATATCCGGCTTTCCAGTGTAGTTTCTCCCGGCTTACCAACCAGTGTTGTGAAAAAATTCCGTAAAGAGTGAGAGGGTAAAGAGTGTTCCAAGCTTGGGTGCGTATAAACAGATATAAAAATAGGTGATTAAAGCTTTGTTTAATCACCTATACTCGTAAAAAATTTATAAAAATGCGAATTACTTCACCACTTTTAGCACGCCCTGCATCAGGGAAGCGTGTCCCGGGAACGTGCAGACGAACTGATACTCACCCGGTGTCGCAGGAGCGACGAAATAGAGCGACTCCGAGGTTTCGGGCTGCATCAGGTTTGTATGAAACAGAACGTTCGGCGTAACGGGCACATACTGCATTTTGGAACCATTCAGGTTCAGTTTCAACGCTGCGTCACCGACGGCATTGGCCGTGGCCGGTTTTACGATTACGCAGTTGTGCAGCATATCGTCGTTGTTATTGAAGATCCATTTCACACGGCTTCCGGCTTTCACCTCCACCTGTGTTTTGTCGAATTTTAGCCCCGGCAGCGTCCCAATCGTTATGACCTGATCCGGGCCGTTCGTCCAGTCGGCGGGTTGCTCTGTGACGCGCTTGGCACTCACTGCGGTTTTCCCTTTCGCACCCGAAACCGGTGGTTCAGCCTTGGTCGAAGCCATCGCCATGTCGGCATGGTTGTGTTTGGCAGGAGCCGCGATGGCCAGTTTCGTCCCAGGAGCAATGGCGTTCAGGGTGTAATACCCGGTATTGTGCAGGAGCGCCAACCCGGTAGTCGATTTGACCCCTTCGGCCTTTACTTCGTGGACATAGCCTTCGCGCAGAACCGTATCAGCCACAATCCGTGCTTTCAGGCCATTCTCGGACACCACCACCCCCCGGATCGGAACCGGACGGGCGTTCTCAATCGGGCTTCCGTAGGTTCGGTGGTATTTGTACGTAAAGCTGTTCAGGCTGTAAGAGGCCGGATCTTCGGCGGTTTTCTTGTCAACCGGCAATGTGAATTCAACTTCAAAACCGTCGGGCATCGAGCGAATCGCTTTCATTTCGAACGGTGTCTGGCCGGTCCAGACCAGGCGCTGCACCCCGAACGGGTCTTTGCCGGTGGCCGACCAGCCCCGGCTGGTTTGCCCGACAAACATGGAGCCATCCAGCCCCCAGGCCATCCGCAAAATACCCGACTGAAAACCGGAGCGGAACGGGAAACAGGCACCCTGGTACTCGCCATTGACTTTTTCCAGGAAAACGCGCATCACCTTGCTGTGCCCCTGGTCGCCGACGAAGAGTTGCCCATCGAACGGGCCAAACCGGCTGGCGGTTGTGTCTTCCAGAATGTCGGAGGTCGAAATTCCCATCAGCGTATGCGGAAACCAGATAGCCGGAACTTTCAGATTCGGGACGGTTTTGGCTACTTCGTGCATCGGTTTGCCCGTGCTCGGTACGTCTTCCGGCTTCAATTTCAGGGGTGAGCCCGGCTCGGAAGTCCATTTCAACCCTTCCGGATTGCCGGCAAAATCGCCCAGTTCGAGGTGAGTCATCCGGCCGGAACCAACCCAGTCGCCCTGGTTTTCAGTGTAAAAAATGCTGCCGTCGCGCAAAGCCCGGTAACTCGACGGAGAGCGCAGCCCCGTAGCCCAGGGTTTGACTTCCCCTTTTTCGTTCACTTTCAGCATCCACCCGCGCCATTTGGCCAGGCTGGCTCCGCGCCCAATCCAACCAAGGTTGAGCGTAATGAGCATATCGCCGTCCGGCAAAAAGACCGGCCCGTACGAATATTCGTGGTAATTACCGGACAATGGCCATTTTACGATGGACTGGTATTCATTGGCTTCGCCGTCGCCATCGGTATCCATCATTTTGGTCAGTTCGCCCCGCTGGGTTGCGTACAAAGCGCCTTTGTGGTAAGCCAGCCCGAGCGGTTCGTGCAGACCGTAGGCAAACCGCTTATACTGCGGCTGCCGACTGCCTTTCATGTACGGATTGCTGATCAGCCAGACCTCGCCCCGGCGCGTGGAAACCCCCAGCCGACCGTCGGGCAACACGGCCATTCCGCCCACTTCGAGTTGAATCCCTTCGGGCACGGGCACGGTAATCAGTCGGTAATAGTCATCTTCCGTCAACGGGCGTTGTGCCATCGCGAAAGAGGACAGGAAAAGGGAGAAAAAGAGAAAAGAAAGTTTATTTTTCATGATTTCTAGTAACTAAGCAATTCGGGAGCCATTCTCAGTTTTACGTTCGGTTTGCAACAGGGTCACTTCACCTTCTTTACCCAATGCACCCAGAACAAGGCATTCGCTCATGAACGTCGCAATCTGTTTCGGCGGGAAGTTAATCACTGCTACCACCTGCATCCCCAGCAGATCGGCGGGTTTGTAGAGCTTCGTCAATTGCGCCGACGACCGTTTGATGCCTTTGGGACCAAAATCGAGCGTTAGTTTGTACGCCGGTTTTCGGGCCTCCGGAAAAGGATCGACGGCGATGATTGTGCCGACAGCCATTTCCACCTTTTCGAAATCCGCCCATGAAATTGGAGTTTCCATGCGCTTTTACCAAATGTAAGAATACTGAATCGTGGTCGAGCCGCCCTTTACGCTGACCGGCATCACCAATTCCTGCCGTCCGGAGCTGGTCCGGATCGTCGGTTTCAGTTTGGAATCGATTCGTACGTAATACTTTCCATCGACGGAATACAGGCCCTTGGTCACTTCTTCCAGCGTCGACCCCGTCGCCAGGCGGCAGTAGAGCGACTCGTTTTCCGGACCTTTCACCGTTAGGGTGCGCGTAAACGATTTACCGTCGGTATTGGGCAAAACCGCATCCGTAATGTCCAGATCGCGAAGCCGGTAATGCGGAATCGGATAACTCTGCTTATCCATGGTCAGGCCAGTGTATTTAAACTCGCTGTCCGACAGGCTATCGGGCCAGTATTGCGTTGCATTGGCCAGCAACGCCAGCGGACTCTGGGCCGACAAAACCGCCAGTGTGCCCATCGGCTTGAGCAATTGCGGTTCTCCTCGTTCGTACCACATTTCGGTCACATCCGCAAACGGTCCGCGCCAAACCTGCAACAAAGCGCCCTGGTTCAGATCGACGGTATAGTTCAGACCGGTTGGGCTACCGACAGAAATACAATGCGTTTTCTTTTTCGGGCCAAAATTGACAAACGAGCGGATCACCGACGGTTTGGCGCTAGGTTCAACCGTTATCGCACCGACCGGATCGGGTTCGGGCAGCGACGCCCGCGTATGCAAAGCCTGAAATTTGGTATCCGGGGCCGAAATAAAGAAGCCCAGACCCGGCCGGGGCCACGATCGCCCAAAGAACAGGGTAAACGGATGTTTTCCGGCCGTCAGTTCGACTTTGGCGGTATTCATGTAGCCCAGATCGAGCCGTTGATTGGCAATCACTTCCTTGCCGTCGATTTGCAGCGACGCAAAACCGCCCTGCTGCAAGGCCACCGTATAGGGCCCGGTTTTATCGACTACCAGATCGCCCGTGTAAACAATCCCGTGCCAGCGTGGCTGACCAAAGGACACTTCATAGGTGACCGTCGAAACGGTATCTTCTTTTACCAGCTTCAGGTTCGCCAGTTCAGCGGGCGAGGTGGTCTCGGTCCGGTTTTCGTACAGTTTATACCGCACATTCGCCAGTTTCGCAACGGGCCGGTCGGTAATCAATTGGTAGCCAACGTTCCGCACTGCCACAACACCGTTCTTGACATTCAGCATGACGGTGCCTGGGGTTCCACCAGATCTTCGGGGTAACACCAGGTTTTCGTGCAATACAACACCATTGAGCGCCATTTTTTCCAACGTAGCCGGTCCCTGACCGCTGCTTTGAAGCTGAACCTCCAACGGTTGCCACAAGCCAGGTGCTTTCACCGCGTTCTGGAGAGGCAACAACGTGGCATTGCCTTCGATGGTCCCGAACGTAGCGGTGTTGACCTCCGGACTCCCCCAGGTATCGGCCAGCCGGATGCCCGTTGGGCCAAACGACAAGGTTGCTTCCGCACCCGGCGACAGGATGACCTCCAGCACCAGCCGGACATCACTGGCGTTGGTCAGCAACGTCACCGGCTGGCCGGGCGTTCCAACCAGCACGCCCGTGCCGGGTTTTAGTTTACTGTCGGATTTCAACGGATTGACCATAATCGACGAGGCCGGTTTCCAGTTAGCGGGCACGGACGACAGGCGATCGGTTGGTAAAGGAGTTAGCGATTCATCAAGGGTCTGGGCCCCAACCGGCACCGCGCCCGTCAGTAACAGCAGAGCCGCGCCCCGGTTGAGCCATCTTGCAAGGGAAGTCATTTACTACGTTCTGTTTCAGTGTGTAAGCAACCGGTATCCGTTGTAGGCATGGCGGTTACTTTTTGTAAAAGGGAATATCCGCTTTTTTTACCCGAAACCAAACACGACTTGGTGCGGTTAACGAGATAAGCGTGTAAAAATAATGCATTCTGTTCTTATATTTCAGCAATTCCAACCATAGCCCGTAAATCCTTTATTTTCATGAAACAACTGTTCCAGTACAAGACCCGGTTGTGGCTGCTGACCGAGGTCCTATTCGCCCTCCTGGGGTGGGCTTTTATTCCCCGCAAAGACTACACTCCCGCTGATCCTTCCGGCCGAAAAACCGCCGTTCTGCCCGCTCCGGACCCCGACAACGGTGGATTGAAACTCACGACCGGTTTTGGTGCGCTCACCGTTGCCGACAACCTGGGCTCCGCCCGGCACATCGCCGTCGACGCCAACGGGACGGTTTTTGTCAAACTCAATCGGCTGAAAGACGGCAAGGGCATTGTTGAATTGCGGGATACCAACGGCGACGGAAAAGCCGATAAAACACTCGCGTTTGGCAACTACGCCGGAACCGGGATGGCGATTTACAACGGCTACCTGTATGCTTCATCCGATACGTCGGTGTATCGCTACAAGATGACCAACGGCATGGTCGATCCGGAGACAAAACCGGAACCGATTGTGGTCGGCCTGACCTTTCAGCGGCAGCATGCCTCGAAGCCCCTGGCCTTTTCACCCGCTGGCAAACTATACGTTACGTTCGGGGCACCCTCGAATGCCTGCCAGGAAAAAGACCGGCAGAAAGGCTCGAAAGGCATGGAGCCCTGCCCCATTCTGGAAGAGTACGGCGGTATCTGGGAATTTGATGCTAACAAACCGAATCAGAAGCAAAGCGATGGCGTCCGTTACGCGACCGGCATTCGTAACGCTGTAGCTATCGATTGGAACACCGCCAGCAACACCCTCTACGCCCTGCAACATGGCCGCGACAACCTCAACAACTGGGGCGGTATGTTTACCGACGAGGTAAGCGCCGAACTGCCGTCGGAGGAGTTTCTGATGGTCAAAAAAGGGTCGGATTTCGGCTGGCCGTATTGCTACAATGATCACGAACAAAACAAAAAAATACTGGCTCCCGAATACGGTGGTGACGGCAAAATCGTCGACCGCTGCGCCGGAAAAGACAAGCCGATCATGGCCTTCCCGGGTCACTGGGCACCCAACGACGTGCTGTTTTACACCGGCAACCAATTCCCCAGCAAATACAAAAACGGGGCTTTCATCTGCTTCCACGGTTCCTGGAACCGTGCTCCGCTGAAGCAGGGTGGTTATTTTGTGGCGTTTGTGCCGTTCGGCAAAGACGGAAAACCGTCGGGTAAGTACGAGGTGTTTGCCGAAAACTTCGCGGGCGTGGACGAACAGGGCAAACCGGGCACGAATGTGAACGCCGGAAAACTCGACCTGGCCAGCCCCGGCGACGCCAAACACCGCCCGATGGGGCTGGCACAGGGGCCGGACGGATCGTTGTACATCACGGATTCGGTCAAAGGCAAAGTCTGGCGGGTGATGTATACGGCCAAAAAATAACCGCTTCCTGTTTCTAAAAACCGCCCGGCTCCCCTCCGGCCAAAACCGGCTTGAAGGGTGGTCGGGCGGTTTTATTCGTATAAGTCCGTCACGTCCAGCTTTGCCAGCTCCACGAGCAAGCCGCTCAGTTTCCGGGTCACATCCTCGAAATACCGTTTGCCTTTTTCGGCCGTAGCGGCCCTGGGGTTTCCGATGCCCGTGTCGGCCGTCACCAGCGACCATTTGCGCTCGGCCCAGGCCCAGCCTTCGCGCAGGGCTTGCACCTTCCATTTTTTAGCCGCGCCGTCGCCCGCTTCGTCCAGCGGCAGTACCAGATCCGGGCGGAGGTGCAGTAACAGGCTGGTTTCCATCTCGTCGGCGTGGTCGCCTTTGGGTTCGTCGAAATACCGGGTTTTATCGAGCGCGTTGAACCAGGAGCAGGTCGTCAGAAACATGGTCGGATACTGAACGCCCAGTTCACGCAGCATGGTTTTGAAATCATTGCCGCCGTGGCTGTTCAGAATCAGGAGTTTCTGAATGCCCTGTCGGTTCAGGACTTCGATGATGTCGTTCAGAATCATTTTCTGTGTGCTCGGATACAGGTTGATATCCAGCAAGATGTCCGTCTGGCCGGTGTTGACGCCAAACGGAATCGTGGGCAGCACCATCACCTTTGCCCCCTGCTCCCAGGCCAGCCGCGCCGATTCAGCGGCAATCGTGTCGGCTTCGATCACGTCGGTGGCGTAGGGCAGGTGGTAATTATGGGCTTCGGTGGCTCCCCAGGGCAGAATCGCCAGTTCGATGGGGTGGTCGTGGATGTGTTTCCAGTTGGCTTCGGCAAGGATGTAAGGACGCATATTCGTTTGACTTAAAAGTTATTTCGCAGAGTTGAGCGGAGAAGAAAGGAGTTTAGCGGAGGTTTTTCTCTGCTTACCTCCGCTAAACTCCTTTCTTCTCCGCTCAACTCTGCGAAATAACTCTTTTTCTTTTTTAATACTAATCCGGTGGAAAATAGCGAAGTTTAAGGTCAAACCGGTTTTATCCTATGTTCCAGAATTATTGTAAAATCGCCCTGCGCAATTTGTGGAAACATAAGCTATTTTCCGCCATCAACATCTTCGGCTTTGCCTCGGGATTGACGGTATGTTTTCTGGCCATTGCCCATATTAAAGCGGTGTTCGAGTATGATGCTTTTCATCCGAAACGCGACCGCATCTATCGAATAATTACCGACGTTATGAGTCCGACGAAGGGCCCAACGTCTTTTGCGACCTCCCCGATGGGTTTGGCCTCAACCCTGAAGAAAGACTATCCAGGCATCGAAGAGACGGCCCGCGTCGTCAACTTTCCAACCTCGCTAACGGGTAATGACAAACGGCTTGACGTGACGGCTCTGGCCGTTGATCCCGGTTTTTTCAGCCTGTTTCATTTTCAACTCGCTACCGGGCGACTGGCCACGGAACCATTAACGGCGGTTATTAGTCCCCAAACCGCCAATCGTTACTTCGGAACCACGAATCCGGTCGGCAAGGTCTTCCACCACGAAACACTAGGCCTCATCACCATTACAGGCGTATTGGCGGAAGTGCCCGTCAACTCCCATTTCAAATTTGATTTACTTCTTTCCCTGAGTACCCTACAGCAAGGTGTTCAACAAACTGACAATCGAGACTGGCAAAAATACACCAATGGTTTTACCTATGTCCTATTGAAACCTTTAATTCCGCCGGATCACCTTCAGCAGGTCCTCTCCTCCCTCATCAAACGGATAAACGAAAACCGGCTTTCCGAGAACCGGCTTCCCTATCACTTTCGGCCGCAAGCCCTTTCCCAACTCTCTCCGTCACCCGAATTACTCAGTCGGCGGATGGTCAATGAAAAACACTATGGCGATCTGATAGGCGAGTTTTTTGTGGGTCTGGTAACCTTACTTTTAGCCGGTTTTAATTACGTGAATCTAACGCTGGCGCGATCCATCGGCCGAGCCCGCGAGGTGGGTGTGCGGAAGGTGGTTGGGGCATTCCGATGGCAGGTTATGGGTCAATTCATGACAGAATCGGTCGGTGTCGCCCTGCTGGCCTTAGCATTAGCGTATGGCATGGCGGTGGTCATCCGGCCAATGCCCGTGGTGCGTTTATGGCTGCTCTCCGAACTGGCATGGGACTTCCGTCTCTGGATGTTGTTAATTGGGTTTTCCCTGCTGGCTGGCGTCCTGGCGGGTTGGGCACCGGCCCGGATTTTGTCCGGCATTGAGCCTGCCCAGGTGTTCCGGAGTTATTCCGGCTTACGGGTGATCCGGGGGCTATCTTTTCGGAAAGCGTTGATTGTTGCTCAGTTCACCATCTCCCTGATCGTCATGATGGTGCTGGTAACCCTATCACGACAATTTCATTTCTTCTCAACGGCCGATTATGGATTCCGACGTGAACGCCTGTTAACGATTCCGCTCAGTAATCGCGTTCAACAACAACGACTTAGCAACGAATTGCGTCAGGTAACCGGCGTCGAGCGGGTAACGGCCACTTCGGCGTTGTTAAGCGAGCTGAACGAGTTACGATATGTGAAAAATGAACGGTATGGACATGATTCTGCCCGAACGGTGCAGGTTGCCGTAGATACCAATTTTGTTCAAACCATGAACTTATCGCTTGTGGCCGGCCAGAATTTCCCCAACATGACGGGAACCGTTCCCCATCAACGCCCGGGCCGGTTGGTTTTAATCAATGAAAAAGCCGTTGGAGCATTTCGCCTGGGCAGCCCGACGGAAGCGATTGGACGTACGTTATGGCTGGATGACAGCCTGGGCTTGTTGGGAATGGTGACATACACAACACAACTGCGAGTCAAGGAAATAGGCATTCGAAAAGTAATGGGAGCTACGGTGTTTCAGCTTTTCAACCTCCTGTCCTGGGATTTTATAAAACTTCTGCTGATTGCCTTTCTGATAGCTTATCCTTTGGGCTACATAGCAGGAAATGCACTTCTGAGCAATTTCGCCTACCGGGTTTCCATCGGTTTTGAAACGTTTGGTCTTTGCTGCGGCTTATTGGTCATTTTAGGCAGTCTAACCATTGGAATCCGCACGTACCGGGCCGCTCAGGCAAATCCAACAAAAAACCTCCGGACTGAATAAATTAGGGACGACCGTGAAAACCAGGACTATGAGCTGTTGTCACTCACCACACGCGAGCGACAACAGAGTTTAGCGGAGTTTTTTTCTCTGCTTACCTCTGATCTTCTCCGCTCAACTCTGAGAAATAACTCTTTTTCTTTTTAAATCTTGTTCCAAACCAACCTTTCATGTCCACTTCTACTGTACCTTGCAAGCAAAAGAGTTAAGAATTAAGAATGACTACTGTGACCTCCCCCCTCAACTCTTAACTCTTAATTCTTAACTCATAACTCCTCTCCGGTTATGGACAACGTTGAGTTACTTTCCCGCATTCAGTTTGCCTTCACGATTGCGTTCCACTACATCTATCCGCCCCTGAGCATTGGCCTTGGCGTCTGCCTGGTGTTCATGGAAGGCTTGTATCTGAAGACCAAAGACAAGGTTTACGAAGAACTGACCCGGTTTTGGGTCCGGATTTTCGCGCTCATTTTCGGCATCGGCGTCGCCACCGGCATCGTGATGGAATTTGAGTTTGGCACGAACTGGGCGGTGTATTCCCGTTACGTCGGCGATATTTTTGGCAGCGCCCTGGCCGCCGAAGGAATTTTTGCGTTTGCCCTCGAATCGGCTTTTCTGGGCATTCTAATTTTCGGCTGGAATCGCGTCAGCCCCCGCGTTCACTTTCTGTCGACGGTTTTGGTGGCCCTGGGGTCCATGTTTTCGGCACTCTGGATTGTGGTGGCCAACTCCTGGCAGCAAACCCCGGCGGGTTACCGCATAGAGGGCGAAGGGATGAAAGCCCGGGCTGTGGTGACCGATTTCTGGCAAATGGTACTGAATCCGTCGTCCCTCGAACGGTATTCGCACGTGTTGATTGGGGCGTTTCTGGCGGGTTCGTTTCTGGTCCTGAGCGTCAGTGCCTGGTACATCCTGCAACGGCGTTACGTGGAGCATTCGCAAAAAGCCTTCCGGATTGCCCTGTGGGTGGCGGCTATTTCGTCGCTGGGGCAGTTGTTTACCGGCCACAAATCCGCCGAAGTCGTGACGAAACACCAACCGGCCAAACTGGCGACGATGGAAGGGCATTTTGACGCATCTGCTCCGGCGGATATGTACCTCTTCGGCTGGGTCGATGCCGAAAAGCAGCAGACGACGGGCCTGAAAATACCGGGCGGTTTGTCGTTTCTGGTGCATCAGGATTTTCAAAAACCGATTCCCGGTCTCAACAGCTTCAAACCCGAAAACCGCCCGACCGCCGTGAATTTCGTCTTTCAGACCTATCACCTGATGGTGGGCATAGGCATGACACTCATCGGCTTGTGCTGGCTGGCACTTTTCCTGTTGTACCGAAAAAAGCTTTTCGAAACGCGCTGGCTGATGGTGGTTTTTGTCGGGGCGGTGTTGCTGCCGCAGATCGCCAATCAGGTCGGCTGGTACACGGCCGAGGTGGGTCGGCAGCCCTGGGTCGTGTACGGGCTGCTCCGCACGTCGGATGCGCTTTCGGAAGCCGTCAAAGCCGAGCACGTTCTGATCTCGCTCCTGCTGTTTACGTTCGTCTACGTCGTCCTGTTCGTTCTGTTCATTTACCTGCTGAACAAAAAAATCCAGCACGGCCCGGACGTGAGCGAGGACGACCCGGAGACGCCGGACTCGAAACTCAATCTATCACCCATTTAATTGTGAATGAGCGAATGAGTGATTGAGTGAATAGCTTCGCAGGAAGCAGAAAATGGCAGAGCTATTCACTCAATCACTCATTCGCTCATTCACTCATTGACTATGGACACCCTGCTCGGTCTTGATCTTCCCACCTGGTGGTTTTTGCTGATTGGTGCGCTCATCAGCGGGTACGGTATTCTCGACGGTTTTGATCTGGGGGCGGGGGCGCTGCACCTGTTTTTCCGGAAGGAACAAAGCCGCCGGATTGCCCTGAACGCCATCGGGCCGGTCTGGGATGGCAACGAAGTCTGGCTCGTGATCGGCGCGGGGGCGTTGTTTGCGGCTTTTCCGCTCGTGTACGGAACCCTTTTGTCGGTTTTCTATCTGCCGTTTATTTTGCTGTTGGTGGCCATCATTTTCCGCGCCATCTCGATTGAGTTCCGGAGCAAGGAAGAAATGAAATGGTGGCGCACCTTCTGGGATGTGAGTTACTGCCTGTCGAGCACCACGATTGCCCTGTTGTTCGGGCTGATTCTGGGGAATCTGATCCAGGGAATCCCGCTGGACAAAGATCACCAGTTTGTCGGACGGCTGCGGGACTTTTTCAACCCCTACGCCCTGCTGATATCCGTCACGGTTTTGTCCTTGTTCATGCTGCACGGGGCCATGTACCTCGCCATGAAAACCGAAGACCGGCTGTATGCCAAAATGACCATTCTGATCAACCAGACAAGCAAATTTTTCATTCTCTGTTTCATCACGGCCTCCATGGCGACGCTCATTTACGTGCCGCACATGGAAGCCATTTTTCACAAATACCCGGTGATGTTTGCCCTGCCACTGTCGGCTGTGCTGATTGTGCTGAACATGCGTCGAATGATCGAGCAACGACGGTACTTGCGCGGTTTCATCTCGTCGGGCATCACCACGGCCCTGCTGCTGGTGCTGTTTGCGTCGGGCCTGTACCCAAACCTGGTGCTGTCGAAAACCGACGCGCGCGGCCACATCAGCATTTACGAAGCCGCTTCGACCGACGGCTCCCTGCGCACGATGCTGCTCTTTGCCGCCATCGGCATGCCGTTGGTGCTGACCTACACGGTTTTTGTTTTTTGGACATTCCGGGGAAAAGTCAAGCTGGAGGAGACGAGTTATTGAAGGGTTAGTAACTTGCCCGGCGATCCAGTGGTTTGCACCATTGGTCAGAAACTGACCGGAACATACGTTGACGCTCCACCGAACCGCTTGTCCAGCCTGTTAGCAGTCCCCTGGTTTACACAGGCCCTTCAGCCACCAGATGCCCAAACGGATGATGTTTACTCTTTTTTTTCCAAGGCCTGTACGACCTTACTAAGGATAAAATAGGCCCTCTGATGGGGGTACCAGTTGCCATATGCACCAGACGTCATGGCGATGACCATATTTTCTTGGGGAACAATCACCAAATGATTTCCGCCATTTCCGGATGCCCAGAGATAGTTTACTTTTCTTTTGCCAAACGTTCTGCTTGATCTGTACCAGAGCATCCCGTATTCGTCCGCCAGCGGATTATAATTACCTATGGCAGTAGAGTGTTCATTCAACAACCGATTCATATAATCAGGATCGGCTAATTGCTGATTCCCCCATTTTCCTTTATTAGCCACCAACAAACCCAACTTTGCAAAGTCAAGCGTGGAAAGGTAAAGATTGCCAGCAGCGCCCGTCTGATTTGCGGCATTAGTGTACCAGTAAAACTCGTTGATTTCCAGCGGGTCAAAAACTTTTTGCCTGGCAAAATCCCGCAGGCTCATCCCTGATTTTTCTTCGATGATCGCTCCAATCAACACAGCATTAATATCGGCATAGACCCATTTTTCACCTGGCTTCCTGGATAAAGGAACGCTTAACAAATACTTTACCCATTCGTCCTTTGCGATCCATTTGCCTTCACTACCGGGCGTTTTAGGGTTATCCGAATCGGCATCTAAGCCTGAAACCATATTCAGCAGATGAATCAGCTTCACCTTTTTATAATCTTCGTGCATAGCCGGGTACTTCTCCTTCGGAAAGAACGAATAAACATCCTGATCTACGTTTCTTACCAATCCGTCTTTGATCGCCACACCCAGGAGCAAGGCAGTAATACTTTTTCCGGCCGACCGGATATCGTGTATGTGATTTCGCCAAAACGTATTGTAGTAATTCTCCAGGACAAGTTTATTGTTTTTAATAACAATCAATCCCCGGAAATCTCTTTGCCTGAATTTGGAAAGGGTATCAGTAAGGGCATGAATAGAATCTTTGTTGAAACCGGCCTCCTCCGGACTACTGGCAGGAAGATTGGCGATCTCTTTTGTTTGGGCATACGTGGAGAGCGGTATGGACACTAAAGAGAGAATAAGGAATAGTAGCTTCATACTGCTAATTAAGTTTAATACTGAAACGGGTGGGAGTAATGCAAGGGATTCCGAACAGAGTTTGAAATTGGTGGTGTCGAATCGTAACCCAGCAAACCCGTGGAACTCTTCAGCAAACATACCATTCAAACGTGACTTTTGCTCCATCTGAGCGTGTAACGGGCAAAAATGAAAATAAATGAAAAAGTGCTTGGAATTCATATACCGATCGGTATATATTTGCGTCATGAAATTTACACCCCGATCCGAAACCACCCGCCAGTTCATTATTGAAACGACCGCCGGTATTTTCAACAAGAAGGGGTACGCCGGTACGTCGCTGTCGGATCTAACCGAAGCCACGCGGCTCACGAAGGGGAGCATTTACGGGAATTTTGAGAATAAAGATGACGTTGCCCTGGCGGTTTTCAATTTCAACGCCGAGCGACGGGCCAACATTATTCAGGAGCGACTCGGCAAAGCCGCCAGCCATCGCGACAAGCTCCTGGCTTTCATCGACTTGTTTAGCAGCGCCGAGATCCACGTTTTTCCGGAAGGCGGTTGCCCTCTACTGAATGCGGGCACCGAAGCCGACGACACCCACGAGCCGCTGCGGCAACGGGTCGCCGAAGAATTGCTCGAAACGCAACGGGAGCTTGCGGCCCTGATTCAGCAAGGCATAACCGCCCGGGAATTTCGGGCCGAGGCTGATCCGGAGCAGGTTGCCACAACCATTCTGGCCCTGATCCAGGGTGGTATTTTCATCGCCCGAACGACGCGGAAACCGCTTCACCTGGATGCGGTTTTGGAAACCGCCCGCAAGCTGGTGCGCGAAATTGACACAACTACGAGTCCTTAATTTTTTTACCCAACGATATACCGATCGGTATATAACAAATCATCCCTAATCAATTAAACGCATGAAAACACAGAACAACACCGTATTGATCACCGGCGGGAGCGCCGGGATCGGTTTCGAAATTGCCAAACTGTTTGCCAAAACCGGTAATCAGGTCATTATCACCGGTCGCAACGCCGAACGTTTGCAGAAAGCCGCTGCGCAATTGCCCAATGCCACGGCTATTGTATCCGATGTAAGCAAGCCCGAAGACGTCGAGCAGTTGGTCGAACGTTTGCACCGGGAGTTTCCGACGCTGAATCTGGTGGTGAACAACGCCGGTCGGGCGTTCTATTATTTACTGTCCGAAGACGGCGTGCAGGCCACCGACAAAGCCGCCGAGGAAATTTCGACCAACTATCTGTCGATTGTCCGGTTGACCGAGAAGCTTCTGCCGCTGCTGAAAAAACAGCCCGAAGCGGCCTTTGTCAACGTCTCATCGATTGTTGCCTTTGTGCCCAACCACGTCCTGGCCACCTATGCCGCCAGCAAAGCCGCGCTGCACTCCTACACTCAGGCCCTGCGGTTCACGCTTGCCAAAGACACAGCCATCAAGGTGTTTGAACTGATGCCCCCGCTGGTCAATACCGAGTTTTCGGAGGCTATTGGCGGAGCAAACGGAATTTCGCCGACGGTGGTGGCCGAAGACCTGCTACGGGCCCTGGAAACCGACACGCAGGAAATTCATGTGGGGGCTACCGCCGATATCTACCAGCTTTTCCGGTCGTCACCAGCCGACGCCCTGCTGGCACTGAATAGCCGTCAGTAACGAAACTTTCCGCGTTTGGAATTGAGGGAACGATCCGGTTCTTTCTATCTTTGGTGGTTTACCGAATCGTTTCCTTTCCTCAATCATGGAAAAACCGCTGGTCGACGGCCCGTACCGGCTCGAAAAATTTCCCGGAAAAGGGGGCTGGACCTATGCCGCTATTCCGGAAATTGTTCCGGACAAAAAAACGTATTTCAACTGGGTCAAAGTAAGCGGTCGGATTGATGCGTATGAGCTTCGGAACTGCACGCTGATGCCGATGGGCAACGGCCGGTTGTTCCTGGCGATCAAAGCCGAAATCCGGAAGAAAATCGGGAAAGAAGCCGGGGATTGGGTCCACATTACGCTTTTCACCGAACGCCCGCCCATTGAGGTGCCCCGCGATTTGCTGCTTTGCCTGGAAGATGAGCCAGCCGCTCACCAAACGTTTCTACGCTTCACAGCTGAAGAACAGCAAGCCTGCTTTGACTGGATCGATGCCGCCAAAACCGACGACGGGAAAGTCAACCGCATAGCCGCCACCATCGACCGGCTCCTTCGTACCCACGGACTTTAGTCCGTGTTTTTGGGAGTTTTTTCCATCTAAATGGTCATATTTACTCAAAACACGGACTGAAGTCCGTGGGTACGTTAAATCTTGACGGCCTGGCGGGCGAGCAGTTTCCAGTCGCCTTTCTGTTTCACCCAGACGAGCAAAACCGCCAGTTTGGCGCTTCCGGCGACGCCTTTGTTGTTGGTGTTGCCCGCCAGCTTGTGCCGTACCCAGGCCGTGTTATCCACCACGGTTATGGTTTGCTCCGTCAGGTCCAGCGTGGTAAAATCCGAATCGCCACTGACCAGCGCTTTGATAAAGGCGGTTTTGTCTTCCAGCAACCCGTTCGAGTGACCGTAGGTCAACTGATCGGTCGTGATCGCTTCGAGGGCCGATTTGTCGGCATCCAGAATGGCTTTCCGCAGTTTCTCGACGGCCTGTTCAACGGCTTGTTTTTCGTCTTTTTTCACCGTTCCGGGATCAGTCGCCAGCGCCGTTCCGGCCACAAGCAGGGAGAAGAACAGGCATTTCAGGGTTTTCATGGACTATCAGATTAAAGGGTTTACAACTAAATCATCAATTGGCACTCAGCAAGATATATTCTTTCCCGGCTTCGGTCGGCAGGTCGTAGGCCCAGACGCCGTTGCCGGAGGTTTCGGGCGACGTGGTTTGGTACTGGTTTTCCGGCAGTTCGTAGAACGGATTCGGATTGTTGCCCGTAGCGGTTTTCAAACCGGTTTTGCCACTCGATTTCAACGGAGTTGTCACCCGCAACCGGCAATTCCCGCCCAGGGTCGAGCGAACCACCACACGGGTCAGCTTGCCGCTCTGCCAGTCCATATCCAATTCGTAACCCCCGCGCGCTTTCAGCCCTTTCACCTCGCCAATTGCCCAGGCGTCGGGTCGGGCGGGCAGCAGGTTCAGCAAACCATCGTGGCTTTGCAGCAGCATTTCGCCCATGCCCGAGGTGCCACCGAAATTACCGTCGATCTGAAACGGCGGGTGGGCGCAGAACAGATTCGGGTACGTACCGCCCCCTTTGGCGTAGTCGGTGCCTTCCATGCCGGTCAGTTTCAGCAGTTCGCGCAACAGTTTGTAAGCATGGTTGCCGTCGTGCAGCCGCGCCCAGAAGTTAATTTTCCAGGATTTGCTCCAGCCCGTACCGCCATCCCCCCGGATTTCGAGGGTTTTCCGGGCGGCATCGGCCAGCTTCGGCGTCGTCAGGGGCGAAATCTCCCGGCCAGGATGCAGCACGTACAGGTGTGAAACATGCCGGTGTTGCGGATCTTCATCCTGCCAGTCTTTGTACCACTCCTGCAAGTTGCCGTTTTTGCCAACCTGCAACGGAAACAGCTTCTTTTTCTTTTCCGACAACTCCTTCCGCAACTCCGCATCAACGCCCAGTTGTTCCGATGCCTGAATGACGTTCGTGAACAGATCCCAAATCAGGCCCATGTCCATCGTCGTGGCCACCGAAACGGATTGTTTGACGCCCTGATCGGTGACAAAAACGTTTTCCGGGGAAGTTGAAGGGGCCGTGACCAGACGCCCCTGCTTGTCTTCCACCAGCCAGTCGAGACAAAACAGAGCCGCATCTTTCAGAAGCGGATACGCGTAGTCGCGCAGGTATTTTTTATCCCCCGTAAACTGGTAATGGTCGAACAAATGCTGGCTCAACCAGGCCCCGCCGACGGCCCAATTAGCCCAGGACGGACTGCCCTTGCCCTTGTCGCCGACCGGATTGCTCGTCCCCCAGAGGTCGGAGTTGTGGTGAACCGTCCAGCCCCGGGCGTTGTAAAAGTTCTTCGTGGTTTCCCGACCCGTAACCGCCATGTACTGAATCCAGTCGAGCAGGGGCGTGTGCAGTTCCGACAGGTTCACCATTTCGGCGGGCCAATAGTTCATTTCGGTGTTGATGTTGGTCGTGTAGTTGCTGCTCCAGGGCGGGCGCACCATTGGGTTCCAGAGTCCCTGCAAGTTGGCCGGAACTCCGCCGGGCCGTGAACTCGAAATCAGCAAATACCGTCCGAACTGAAAATAAAGGCTTTCCAGCTCCGGGTCTGCGGCCTCTTCGGCGTACCGCTGCAAGCGCTCATCCATGGGCAAATTCAGGGCTGAGGGCGAGGTTCCCAACGTCAACTTGACCCGGTTGAAATACCGCTGATAATCCGCCACGTGATCCCGGCGCAAACCGTCCACCGATTTCGCCAGGGCTTTCTTCAGGTAGCCGTCGGCCAGTTGTTTTTCGTCCCGGCCTTCGCGGTCGGGGCATTTATCGAACCCGTTGAAGCTCGTGGCCGCCGTCAGCAGCAAAACCGCTTCCGAAGCGTTCTGAATCCGAATTCCAGCCGTATCGGCAGAAACCATCCCGTCAGTCGAGCGGACTTTCACGCGCCAGTCGAAGCGCATGCCCCGGCATCCGGCCGGATCGTCGTAAATAACCGGTTTGGGGTTGTAATCCACGTAATTAGGGTCGGCATGGGCGGGGGCTTTGCCGCGCACGACCAGTTCATCCCGGCCCATTACCAACTTCGTAACCGGGTGCGGATTCCGGGTGGCCGCCGTCATGTTCAAGGCTCCTTTTTTGTCGGCCGTCAGCCGCAGCACCATCACCTGATCGGGTGCCGACACGAAGATTTCGCGCGTATACGTCACACCATCGACCCGAAACCGCGTGGTTGCGCTGGCATTCTCAATGTTCAGTTCACGGCGGTATTCCGTCGGTTGTCCGGTCAATGCTTGCTTCAGGAGCAAATCACCCAGCGGCTGGTAGGCTTCCGTATACAGGCCCTGCATTTTCTGGGTCAGTTTGGCGGCTTCGTTGTAATCTTCCCGAAACAGCGCTTCCCGGATTTCGGGCAGGTACTTCGCCACGCCCGGATTGGGATTGCGGTCGACCGGCCCGCCCGACCAGAGCGAGGATTCGTTTAGTTGGATCAATTCGTCGGCAGGTCGGCCAAACACCATCGCGCCCAGCCGACCGTTGCCTACCGGCAAGGCTTCGTTCCAGTTGCGGGCGGGTTGCCGGTACCAGATGGCCGACGGTTTCTGAGCGATTGCTGGCAGAAGCGTCAACCATAGCAGACCCCCACCAACGGTTTTCCGGTTCAGGAAATAAGAAAAAGAGTTTCGGAGATTCATCATGAATAATTCACCGAAGCGTAAAGAAAACGCATTCGGATTTGGTGTAGCATCAGGCTTTATTATACACTTTCAAAACCGGCTCCCGCAGGATCTTGCCCGGCCCAAACGTCACGAAATCCACCAGTTCGGCGATGTCGTCGGGCTTTACCCAATTATCGGGGTCGGCATCGGGCATGGCTTCGCGGTTGGCGGGCGTATCGATGGTGCTCGGCACCAGGACGGTCGACACGATATTTTTACTCTTCCCGGCGGCATTGATGAGTTCAGACAACTGGATGACCAACGATTTCGACAACGCATAGGCCACCATATGCTGCCCCGCCGACGGTACCAGCGCCGGACGGGCACCCACCAGCACCAACCGTCCACCTCCGGGTTGCTGGCTCATCTGTTCAAAAACCGGGCGGGCCACCTGGTAGGCCGTTTGGAAATTGATTCGGAACATTTTTTCGATGTCTGCAAAGTTGGTTTCGGAAAGGGATCCCATCGCAAAACCGCCTACCAGCAGAATGGCCGCGTCGATACCGCCGTGGTCAGCCGCGACCTGCTGCACGAGTTGCCGGCAACCGGCTTCGTCGGTCAGGTCGAGGGCGTGCGGAAACAGATTCGGTTGCGGATCGAGCGTGTGACCACCCGGTTCGAGGGTTGCCACGACGGTATGGCCCTTGCTCAGCAACTGCCGGGTCACCGAGCGGCCCAGCCCACCGGCCCCGCCGGTCAGTAAAACAGTAGACATTTGATCGTTGTATTCGAGTGAAAATCCAAAGTAAGGAAGGGAAAATCCCGATTCCAAAAAACCGGGATTGAATTACCGGTGCGTCCCGTCCGTTTCCTGGTTCCCCGCTTTTCCGGTTTTTTCTGCCGCAGGCAAAGTTACCGTAATCACAATCGACTTCGAGGTAGGCGTCAGGCTTCCTTTGGCCACCTGGTCGATGGGCAGCAGGACGTTGGTTTCCGGGAAATAAGCAGCCGCACACCCGCGCGGAATGTTGTAGGGCACGACGACAAACCGTTCGGCGGTGCGGATGTTGCCGTCGTACCGGCTTTGCAAATTGACCACCTGCTGCGGTTTCAGCCCCCGGTCGGCGATGTCGTCGGCGTGCAGCAACACCACGCGCCGTTCGTTGTGAATGCCCCGGTAACGGTCGTCACGGCCGTAAACGGTGGTATTGAACTGGTCGTGGCTGCGAATCGTCATCAGCAACAACTCGTCGGGTTGCAGGGCGATGCGGTCGGGGGTATTGACGGTAAAATGCGCTTTGCCGTCTTTGGTTGTAAATTTTCGTTCGCGGGGGCCATTAGGCAAATAAAAACCGCCCGGCTTCCGCACACGTTCGTTGTACCGCTCAAAACCGGGAACAACCTGCTCGATCAGATCGCGGATGTGGTCGTAATTGCTGACGAGCTGATCCCAGTTGATGGGCGTTGGCCGGTTTTGGAAAACCGCCTTTGCCAGCCCGGCCACGATAGCGGGTTCACTTTTGAGGTGTTTGGAAACCGGTTCGAGCATCCCTTTGGAATGTTGCACCACGCCGGTGGTGGCTTCGGTGGTTACAAACTGGTCGCCGGATGCCTGCTCGTCGCGGTCAGAGCGGGCCAGACACGGTAGAATCAGGGCCGTTTCGCCGTGAATCAGGTGGCTGCGGTTTAGTTTGGTCGATACCTGAACCGTCAGTTGGCAGCGTTGCAGGGCTTCGGCGGTGTAGTTCGTATCGGAAACCGCCATCAGGAAATTGCCGCCCATCCCGAAAAATACCTTCGCCCGGCCCTCGTGCATGGCCTGCACGGCTTCGACGACGCTGAAACCGGGTTTGCGCGGAGGCTCGAAGCCGAAGACGGTTTTTAATTTGTCCAGAAATTCAGGTTTCGGCCGTTCCCAGATGCCCATCGTCCGGTCGCCCTGCACGTTGCTGTGCCCGCGAATCGGGGCGGCTCCTCCCCCTTCAATGCCGATGCTGCCTTTCAAAAGCAACAAATTGATCACTTCATTGATCGTCTCGACGGCATTGCGGTGCTGCGTCAGGCCCATCGCCCAGCAAATGATGATCTTCTTTTTGTGTTTGAGCAGCTCGACGGTTTGCTGCACCTGCTCCATCGATAACCCGCATTCGGCCACCAGTTCGCCCACGTCATACGCTTCCAGATTCTCGATAAACGCCTGATAACCCGTGGTATACTTCTCAATAAACGGCGCATTGATGACCAGGCCGGGCGTTTTCTTTTCTTCTTCCAGCAGCAGTTTGCAAACCGCTTTCAGAAACGCCAGGTCCGAATTGATGCGGATTTGCAGGTACAGATCGGTCAGCTTCTGGCCCCCGAGCAGCATATCGCGGGGGCTCTGCGGATACTTGAAGGCCACCAACCCGGTTTCGACCAGCGGATTGACGGCAATGATGGTCGCGCCGTTGCGCTTGGCCTGTTCGAGCGGGGTCAGCATCCGGGGCGCGTTGGTGCCCGGATTCTGGCCCATGATCATAATCACCTCGGCCTTTTCGAAATCTTCGTAGACAATCGACGCCTTGCCCAGCCCGAGCGTTTCGGCCAGCGCCACCGAGGTCGATTCGTGGCACATATTCGAGCAATCGGGCAGGTTGTTCGTGCCGAACTGACGGACAAAAAGCTGGTACAGAAAAGCGGCTTCGTTGCTGGTCCGACCAGAGGTATAAAAAACCGCTTCATCCGGCGACGCCAGGGTATTCAGATGATCGGCGATTAAGTGAAAGGCGTCCTCCCAGCCAATCGGCTCGTAATGCGTTTGTCCTTTCCGAATCACCAGCGGCTGCGTCAGGCGACCTTGTTGCCCAAGCCAGAAATCGTCTTTTTGCAAGAGTTCGGCCACCGAATACCGCTGAAACAAAACCGGCGAGGCCGTGTGTTTAGTCATCACCTCCTCGGCCACGGCTTTCGCGCCGTTTTCGCAATACTCGGCAATCGTCGAGCGGTCGTGGTCAGGATCGGGCCAGGCGCAACTCGGGCAGTCGTAGCCGTCTTTCTGGTTAAGGTGGTACAAAGCTTTCCAGCCCCGCACAAGATCGGTATGCCGGAAAACGTGTTGAAAGGAAACCGTCACGGCGGTCAGTCCGGCAGCGGTTTCGGTCGGCTTCGTAATTTTCAGGCCGTTTAGGGCGTTGGGAGCGAGTTTCATGGATTTGATTTATTGCCCTGACAGGATTAACTGTATTGATTGAATCGGTTATCACGGACAAAACCGAGCAGCGTCATCCCCGCTCCTTTCGCCAGCTCGACGGCCAGGCTCGACGGTGCACCCACGGCCGCCAGCATCGGAACGCCCGCCATCCAGCTTTTCTGCACCAGTTCGAACCCGATGCGGCCGCTGACCAGTACGCCAAACCGGCTCAGCGGAAGCCAACCCTGCCAGAAAGCCGCCCCGATGAGCTTATCGAGGGCGTTGTGCCGCCCGATATCTTCCCGCACCAGCAATAAGCACCCGGTTTCGTCGAACAAGGCGGCTGCGTGCAACCCGCCCGTGTGAGCAAAAGCCCGCTGTGTTTCCCGGAGTTTTTCGGGTAAATTGTGAATGAGTTCCGGCGCGATCTGAAAACCAGCCACAACGGGCGTCTGGCAAACGGCCTGCACCGCGTCGATCGACGTTTTGCCGCAAATTCCGCAACTGGAGGCCGTAAAACTATGCCGTTCGAGCCGCTGCCAGTCGATCAGCACATCCGGCCGGAGTTCGACCCGCAGGACATTCCCTTTTTTTTCGGAGTCCGTGACACAATGCCGAACGGAAACAACCTGCGCCGGTTTTTCGAGGATATTTTCCGTAAATAAAAAACCCAGGGCCAATTCTTCGTCGTGGCCGGGCGTTCGCATCGTGACGGCCACCGTACGCTGCTGGCGGTTGTCGGCCGGGCCAAAACCCAGCCGGATTTCCAGCGGCTCTTCCACGGCCAGCAGGTCGGGCTGCGCTTGAGGATCAGCCGATTGGGTTATTTTGTAGAGCGTTACGGGGGCAACAGCCAGCATGGTTCTTTGGTCGGTTTTATTCCACAAACACAATTAGCGAAAAAGAGTTTGCTGTCGCCAAAACCATCCTCTATTTTGCAACCGCTTCAATTGGCAGACAAAAAAATCATTTTTCGGTCACAAAATAGGACAGTACATGAAAGTCAGCCTGGGCTTGCCGTTTATCTTTGGGTATAAGTCCGGTCGAAACCTCTTTTTAAGATCGATAACCTGGCTCAGAAGAATCAATCGCGTCGGCGTTCCGACATCCATTCGATATGCTCAGTACGAACAACACACGGCAGGCGAACGAGTTTCGTCATGTAAGCTACCTGTGGGACGAAGCCAAAGCCGCCCAACTGGCCGGTGACGAAGTGGCCCTCCTCATCTATCGTTCCAACCTCCTGGGAGCCGACCTGCGGCTGACCAACTACGGCGGGGGCAACACCTCCTGCAAAACGATGGCGAAAGACCCGCTGACGGGCAACGACACCGAGGTGATGTGGATCAAAGGTTCCGGGGGCGATCTCGGTACGATGAAGCGGAGCGGTCTGGCGGCTCTGTATGTGGATCGGCTGCGCAGCTTGAAAAACATTTATCGGGGGATCGAATTCGAAGATGAGATGGTCGAGTTGTTCAACCACTGCATTTTCGATCTGGCGTCGAAAGCGCCGTCCATCGATACGCCCCTGCACGGTTTTCTGCCGTTTGCCCACATCGATCACCTGCACCCCGATGCCGCCATTGCCATCGCAGCCGCCAAAGACGGCAAACGCATTACGCAGGAACTGTTCGACGGTGCCATCGGCTGGGTCGACTGGCAGCGGCCCGGTTTTGATCTGGGATTGAAACTGAACGAATGCCTGGAACAGAATCCGGGCATCCGGGGCATCATGCTGGGTTCGCACGGTTTGTTCACCTGGGGTGATACGGCTTACGAAAGCTACATCAATACGCTGGAAGTCATCGAAAAATGCGCGGAATACCTGGAAGAAAACTACGGAAAAAACCGCCCGGTTTTTGGGGGTGCCAAACTGCAAAGTCTCGATCAGGAAGCCCGTCGGCAACAGGCCTCCACACTAGCACCGGTGTTGCGCGGTTTCTGCTCGAACCGCACCTCGATGATCGGCCACTTTACGGACGACGAGCGCGTGCTGGAGTTTATCAACTCGAATGATCTGGAGCGGCTCGCTCCGCTGGGCACCTCCTGCCCCGACCACTTCCTGCGGACCAAAATCAGCCCGCTGGTGCTCGACCTGACGCCCGACGAGGACGTGACGAATACGGCCGCCATTCAGGAAAAACTGAGCCCGGCTTTTGAAGCCTACCGGGCCATGTACGAGCAGTATTACGAAACCTGCAAACACCCGAACAGCCCGGCGATTCGCGACAAGAATCCGGTGATTATTCTGTGGCCGGGCGTGGGCATGTTCTCGTTTGCTAAAGACAAACAAACGGCGCGGGTGGCGGCTGAGTTTTATACCAACGCCATCAACGTCATGAAGGGGGCCGAAGCCATTTCGGAATACACCTCACTGCCGCGTCAGGAAGCTTTCGACATTGAATACTGGCTGCTGGAAGAAGCCAAACTCCAGCGGATGCCGAAACCGAAACCGCTGTCGGGCAAAATCGCCCTGATCACCGGGAGCGCGGGCGGCATCGGGAAAGCCATCGCCAAACGGTTCGTGGCCGAAGGGGCCGTGGTGGTCATCAACGACAACGATCCCGAGCGGCTAAATGGTGCGAATGAAGAGTTCCGTCAGCAATACGGCCGGGATACGCACACGGCGGTGGGCCTCGATGTGACCAGCGCCGACACCATCAGCAAGGCGTTCGATGCGGCTGCGCTCTCGTTCGGCGGGGTGGATATTGTGGTCAACTGCGCCGGGTTGTCGATCTCGAAACCGATTGAAGAGCATACCGAAAAAGACTGGGATTTGTTGTACGATGTGCTGGTGAAAGGCCAGTTTCTGGTCACCCAGAAAGGCGTGGAAATCATGCGGAAGCAAAAACTGGGCGGTGATGTGATTAACATTGCCAGCAAAAACGGCCTGGTGTCCGGCCCCAACAACGCGGGCTACGGTTCGGCCAAAGCCGCCCAGTTGCACCTGAGCCGCCTGAATGCCGCCGAACTGGGTAAAGACCATATCCGGGTCAACGTGGTTAATCCGGATGCGGTGATCTCCGACAGCAAAATCTGGGCGGGTGCCTGGGCGGAAGGCCGGGCCAAAGCCTACGGCGTGACGGTGGAAGAACTGCCCGCCTACTACGCCAAACGGACGCTGCTGAACGAAATCATCCTGCCCGACGACATCGCCAATGCGTGTTTCGCCTTCGTGGGTGGTTTGCTGAGCAAATCGACCGGCAACGTGCTGAACGTCGATGGCGGGGTGGCGATGGCGTTTGTAAGGTAAATTAATTGTAGTTGTTACACAGGGTTTATCAGGGAAAATCAGAGTTAATCAGGGTTTTCTCTGATCACCTCTGATAAACCCTGTGTAACAACTCTCTTTCCTAAACCCCTAACCTGCTCATGAAACTCGAATCCTATCAGATTGCCGATCATAACAACAAGCTCGAAAAAGCCCACCAGCGGAAGCTGTCGTACTGGACGGAGGAAGTTGTCAACGCCGAGGAGGTCATCAACAAACTCATCGACTTCCAGATTGCCATTCCGAGTTGGGCGCTCGGCACGGGCGGCACCCGGTTTGGCCGGTTTCCGGGCGGAGGTGAACCGCGTTCGCTGGAAGAAAAAATCGAGGATGTGGGGCTACTGCACGCCCTCAACCAATCGAGCGGAGCCATTTCCCTGCACATTCCGTGGGACATTCCGACCGACGGTGAAGCCATCAAAAGCCTGGCCGCCAGCTTCGGGCTGCGGTTCGATGCGATGAACTCGAACACGTTTCAGGACCAGCCGGATCAGCAACATAGCTACAAATTCGGATCACTGCAACACGTCGACCGAGTGGTGCGGCAACAGGCCATTGACCACAATATCGAGGTGATCCGGCACGGCGTGGCGCTGGGCTCGAAGTCGCTGACGGTCTGGCTGTCCGACGGTTCGTGTTTCCCCGGCCAGTTGAATTTCCGGAAAGCCTTCGAACGCACGCTGGACAGTTTGCAGGAAATCTACGCGGCCCTGCCCGACAACTGGAAAGTTTTCGTGGAATACAAAGCCTTCGAACCGAACTTTTACTCGATGACCGTCGGCGACTGGGGTTCGTCGCTGCTGTTTGCCAACAAACTTGGCCCGAAAGCGTATACGCTCGTCGACCTGGGTCACCACCTGCCGAATGCCAACATCGAACAGATTGTGGCTCTACTGCTGATGGAAGGCAAACTGGGCGGTTTTCACTTCAACGACTCCAAGTACGGCGACGACGACCTCACCGTGGGCAGCATTCGACCTTACCAATTATTCCTGATCTTCAACGAATTAATTGAAGGCATGGACAGCAAAGGCATGAACCACGCGACGGACCTGGGCTGGATGATCGACGCCAGCCACAACGTGAAAGACCCGCTGGAAGACCTGCTGCAATCCGTCGAAGCCATTCAACTGGCCTACGCCCAGGCGCTGCTGGTCGACCGTGTGGCGCTGGAAGAAGCCCGGGAAGTCAACGATGTAGTGCGGGCGCAGGAAATTTTGCAGGAAGCATTCCGGACCGACGTTCGACCGTTGGTAGCCGAAGCGCGTCGGCGGGCGGGTGGCGCCTTGCAACCGCTGGCCCTCTTCCGCCAACTCAACATCCGCCAGCAACTCATCGGCGAACGCGGCCTGAAAACGATTGCAACGGGACTTTAATCTAATTTTGAATGAGCGACGGGGCCGCCCGCGCGGTGAGTGAATGAGTGAATAGCTTCGCAGGAAGCGGAAGTGGCGAAGCTATTCACTCATTCACTCATTCGCTCATTCACTCATTGAAATATGAAAACGCCAGTTATTGCCATTTTCGACATTGGGAAGACCAACAAGAAGTTGTTTCTGTTCAACGAACGGTATGAGATCGTCTGGGAACGGACGGAACCGTTTGAGGAAATTGTCGATGACGATGGCGATCCGTGCGAAGATCTGGCCCGGCTGACCAACTGGGTGCAAACGCTCCTGCGGGACGTGCTGGAATTGCCGGAATTTGACATTCGGGCGCTGAATTTTTCGACCTACGGCGCCAGTTTGGTGTACCTGAGCGAAGAAAGCCGCCCGATCGGCTATCTGTACAACTACCTGAAACCGTATCCGGCCGGGGTCCGGAAAAAATTCTACGATACGTACGGCGACGAAACCACGCTGGCCATGCAAACCGCATCGCCGAAACTGGACAGTTTGAATTCGGGCCTGATGCTGTACCGGATCAAGTACGACAAACCGAAGCTATTCCGCAAAATCTGGTACGCGCTGCATTTGCCGCAGTATATGAGTTACCTGTTTACGGGGCAGGTGTTGTCGGACGTGACGAGCATCGGCTGCCACACGATGTTCTGGGATTATACCAAAAACCAGTACCACGACTGGGTGTTTGCCGAAAAACTGGACAAGTTACTCGGGCCGATTTTTACGTCCGACAGCGTGCTGAACGCCATCTGGCTGAATCACCCGCTCAAGGTGGGCGTCGGCCTGCACGACAGTTCGGCGGCTTTGATTCCGTACCTGGCCTCGTTTCAGGAACCGTTCGTGCTGATCTCCACCGGCACGTGGTCGATTAGCCTGAACCCGTTCAATACCGCGCCGTTGACCGCCGAAGAGTTGCAGTACGATTGCCTGTCTTTCATGCACTACAAAGGGCAGCCCATCAAAGCCTCGCGCCTGTTCGCCGGGTACGAACACGAACAGCAGACCAAACGGCTGGCGGCTCATTTCAATACCGCCGACAATTATTACAAACAGGTGGATTATAATCCGGATTTGATTCAATACCTGCGGGAATCACGGCCGAACGGCGACAACCGCTTCGAGGGCGTTAAGGCTCCTCCGCTCCAGGAATCCCTTTTCCGGCACCGCGACCTGTCGGTTTTCCGAACGTACGAAGAAGCCTATCACCAGTTGATGCTCGATATTGTGGCCCAGCAACTCATTTCGACGAACCTCGTGCTGGCTAACTCACCGGTCAAGCGGATTTTTGTGGATGGCGGTTTTAGTAAAAATCCCCTTTACATGAACCTGCTGGCGGCTGCGTTTCCCGACACTGAGGTGTTTGCCGCTTCAATGGCCCAGGCCACGGCCCTGGGTTCCGCCCTGGCGATTCACCCCCACTGGAATTCCAAACCGCTCCCGAGCGATACCATCGAGCTCAAGCACTATGCCGCCACCGGCCGGTATGCCCTCTAGTACCCCGGACCGCCGGGTCCGGGGAGTTTTTAGTGACCATTCGGATGGACGAAACGCCACCGGACCCGCCGAATCCATGAGTTGCTTTTTACTCCATGAGATAGCTAAAACTTCCCGGACCCGGCGGTCAGGGGTACTGAAAAAATACAAAACTTTTTTCTTGAAAATTTGGTTGATATATCAACGGACAATAAATTTGTAGCCATGATTGTGAAAGAAGACGTTTCCATACGGGAAAAAATATACGATCAGTTGGGTGATCTGCTCATCTTCAACGTCAACCACGTGTCCCATTTGTTTGCCCGAAAGACAAACCGGGATCTGGCCAAATCCGGTTTCTCGCTGCAGTTGGAACAACTCCCGGTTTTGTTTGTCGTGAACTGTTCAACGGAAGGATTGCTGTCGCAACAGGATATTGCCAATATCCTCCAAAAAGACAAATCCGGCATCCAACGCTCGATTCGGACGCTGGAACGGGATGGCTATCTGCGCGTTACGCCCGATAGCATCGACCGGCGCAAAAACCTGGTCGAGCTAACGCCCGCCGGAAAACTGATTATCACCAAGATTATAGAGACCGCTCAAAAACTGGATCGGGAAGTCACAAACCAATTGACCCCGGATGAAGTTACAACGCTCATGAAGCTTTTGAAAAAGATTTCGAACCTGATTGAACCCTAATTGTTTTTTTCGTAGATAAATCGTTGATATATCTACAGTTGACATATCCACAAGTTAAGTTTTTCTTTTTTTAGTACAATTATGAAAAAGCTAGTCGCCTTTGTTTTGTCGCTTTCGCTAGCCGCTTCGTTGCCCGGCCTGGCCCAGACAACGGATTGGTCGCTAAAAAGCTGCATCGATTACGGTTTGCAACATTTCGGGACCGTACGGATTGCACAATACCAAACCGAAACCGCCAATCAGCAGGCGCGTCAGGCCGTGGGGCTGTATTTGCCACAGGTTACAGGATCGGGAAATTTTACAGATAATATCAAACTGCAAACGTCGATTATTCCGGCCGGAATTTTTGGCCCCGAACCGGTTCGGGTGGCCTTCGGTCAGAAATACCAGACCAACGTCAGCGCCCAGGCTACCCAGCCGATATTTGATAAATCGTTACTGATTGGGCTGAAAGCCAACAAACCGAACCAGCAACTGGCCCAGTTGAACAACCGGCAGACGCAGGAAGAGATTATTTACAACATCACCAGCAACTACTACCAGGTTTTTATTGCTCAGCAGCAGATCAACCTCCTGCGCGACAACCTGGAGCGGACGCAGCAGGTGCTGAACATTCTGAAATTGCAGCGGGACAACGGTGTTATTCAGCCCATCGATTACACGAATACCGAGGTGAGCTACAACAACACGCGCTCACAGCTCTCGGTGGCCGAAAACGACCTAAACCTGGCGCTCAACCGGTTGAAATACCAGATGGGCCTGCCCGCCGATCAGCCGCTGGTGCTGCCCGATTCGCTGGCGTTCAATCAGATTGCGCCGATTGAAGTCCCGCCGTTTGATGTCAAAAAACTGGTGAGCTTCCAACAGGCCGAAACCAATCTGGCGCTGCAACGGCTGCAACTGGAGCGGATCAAGGCGGGCTACCTCCCAACGCTGAGCGCCAGCGCCAGCTACGGTACACTAGCCTTCGCTAACCAATTCGGCGATGCGTTCCGGAACTTTACCGGTTTTGGAAGCGTCGGGCTAAGCCTGCGGGTGCCGATTTTCGACGGTCTGCAACGCGACGCCCAGATTCAGCAGCAACGGCTGACGGTCTTGACGCAGGAAGAACAGCAGCGGTTGAACGCTTCGGCCTTTCAGTTGCAGTTCAACAACTCGCAGTCGCAGCTGCAACGCGCCCAAACCACCGTTCAGAACGACGACCGAACCGTAAAACTGGCGCAGGAGGTGTACAACGTGACCACGCTGCAATACCGGCAGGGCACCAAGTCGCTGACAGACCTGATCAACGCCGATAACTCGTACAGGCAGGCGCAGTCGAACTACATCAACTCACTTATTAATTACTACCAGGCCCGGCTGGATCTCGAACAATCGCAGGGCACGCTGTTAACTTTTTATAACCAACTCTGAGTATACAACCGACAACACCATGAAAAAGTCAACCATCATCGTTGTAGTAGCCTTTCTGGCTGTTACGGCGCTTATCGGCTTCCGGCTGGCTTCGAACAAGAAGAAGATCGATGAGAAAAAAGTAGCACCAACCAACACCAATGTGGCCATTCCGGTCACGGTAACGTCGGTTGAGGAGGGTGCGGTCAGTCAGCAACTGGTTAAAACCGGGAACCTGATTCCGTTCAAGGAAGCCAGCATCACGGCGACAACAGCCGGGCGGGTCACGCAGGTGAATTTCGACCTGGGCTCGCAGGTGCGGCAGGGAACGGTTTTGGTGCAGTTGGACAACCGGCTGAAAGAACTGTCGCTGGAAGCCACACAGTTGAGCATCGAAAAGCTGAAGAAAGACGTTAACCGCTACAACACGCTGCTGGCGGGAAATGCGACGACGGAAATTCAGGTGAACGAGACGAAATACAACTACGAAAACGCCGTCAACCAGGCGGAGCAGATCAAAAAGCAGATTCAGGATGCCAATGTCAAAGCGCCGATCAGCGGTCAGATCGTCAAAAAAGACATCGAACCGGGTGAATACATTACGCCGGGGACGGTTTTGGGGACGGTACTGGACGTCAACCGCCTGAAAGTCAATGTACTGGTTAACGAAAGTGATGTGTACCAACTGCGCAAAGGCCAGACGGTTCGGGTAACGGCCGATGTGTTCCCCGGCAAAACGTACTCCGGACAAATCTCGTATATCGCACCGCAGGGTACCGACGAACATAATTACCCGGTCGAAATCACGATTGGTAGCGCCAACGGTCTGAAAGCCGGTACGTTTGTGAACGTCGATTTCTCGCAGAAATCAAACCAGAAGGCGTTGCAGATTCCACGCATTGCCCTGGTCGAAAGCATCAAGAACCCGTATGTCTACGTCCTTGAAGGCAATACCGCCAAACAACGGAAGATCAAAGTGGGCCGCGAGTTTGGCGATACGATTGAAGTGCTGGACGGCCTGTCGGCCGGGGATCAGGTGGTGACCACCGGCCAGTTGAACCTGAGCGATGGCAAACTCGTACAAGTTACCAAATAACCCCGTACCCACGGACTTTAGTCCGTGTGAGTTAGCTCAACTATCTAGCTTGGATAAGCTCAAAAAACACGGACTAAAGTCTGTGGGTACGTAAAAAAACATCAACATGTCAGTATCCGAAATAGCCGTCAAACGGCCCTTGTTGGTAACGACGGTCTTTATTGTCCTGATTCTGTTCGGGGCGCTGAGCTACCAGCAACTGTCTTACAACCTGCTGCCGAAGTTCGAAGCCAACGTCATCAGTGTGGCAACGACCTACCGGGGTGCTTCCGCCGACGAGGTGGAAACCAACGTGACCAAGCGGATCGAGGACGCCCTGTCGTCGCTCGAAGGGCTGGACCGTATGACCTCCACCTCGCAGGAAGGCGCTTCCATCGTGGTGGTGCAGTTGAAAAACGGCGTCAGCACGACGCTCGCCCAGCAGGATGCCCAGCGGAAGGTGGAGCAGATCATCAACCTGTTGCCCGACGAAGCCGACCGCCCGATCATCAACAAATTCTCGACCGACGAAATCCCGGTTTTGCGGATGGGTGTTACGGCCGACCTTTCGCCAACCGAACTCTATGACCTGATCGACGACAACATCAAGCCGCAGTTGTCGAACGTCTCGGGCGTCGGCCAGGTGAACGTCATCGGTGGTAACGAACGGGAAATTCAGGTGAATGTTGATCAGGAGAAACTCCGGGCTTATGGTCTGTCGATCACGCAGGTGTCGCAGGCCATTGCAGCCGCCAACACCAGCTACCCGGCCGGTCAGTTGGAAACCCGCGAGTCGCAGTACTCGATCCGGTTTGATGCCTCCGTCGAAACGACCAATCGGCTGCGGAATCTGATTATTGCCCGCAAAACCAACGGGAGCCAGGTGCTGCTGAACGATGTGGCCGAAGTGGTCGATGCCACGACGAAACCGACCGCCATCAACCACATCAACGCCCGGCCTTCCATTGGGTTGCAAATTCAGAAGCAGTCGGACGCCAACGCCGTGTCGGTCAGCCAGTTGACGCAGGCCAAGATTACCCAACTGGAAAAACAGTACGGCAACATCAACCTGAAATTCAACATTGCGTCCGACCAGTCGGTGTATACGCTGGCATCGGCTGATGCGGTGGTGTTCGACATGGGGCTGGCGATTCTGATCGTCTCGGTGGTGATGCTGTTGTTCCTGCACAGCCTCCGGTCGGCCCTGTTCGTCCTGGTGGCCCTGCCGTCGTCGATGATTCCGACGTTTGCGCTCATGTACCTGATGGGCTTCTCGCTGAATTTGATGACGCTGATGGCCTTGTCGCTGGTCGTTGGGATTCTGGTCGATGACTCGATTGTGGTGTTGGAAAACATCAACCGGCATCTCGAAATGGGCAAGGATAAACGGACAGCGGCCCTCGACGGACGGAGCGAGATTGGCTTTACGGCCCTGGCGATTACGCTGGTCGACGTGGTGGTGTTCGTGCCACTGGCGATGACGGGCGGTTTGATCGGGAACATCCTGCGCGAATTCGCGCTCGTGGTCGTTTTCTCGACGCTGATGAGCTTGCTGGTATCGTTTACACTGACGCCCTTGCTGGCATCCCGGTTTGGCAAAATTGAAGTGTTGAGCCAAAAATCGCTCTGGGGCCGTTTGAACCTCGGTTTTGAAAACCTGATCACCCGCCTAACCAACGCCTATGGCCGTATTCTGGTGTGGGTGCTGGGCCACAAGCGTTATATTTTCCTGGCAACGATTGCGCTAATGGTCGGCTCGATTGCGCTCGTACCGGCCGGTTTTATCGGGGGGGCCTTCATGCCGCAGAGTGATCAGGGTGAAATGAATGTACAGATTGAACTCGCTCCCACGGCGTCAATTTACCAGACAAACTCGATTGCCCAGCAGGCCGAGCAGATCATCATGAAGCACCCCGAAGTGACGAACGTGTTTACGAACGTCGGGTACAGCAGCAACGGGCTGGCGACGGCATCGAACAGCAACCTGGCCGATGTGAACGTGAAGCTGGTTGATAAAAAACAACGCACGGTTTCGACCGAGGAATTCGGGCAAATCCTGAAAGAGGAAGTCAGCAAGATTCCGGGGACAAAAGTCACCGTGAGTCCGGTCGGGATTGTGGGTGCGCAACAAGCTCCGATTCAGATTGCCGTGAAAGGAACCAACCTGAAAGACATTCGGGCAGCGGCTGCGACGGTTCTGAACGTGACCAAATCGGTAGCGGGAACGCAGGATGTGAAGTATTCGGTAAAAGACCCGAAACCGGAAGTGACCGTCAACCTCGACCGGGAACGAATGGCGCAACTCGGAATCAATGCGTCGGAAGTTGGGATTGCGTTGCAAACTGCATTCCGGGGCAACGACCAGTCGAAGTTCAAGCAGGGCGGGAATGAATACGACATTCTGATCAGCCTTGACCGTTTCGACCGCACGAGTGCCAGCGACATCAGCCGCCTGACGTTTGTGAACAACCAGGGTAAAACCTTCCAACTCTCGCAGTTTGCCACGGTTCAGGAACAAATCGGGGAAAGCGTACTGGAACGCATCGACCGGCTTTCGTCCGTCACCATCAACGCGCAGGTCGTGGGTCGTCCGGTCGGAACCGTAGGGGCTGATATTCAGGCGAAAATGGCAACGGTAAAACTGCCGGAAGGCATCTCGATTCAGTACCTTGGTCAGTTACAACAGCAGTCGGATGCCTTCGGCAGCCTCGGTCTGGCCCTGATGATTGCCATTTTGCTGGTGTATTTCATCATGGTGGCGCTGTACGAAAGCGTGGTTTATCCGTTCGTGGTGCTGTTCTCGATTCCGGTGGCCCTGATCGGCGCGTTGCTGGCGCTGGCCCTCACGATGGAAAGCCTGACGGTTTTCTCGATTGTTGGGATGATCATGCTGCTGGGTCTGGTGGCCAAAAACGCCATTCTGATTGTCGACTTCGCGAATCAGTTGAAATCCGAAGGGCACGACGTGATTCACGCCCTGATCGAAGCCGGGAAAGAGCGGTTACGGCCGATTTTGATGACGACGCTGGCGATGATTCTGGGGATGTTGCCGATTGCGCTGGCGAGTGGGGCCGGGGCCGAAACCAAAAACGGGATGGCCTGGGTCATCATCGGTGGGCTCACCTCCTCGCTCCTGCTGACGCTGCTGGTGGTGCCGTCGATGTACCTGGTGGTCGACCGGCTGATTGCCCGGTTTACCCGCAAAAAGGTAAAGCCGAAAAAACCGCAGGAACTGGAAGTGGCCAAAGTCATTGAGTAACCATAAAAATGAGCCAACAAAAAAGGACGCCCTTGTCGGTGCGTCCTTTTTTGTTGAAGCCCTTTCGTCTTGACTCTCACTTCCTTTTTCTGTGAAATCAATCCTGCCGAACCGTGCTGGAACCCGACAGCCGCGTTCTCAGTTCCGGATTGCCCCGGTACCGAACGCTACTGGCCCCGCTGGCTTCGACTTCCAGCCGTTTGACGACCCGCACCCGGGCTGTGCTGGCACCCGAGAGGTCGAGTTCGGCTTCGTCGACCGGGTAGTCAAAGGCTTCCATCTTGCTGGCACCCGACAGTTCGCCGATCAACAAACCGCTGGCTCCTTTCAAATCCAGGTCTGATGCGCCCGATACGTCGATGTTAGTCCGGTCGGCGTCGACATCAAATGTGGCCCGCGACGCGCCCGACAACCGAATATCCAGTTCGCGTAAGCCCTGGAAGCCAAACACTTCCGCCCGTGATGCGCCCGAAAACTCGGCCCCGCGCAGGGTTGGCATCGTGATGTCGATGTGCATGTCGTACCGACGGTTGCGATGACCGTTGCGGTATTTGGCATACAGCGTTCCGTTGCTGGTGTAAATGTCGAGGTCGTCCAGATCCCGGCGGTTACCCCGGGCTTCGATGCTGAAATTGCTGCCTTCCTCAACCGTGATGGTAAACGCACTGCCCATATCGACCCGGTCGAAGTTGGTCAGCCCGTAGGTGCGGTCATCTTCTTCATAGGGTCCTATGCGCTCGTAATCGCAGGAGGTCAGTAACCCTAACGTCAGAACAAAAAAAACAGAAAGAATGGATGTAATTTTCATGGCTGTTATAGCGGTTTGAAACGGTATTTGTTGTTTTATGCCGCTAAGACCCGCGTCGGCAACCTCCCCCCTACGCCCCGCCCTATTTTTTTATACAGAGTTGAATCCGGTTACCATGCCCCCTTTCCTAAAGGCCATTGAATAATAAAAATATAAGTAGTTTACGCTAAACCAATTTGTATCTACTTTCAAAAAAGAAGGTAAGTAGTTCACTTAAAAGTCATTATCTTTCCTTGGAGTGAAGACCGCTACGCTCATCTCCGGCTCCGAACTCTAAATCGCGCTTACTAACATTCTGGTAAGCAAACAGCTATATTTAAATCATTTTATATATTCAAATTTCCTTCAGCGTTATTCTGTAGAATAATGAACAAGCAGCAACATGGTTCTCACCTTAACGACAATCGACAACCAGCAGCAATGGCGAAATTTTTTCTGCCAGGTTGATGAGCTGGAAACGGCTTTTGACATTCTGAGCGGTATTGTTCAGCGAGGAAGTCAGCCTGTTAGAGCTTCGCTGCGCGATGGGAACGGTATCATTGACCTGCCGCTCGATATCTTCAATAACCATCCTTTCTCGGAACCAATCCGTATTCTGAAAAAAGAATGGGAGTCGATTCTGGCCCAGCCCCTGCACAAACCGGTTGTTCAGGAGCTCACCCCTTCAGAATGGTTTACGCGATTACTAAAAGCCAAACAAAACCGGATTGAGAATCTTCAGAAAACGCTCGGGCAAATGCAAAATCTGCTCCTTTCTACCAAAAAGGAAATGGCAAAAGGCCCCTACAAAACGCGCCTGATGCAACGGTATCAAAGCAGCATTGATCGGTATGCGGACTTGCTGGCTCAGGCGCAACTGTCCTATACAGCGTTACTCTGCCCGGCAACGTCCGATTAAATCAGATCTGGTGGGTAAAATAGTGGTTTTCAGCTCGGGCCTACCTGCCATCAAACTAAAGATTCCAGTTTTGCCATCCAATAATACCCCATTACCGAACATGCAGCAAAAAAGCCTGGGATAAATCCCAGGCTCGCTTCATACACGTTGAGTAAAAAAAGTACTATTATTTTCGTTTGCGGGGCGTCAGAATTACGTGTCCTTCCTTCTCGAATGCTTCGGCATGTTTCGGACGTAATACCCAATAAATTTGCTCCTGCTGGTGTTTTACAATCCAATGGTCGCGGTTAGTCAATCGGTATAACCGGTTACATGCCTGTCCTGCCGACACCAGTGAAGTAAACTGATGATTTCTGGCTTCTATCATGGCCTTGGCAAGCCGACTAAGGGAAACATAAGTTAAAACAGAACTTATCATATAAGCATAGCGGGTTTAAGTACAAGTACTTAAATTAATGATATTTTATCAAACATTTTTACTAAACTGTATTTACTCTAATTAGTGCTCAGTATATATATGTTGAACCTTACACTGCTTAGTGATAAAAAAGAGCCGAAAAGCTAGTTTATCAAACAAAATACTAAGCGGGTTCTCTATGATGGCTTTTGGGCTCCTATAGTAAAAGCGCAGAACAAAGACTTGCTGGAAGACAGAGAGCTAATAAATTACTGAGTAAAACTACCAAATTATCAGACAATTAAAAACAGTAAGTATATTAATGATAGCCAGAGAGCCATGAACGACCGGTTTTGGTTAACCAATAGAGAATCTCCGTAGTCAGATTATAATGCCCGAAAATGCAAAACGTCCTGAATTTCGGGCGTTTTTTTGTCATTTGGGCTAATGCGGCTCTATTCCATGAGCCAGATCCGATCGGTCTCGGCACCCTGCTCCGTCCATTCGACCAGCACACGCTGCGATTCCAGTGTATTGACCCGTTTGCCGGTATAATCGGGTTTGATGGGCAAATCCCGGTTATACCGCCGGTCGACCAGCACCAGCAACTCGACCGATTGCGGTCTACCAAAAGCCGTCATGGCATCGAGTGCCGCCCGAACCATGCGCCCCGTCGCGATGACATCATCGACCAGTATAACTTTTTTGTTTTCAATCAGAAAAGGCACGTACGTGTTGTTCGGTCGCAGCGGCAGGTCGCGCCGGCGAAAGTCATCCCGGTAAAACGTCGCGTCAAGAAAACCCAATGGAATTTCTTTTTGCAGTGTCTGATTCAGTTCGGCCACGATTCGTTTCGCAAAATAAATCCCGCGTGGCTGCATGCCCAACACGACAGTTTCGGCAAAATCCTGATGATTTTCAATGAGTTCCTGACACAGACGGCTGATGACAATCTCCAGCAACGGGCTGGCAAGAATAAGGCGTTTCTGATTCATGAACGAAAGATACTAGGCGGTTTTCAGTTTTTGGTTTCCAGCGCCTGTTTTTTGTTGATTTGTTTCTGCGAACTTTGCGGGTTCAAACAGTCAAGGGATTCAACAAAACAGTTACTATGAAATTTCTGATCGCCGGGCTTGGCAACATCGGTCCGGAATACATGCTGACGCGTCATAATGCCGGTTTTATGGTAGTGGATCGCCTGGCAGCCCAGTACGGTTTCAGCTTTTCGCTCAACCGGCTAGCCTACACGGCCGAGTGGCGACACAAGGGCAAGGTGATTCATTTGATCAAACCGACAACCTACATGAACCTGAGCGGTCGGGCCGTTAGCTTGTATTTGAAACAGCTTGGTATTCCGGCAGAAAATTTGCTGGTTATTACGGATGACAAGGATTTGCCTTTTGGCAAGTTGCGGCTGAAGCCCAAAGGATCACCGGGTGGCCACAACGGTTTGCGGAACATTGACGAGGTGCTGGGGACGCAGGAGTATGCTCGCTTACGGTTCGGAATTGGCAATGATTTTTCGAAAGGTCGTCAGGTCGACTTTGTTCTGGGGCAGTTTCCGGAAGACGAAATGGTGGTTTTACCCCAACATCTCGACCGGGCCGGGGATGCCGTCATCAGTTTTTGTACTTCCGGACTACAACACACGATGAATTTTTTCAACCAATAATATAATATTTTAAAGAATTTTCAACTTTGAGAAATAAAAATTTCCTTTGGCTTAATTGTGCATTTTAAAGTATTTTATTTTAAAAACCCGCCTAAACAAGCTATAATTGAACTTATAACCTATTACAAATCAAGTGCATACCACCCATTCAGTTCAACATTTTTTTAAAATAAAATTTGTACTCTTGAAATTTCTTGCGATATTTGCATTGTCCTTCAACGGAAGGTTAATTGAACAAAATCAGGAAATTCTCAGTTAGATAAGAAACTTAGAATTTTAATTCGTTACTTCTGAAGATCGCTTACGTCTTAAAGATGGTAACAATCAAAAACCGGCAAATTATACGGTTTTTTCAGAAGGTAAGTTTTTAGATAAGAAAAGGTTAAGGGTTTAGGAATAGTCAGTATAAAGCCTCTCGCAGTGATCGGGAGGCTTTATCTTTTTACAGTCTTGAACTTGGATTACGCAGATTAAAAGATTATCAGGATGTAAAAGATTGCGGTAGCCATCCCGTTAATCTTTTAATCTGCGTAATCCGGGTTCAAGAAACTGTCCCCCCGTTCCAAACCGCCTTGTCGGGGCTAATCAGCGCCAGGCTGCCGTCGCGGTCTTCGGCCATCAGAATCATGCCCTGCGATTCGAGCCCCATCATTTTGCGGGGCGCCAGGTTCGCCAGAAAGGTGACTTGCGTACCAATGAGTTTTTCGGGTTCGAAGTGCTTCGCTATACCGCTCAGTATCTGGCGCTGGCCCGTGCCATCGTCGACTTTCAACTTCAGCAGTTTATCACTCTTGGGTACGCGCTCGGCTTCCACAATGGTTCCGATGCGAATATCCATTTTGGCAAAATCGTCGTATTGAATCACCGGTTTGGCTTCCGGGACGGTTTTAACGGCCAGTTCGTTCATGCGTTTGGCTTCGTGCAGTTTATGGATTTGTTGATTGATAACGTCGTCTTCCAGCTTCTCGAACAGCAAAACCGCTTCGCCCAGCACGTGCCCATGCGGCAGCAGATCGCCCTTGCCCGCGTTGATCCAGTGAAAACCGGAGCCGACCGCATCGGTAGGGGTGATCTGGTCGGTATTCAGGATCCTCCGCAGTTTTTCCGCCGTAAAGGGCAGGAAAGGCTCGCAGACGATGCTCAGACTAGCCGAAATCTGCAAGGCAATGTTCAGGATGGTATGAACGCGAACCGGGTCGGTTTTAGCCACTTTCCAGGGTTCGGTTTCGGCCAGGTATTTGTTGCCCAGCCGGGCGAGGTCCAGCAGCAACGCCAGCGCTTCACGGAACCGGTATTGCTCGATGGCCTGTCCGATGCGGTCGGGAAACTGCGCCAGTTCGTCCAGCACGGCCTGATCGGTTTCGGTCAACGGGCCTTTCGTCGGCACTTTTCCGTCACAAAACTTCTGCGTCAACACCATCGCCCGGTTCACGAAGTTGCCGAAGACGCCCACCAGTTCACTGTTGTTGCGGGTCTGGAAATCCTTCCAGGTAAACTCGCTGTCCTTCGTTTCGGGCGCGTTGGCCGCCAGCACATAGCGCAGCACATCTTGTTTACCCGGCAACTCGTTCAGGTATTCGTGCAGCCAGACCGCCCAGTTCCGCGATGTCGAAATCTTGTCGCCCTCCAGGTTCATAAACTCGTTGGCGGGCACATTGTCGGCCAGGATATAACTGTCCTCGTGCATCAGCATCGCCGGGAAAATAATGCAGTGGAAGACGATATTGTCTTTTCCGATGAAATGCACCAGCTTGGTGTCCTTGTCGCGCCAGTACAGTTCCCAATCGCGACCCTGCTGTTCGGCCCACTCCTTGGTCATCGAGATATAGCCAATCGGCGCATCGAACCAGACGTACAACACCTTGCCCTCGGTGTCGGGCAGCGGCACTTTGATGCCCCAGTCGAGGTCGCGGGTCATGGCGCGGGGCCGCAGCCCTTCTTTCAGCCACGACTGACACTGCCCCATCACGTTGGTTTTCCATTCCGGATGGCTGTTGATGTATTCCTCGATGCGCGGCTGCATCCGGTCGAGCGGCAGGTACCAGTTTTTGGTTGCTTTCAACACCGGTTTTGAGCCGGAGAGCATCGAGCGCAGGGGTTCTTTCAACTCCGTGGGGCTGAGCGTCGAGCCACAGCGTTCGCACTGATCGCCGTAGGCATTTTCGTTGCCGCAAACCGGGCAGACGCCCACGATGTAGCGGTCGGCCAGGAATTGTTTGGCGGTTTCGTCGTAATACTGCTCGGTGACTTCCTCCGTAAAATTGCCGGAGTTGTAGAGATTCAGAAAAAACTCCCGTGAGGTTTCGTGGTGAATCGGCTTCGAGGTCCGCGAGTAGATGTCGAACGAGATGCCAAAGTCTTCGAACGACCGTTTGATTTGGACGTAATACTTGTCGACAATTTCCTGCGGGGTGACGCCCTCTTTCTGCGCCCGGATCGTGATCGGAACGCCGTGTTCGTCGGTCCCGCTGATGAAGGCCACATCCTTGCCCGTCGCCCGGAGGTAGCGCACGTAGATGTCGGCGGGCAGGTAACAACCGGCCAGGTGTCCGATGTGAATCGGGCCGTTGGCGTAAATCAGGGCCGCCGTGACGGTATAGCGTTGCGGGTTTTCTAATGACATGATGGTCGGTTTTCGGTATACGGTATGCGGTTCAGGGTAAAAACAAATCCGGGTTCCGCCGGACGCTCGACCGCGTACTTTCTCACCTTATTTTGGCGCGAAATTAGCAAATCGGCGTCAAACCTTGTTATGTTTACGCAAAGGGCCGCAAACGGGCCGGTTTACGGAGAACACCATGGAAAGCACGAATAATTTCCTGAATTGGGTCGAAATCAAAAACTTCAAGTCGATCAAGGACTTAGAACTTAAGGATTGTAAACGAGTAAACGTCTTCATCGGCAAGCCGAACGTGGGAAAATCGAATATACTGGAAGCGTTGGGGTTGTTGGGGGCGGAGTATAGTGCCGAAAGGTTTATGGACGGTTTTACTCGTTATAAAGAATTGAAACACCTTTATCGTGATAGTGAAACTCGACAAACCATTGAGGTTATCTCAGACAAACAAGTAGCCGTTTTATTTTCCTCTTCAGTTGTACCACAAGTTGAGACGACGTTTCGCTTACTGCTTTCTTCTTATCAAGCTTACCAAGCCGTCAAGCGCGATCGACGGCATTACAATACATTGGAACAGTATTCAGGCACACAGCTAATTTCTATTCAAAAAGATGGCAAATTTGATCGTGTAATTCTTCCTGAAACTGATAGATCTTTTAAAAGATTAAACTCTGTTAAAAAATATGATTTTTTAAATTTAACAGATTTCGAAAACCTATTTCAGGAATTTTTATTACCTCCCAATGGGCCAAACCTTTACGAAGTAATCAGAAGAAGAAAAGATTTGTGGGGTGAGTTTGCCAAACTGTTTACTGAACAACAGTTGGAACTTGTTTTATTTGACGCAGAACAAGAGTTTATTCTGCAGAAAAAAGATGGGCCATACGTTACTCAATATCCGTTCTTCTCCATCGCCGACACCTTCCGGCGGTTTATGTTTTACATCACTGCTGTTGAGTCCAATAAGGACTCTGTCATCATTTTAGAAGAACCGGAAGTCCATTCCTTTCCGCCGTATACGCAGGAACTGGCGTATCGAATGATTTACAGCACGGAGAACCAATTTTTTATCTCAACGCACAGTCCTTATCTGCTGCACACGTTCATTGAAAATCTGGAAGAAGATCAATTGAACGTTTTCGTGACGTACTACGAAAACTATGAAACCAAAGTACACGCGCTGACCGCTCAAGACCTGCGGCATATTCTTGATTTCAGCACCGATGTGTTCTTTAACTTAGACAAATTTATTCCCAATGCCGGACGTTCTGTTTCTGCCTGAGTGCTTCGCAGATACGGCGCTGGTGGCTATGCTACTTCCATCGGCGGCTGTCATTGACCACAGTTTTGGCGTCCACAATGTTGTAAAAGCCATGAAAAGCGCCCTGGTAAATCAACCGACCTATAAAGTTGTTGGAATAATCGATAAGGATGTGACTTATAAACCCAAATACCGACCGCCTTATTTTGATGATTTCACCTTTATTGAGGCAAACAATCGAATTACCTACGGGCAAAAAACCGGGACCAGCCAACATCTGATTATGCTGGATAAAGCGATCGACTCCTTTCTGCTCTGGAACGCGCAGGAAGTGAACCTTGATGTAGCTACGTACGGATTCAGTCCGGAACTTCGGGCGTTTTGCAAAGCCATGAAGCGTACCACGATTGGCTCCGACGGACAGTACCTCCAACTCCTTACCGACCTACACGCCCGCCAGGCACCCGGTTTCATCACCCTTGAACGCATCCTGAATGACTTCCTCACAACCTGACATAACCCTCATCACCGGCGCCAACGGCCTCATTGGCAGCCACATTGTCCGGCGATACCTGGAAGCGGGCCGGAAAGTGGCTGCACTCCGGCGAACCGGCAGCGACCTGAGCCTTCTGCATGATGTAAAAGACCGAATTACCTGGCTGGAAGGCGATATTCTCGACATTCCGTCGCTGGAAGAAGCAATTCAGACGGCGCAGAAAAGCGGAACGGTCGATGTGATCCACGTAGCCGCCATCGTTTCATATGCGCCCAAAGACCGCGACCGTATGGACAAAGTGAACGTCGAAGGGACTGCCAACGTCGTCAACGTCTGTCTGGCGAAAGGCATCCGGAAGTTGGGCTACGTGAGTTCGATTGCGGCCATCGGACGGCCGACCAATAAGGTCACAACCGACATCGCTACGCTCATCGACGAGGAGCAGCGCTGGGAAGAGTCGCCCCAGAACTCGTTTTACGGCCAGACCAAATACCGGGCCGAGCTGGAGGTCTGGCGCGCCCTCGCCGAAGGACTCAACGCCGTGATCGTCAACCCGTCGCTGGTGCTCGGCGAGGGCGACTGGACCCGCAGCAGTACGCAGCTTTTTAAATACGCCTTTGACGAAAAACCGTTCTACCCCGCCGGAATCGTCAACCTGGTCGATGTGCTGGATGTGGCCGAAGCGGTTTTTCAACTGATGGGAAGCGACATCACTGCCCAGCGGTTTATCCTGACCGCCGTGAGTATGTCGTACAAAACATTTCTCGACAAACTGGCGGATGCATTGGGCAAAAAACGACCGCGCATTGCCGTCTCGCCAAAGCTCACCCGGCTGCTGTGGCCACTCGAAGCCGTGCGGGCCTGGTTGACCGGCAAGGCCCCGCTGATTACCCGCGAAACCGCCCGCTCGGCCTCGGGTTCTTATCGCTACGATGGCCGGAAAATCGAGAAGATACTTGACTTCCGCTACCGGGACATGGACGAAACGATTCGGCGCATTTCGATGTTCTTCAGACAGACCCAGTACTAAAAAACCGGACGATTTAGCTAAAAACCTGATCGCCAACAACTGCCCGAAAAGGCTAAAACCGGTGGGTACATTTTTTACCGGAATCCTTGTGAAATAGATTATAAGTTGTATATTTCTACTAGAATTCCACGCTAAATGGTGGTGTATAATTTATACGTAACCCCCGTACGATGTGAATATGGAGCAAGAGTTTGAGGAAAGAGAAAGCGAAATACAGGCCTCGTTACAGCGATTTGAAAGTATGCTGGGAGGAACTGAAACCCAATTTTTCGACCTGGATGTTTACGAACAGATGGTCGAACATTACATGGAAGAGGGCGATCTGGAAAAAGCCATGAAAGCCTGTGAGGCCGGTCTTGATAATTTCCCTTACTCGCTGGAATTGATGCTGGATAAAGCCCAGTTGCTGGCCACGAACGGCAAGTTCGAGCAGGCCCTGAGTCTTCTGGACAAAGCGGCCCTCTACAACCCAAGCGACCCCGATGTGCAGTACATGCAGGGCACGATCAGCAACCTGGCCGGGCATTACGAACAATCCATCGAAATTCTGACGGATTTACTCGAAACCGCCGACGAGAAGGACGATATTTACTTCCAGATCGGGCAAACCTACCAAAATTGGGGCAAATATGAAGAGGCCATCGAGCAGTACAAAAAATCGATCAATCATAACATCAACAACGAAAACTCCCTTTACGAACTGGCGTTCTGCCTGGATCTGATCGGCGAGTTGGAGAACAGCCTGGATTATTACCAGCAACTGATCGACCGTGACCCCTATTCGCACAACGCCTGGTATAACATCGGCATTGCCTACAGCAAGCTAAGCCGCTACAAGGAAGCCGCCGAAGCTTACGATTACGCGACAATCATCAAGGAAGATTTTGCGTCGGCGTACTTCAATTTGGGGAATACGTACATGAATCTGGGCGAATTCGTCAAAGCGGAGGAAGCCTACCGGAACACGCTGAAGTACGAAGAAGCGACGGCCGAAACGTATTGTTACCTGGGTGCGAGCCTGGAGAAACAAAACCGCTACGGCGAAGCCATCACCCGGTACCGTGACGCGGTTCACCTGGACAACCTTTGGGACGAAGGCTACTACGGCATCGGCGTTTGTCTGAGCGAACTGGGCAAATGGCATGAATCCATCCCGTTTTTGCGGAAAGCGCTGAAGCTCAACGAGAAGAACGCGGAATACTGGCTGGCCCTGGCCGAAACCGAGTACAAGCTTGGCAACGGGATTTCGAGCCTGGAAGCCTTTGAAAAAGCCGTCAATGCGGACCCAACCAACGTGGATGTCTACCTGCAATGGTCGCTGGTGCTGTTCGATCAGGGCGACTTTGCCCGGGCCCACGAGATCATCGAGATGGGCATTGAAGAATTGCCCCAGGAAGCGGATCTATACTACCGGGCGGTCATCTACCTCATCCATGCTGGTTCGTACCGCGAAGCGCTCGTCAGCCTGGAAGCTGCGCTGACACTCAATTACGAGCAGCACAGCCAGTTGTTCGATTTCTTTCCCGAACTGGAAAAGCAAAAAGCGCTTTATAAGATTATCGAGCAATACCGCAAAAACTAATTTTGGTAAAATCACCAGAAAAGCCGCCCTTTCGAGAGTGGCTTTTTTTACGGGCATAGTTTTTGCAAGCCTCTACTCAACACAACCCATCTCCCAGCGTTATGCAAAAAGTGTTTCGTTCCACCCTCTTTTTCAGCTTGTTACTTGTTCTGACCGCTACGCAGTCCCTCCACGCCCAAAACCGACTCAAGAAAATTGCGTATTCCGACGGTAGCGTTCGGCAGTTTTTCTACGACGCCAAAGGCAAACTGACTAAAGAAGAACTGACCCGTAACCAGACACCCCTCAGTCAGACCCAGCACGGCTACAACCCAACCGGCAAACTCACGGCGTATTCCATGCAGTACGTACATCCCGAAACGCCCTGGAACTACGGGTATTCCGAATTGTATAAATACAATGCACAGGGACGCCTGGGCACCGTAGAGCGGTATATTCTCCGCAAAGGCACCCTGCCAACTCAACCCGACCGGGCACTTTTCTACTCGGATTCATTGACTTACAACGCAGTCGGGCAGGTGGTGGGTCGCCAACGGTACACCTACGCCGTTCGGGGCGAGAAAGCCGCTACCTCCCCCGTTACCCTGACAACACACCAGTACCGCTACGACGACCAGGACAATCTGGTTGAAGAAACCGTCACGACGGTTCCACTCCAGCGGAACGCAGCAGCCTCGACGCAAACCCGCCGGATTGTCTACGAATACGACACCAAAACTAATCCGTACCGGCTGACCGACTGCCCGATTTTCGATCAGATGAGCTGGTCGAGAAATAACTGCATCCGGGCTTCGACCTACCTGACGCAATCCGGTACCCAGGCCAAGCCAAGCGTCGATGAATATCGATATGTCTATACCAACAACTTGCCGGTCAGACGCATGCAGGCTGGAAGCGCATCGGTGCTGGAGCAGTACGAATATGAATCCTTTTGATTGATCCCGGCAAAAGCCTCAGTGCGGGATTCGTTCCAGGAGTTGTTCGGTCCGGATGCCATGGGCACATAAAAAATGGCCCAGCGGACAGGCTTTACGCCCATGCAGCCCGCACGGGCGGCATTCCAGAATTTCTTCGATTTCAACCAGATGCGACTCATCGGCCAGTGGACCAAAGCCGAACTGCGGCACGGTGGAGCAGAAAATGGCCGTTGTCGGCGCGTTGACCGCCGAGGCCAGGTGCAGGGGGGCCGAGTCGTTGACAAAGTTCATCTGCGCGCCCTGCATCAAAGCCGCCGACGCCAGCAAAGGCAGTTTGCCCGCCAGACTGATCACCCGCTCACTGTCCACACTGAGCCGGATACGCTCGACGGCTTCCACATCCGACGGTGCGCCCAGCAGGTATACAGTGTAAGGAGCCGGAACACGTTGCAGAAAATCGACCCATTGTTCTTCGGGATACTGCTTGGTAAACCAGACCGATGTGGGCGCTACGCAAATATAGGGCCGGTCCTGATAGGGTTCGACCAGGTTGAAATCGGTTGCCGATGGGTACAACCGGGGGCGGTAAACGGCCCGGTTTGTAAAGTCACTGACCAATTCCGTGTTCCGGTCGATTTCGTGGATACCCGGCGCAATCCGGTGTTCGACCCGGTACGTAAAAAACCGAGAGAATGGATTTTTACTGAAGCCAACGGTTTCAGTTGCGTTCGACAGGGCCGTCAGCAGCCCCGTGGCTCCGAAACGCTGGAGGTTGATCACCTTGTCGTACCGGCGCGGCCGGATGATTCGGAGCAGCCGGAGCAGATCCCGGTACTTGCCGTTTTTCTTATCCCAGACCAGCACTTCGTTCAGAAACGGGTGGCCTTTCAGCAAACCTTCGTTGCCTTTCCGAACCAGCACATCCAGGTGGGCATCCGGGTAATGGGCGTGTAGTTTTTCAATCAGGGACGTTGCCAGAATGACATCGCCGATAAAAGCGGTTTGAATAATCAGAAACCGGAAAGGTTGATTCATTGAGTAAAATTCAGATTGGCGGACAGCAAAACAACGTTAGCGACCGTTTAGCGTGTATGGAACAGAGGCAACAGCCTGCGCCGGGCGACGCTGCGCCAAAACCGGGCCAGCCAACAGGCGGATGACGACAAGCAGTATACTATTTGTGTTCATACGTGCATTGCGATGAAATTTTCTTTGACTAAATTTAGTTCTTAATTCCCGTACCGGCAAAAACACCTCACAGAATTTAAGGCCGGTTTTGATTGGCATTCGCTTCCGCGTTGCGCAACCGGGTTGGAATAGAATGGAAGATTACGAACTGCATACCTTACCAAACGGCATCCGGATTGTTCATAAACAAGTACCGCATACCCAAATTGCCCACTGCGGCATCATGCTCGACATCGGGAGCCGTGACGAATTACCCCAGCAGGAAGGGCTGGCCCACTTCTGGGAGCATATGGCTTTCAAGGGTACCCAAAAGCGGAAATCGTTTCACATCATCAACCGGCTCGAAACCGTCGGGGGCGAACTGAACGCCTATACGACCAAGGAAAAGGTCTGCTTTCACGCGTCGGTGCTCGGACTGCATTTCGAGAAAGCCACCGAGTTACTGGCCGACATTGCCTTTTATTCAGTTTTTCCCGAAAAACAAATCGAAAAAGAACGAAGTGTCATTCTGGAGGAAATGGCAATGTACTACGACTCGCCGGAAGACGCCCTGCAAGACGATTTCGATCAGGTGGTTTTCAAAAACCATCCGCTGGGCGGTAACATTCTCGGCCGGCCCGAAACCGTACGGGCCTTTACCCGCGAACAGCTTCAGCAGTTTATCGCCGGAAACCTGGACACCGAACGGGTCGTGTTTGCGTCGGTCAGCAACTGGTCGTTCAGCAAGGTCAAAAAGATTGCTACCAAATACCTCAGCGACATTCCGCACCGGACTTCCGACCGCAAGCGGCTGGCTCCCGGCCCATATGAACCGCAACGCCTGACTGTCGAACGGCCCATTACACAGGCCCAGTGTGCCATCGGTCGCCCGTCGTACGCTCTGCCCGATGCCCGCCGGTTGCCGTTTTTCATGCTCGTCAACCTGCTCGGCGGACCGGGCATGAACTCGCGACTGAACATGAACCTGCGCGAAAAATACGGACTGGTATACTCCATCGAAGCCAGTTACACGCCGTTTCTGGATACCGGTTTTCTAGGTATCTATTTCGGCACGGACCAGAAACACCTCGACCGCAGCATCGCGCTGATTGGCCGAGAAATGAAACTGCTCCGCGAAAAACCACTGACCACCCTCCAACTTCACCACACCAAGGAGCAGTTGATGGGGCAACTGGCGATGTCGGAAGAAAGCAACCAGAGCCTGATGCTCACGATGGCAAAAAGTATTCTGGATACCAGCAAACTCGATTCGCTGGAAGAAATCTTTGCGGAAATTCGTCAGGTCGATGCCGGTTTGTTGCAGGAACTTGCCCACGAAATGTTCGATGAACCCTCTTTAAGTCACTTGATTTTTGTTCCCGAACCGGACGAAGACGAGTAATCGTCAGCAATTATTCATCATAATGTCTCTTCATCCGTACGGGAACAAAATAGGATCGCTCCGTTCCCGTTAAGAGAATAATTGTACCTTTACAAAACCACACGACCGGGTATTATTTCACTGGCCTAAAGCAACCCCCGTACACCGGCATGGATTTTTTGCCACCCGATATTTCTGCCTATTCCGAAGCGCATACGTCCCCCGAAAGCGAACTCCTGCGGCAGTTGAACCGCAATACCCAGGCCCGAATGCTGTACCCCCGCATGTTATCGGGGCACATTCAGGGGCGGCTGCTGGCGATGTACTCGAAGATGCTGCGCCCCCGCCGAATTCTCGAAATTGGTACGTTTACCGGCTATTCGGCCCTGTGTCTGGCCGAGGGACTCGCCGACGACGGCACGCTTATTACCCTCGAAAAAGACGACGAACTCGAAGCCTTTGCCCGGTCGTACTGGAATCAGTCGCCGGTCGGTCACCGGATCGATTTGCGGCTGGGCAAAGCCGCCGACCTCATCCCGACGCTCGACGGGCCGTTCGATCTGGTGTTCATCGATGCCGACAAAGAAAATTATAGCCTGTACTACGACCTGGTTTTCGACAAAGTGCGCACCGGTGGCATTATTTTAGCTGATAATGTGCTATGGAGCGGCAAGGTGGCCCGACCGGTGGGTCAGGGCCGGACGGCGGCCGAACGCCGGGCTGACAAAGACACCCAGGCCGTGATCGACTTTAACCGCAAAGTGAGTGAAGACCCGCGCGTGGAACAGCTTTTGCTCCCCGTTCGGGATGGTTTGATGATGATTTACAAACACTAAACAGCGTATGAAAAAGCGACTATCGACGCTCTCCCTTCTCCTTTTCTTTTCCTGCTCAATCGTTCTGACCGGTATTGCCCAAACGCCCACTGAAGTGCCTTCCTCCGTCCGTTTTGCGGATCTTGACGTCCGTTTTGACGAGGGGGCCCGGCGCATTATCAAACAGGATATTACGGCCCTGGTACAATCCAATCGAAAATACTGGGAAGCCAAGCTCGACCGCGTGGTGCTGTATTTTCCGCTGATCGAGTCCATTCTGGAAGAAGAAGGTGTTCCGGTCGATCTGAAATACCTGGCCGTTCAGGAAAGCTCGCTGACGCCCGACGCCGTTTCGGCCTCTACGGCGGTGGGCTACTGGCAATTCAAACGGGAAACGGCGATGGATCACGGGATGCGCGTCGATGATGAAGTGGACGAGCGCAAGAGCATCGTGGCATCCACCCACGGAGCTGCCCGCTATTTCAAACGCAATAACACGGTTTACAACAACTGGGTATCGTCGCTTTTCTCGTATTACCTCGGCACAACCGGCATCAGCAAGCTCGTTCCGGCCGACTGGGCCTACGCCAAAGAGGTTACGTTGAACGAGAAAACCGACCGCTATATTTTGCGCTTTTTTGCGCACAAGATCGCACTGGAAAGTGTTTTGCCCGCTTACCGAACGGCCAACCCGATTGTGCTGGTCGAATACCCCTATGGTAGTGGCAAAAGTCTCTCCCGGATCTCGCAGGACCTGAATATCGACGAAGCCGAACTCCGCAAATACAACCGCTGGGTTTTGGGCGATAACATTCCCGCGGACAAAGAATATGTCCTAGCGATTCCGGCAACGGGTCAGCAGGCTGCGGCTCTCCAGCGTCTGGCCCAGCAACGAACCGCAACCCAGGCCACGTCGGTAAGCCGAACGCAGGCTCCGCAACTGACAAAAACCGATACCGGTTTTCCGATTCTGCGTAAGGTCAACTACTCCAAAGGAAAACCGGATGTTGTCCTGTACGAAATCAACGGCTTACCCGGTATTCAGGCGCTGGCGGGTGCCAATGCCTCAACGCTGGCGCGTAAAGCCCGGATCAGCGTGTCGAGCTTCCTGCGGTACAACGACATGAGCGACCGCGACCCCGTTGTCGAGAACGAGGTTTATTACCTGTCTAAAAAAATGAAGAAGGCGACCGTTCCGCACCACACGGTTCAGGTGGGCGAAACAGCACGAAGCATTTCGCAGATGTACGGGGTCCGGCTGAAAAAGCTCTTACGGTACAACCGGATCGACCGTTCCGACCGTTTGCAGGTCGGTCGGGTGATGTGGCTACGCGAACGCCGTCCAGCCAATCGTCCGGTCGAAATCATCAAAACACCGACCAATCCGGCGCCTGCCTCCCGGCCCATTGCCTCGCAATCCGGCGCGAACGATACCCGCCTAAGCCAGTCGGCACCCACAGAACGCCCGGCCAATACCATTCCCCGGAATGCCTCGGAGCGGAAGCTTTACACACCAAAGCTGGTCGAGTCGAAAGATACCCCGGCTCCGGCCAAAACCGACGCCCGGATTGCCGACAACAGTACGGCTCCGGCCAGCCGTCCGGCCGAAATCCCGGTGAATTCGAACCCCAAACCGCCGGTTTCGGAACCGGCCAGTGCGCCGACTGTTACGACCCAGAATTCCGGTTCGACGCAACGGGTCGTGATTGTTCGCCCGGAAGGCTCCGGTTCGTCGGCGACAACCGGTTCAGAGTGGGATGCGACACCGATGAAAACCACGACCAGCCCGGCACCGACTAGTCGCCCCACCGAGCGGAAACCAGTGGATTCGGGCGCAACAACCGCGCCGGTGATGGCCAGTACCAAACGCCCGACGACCGAGCCGGTGGCCGAAACCCCGGCTCCGATTACCCGTTCGACACCCGCACCGGCCAGCACCTCCACCGCTCCGGTCCGTTCTGCCAGTTCCCGCTCGATGAGTCATAAAGTGGAACCCGGCCAAACCTACTACAGCATTTCCCGCCTGTACAACGTTTCGGTCAGCGACTTGCTGGAATGGAACAACCTGACGGAAAAAGACAAACTGGCCGTGGGGCAATCCTTGGTTATTAAGGGAACGGGGGAAACCGCTCCGGGCCAGGCCCTGTCGTCGGGCCGGTCGGCGGCCAGTGACCCACGAGTGAGCGAAGAAATCGTGTACCATACCGTCCAGAAGGGCGAAACCATGTTCCGGATTTCGAAACAATACGGTGTGACGGTCGAGCAGATTCAAACCTGGAACCAGCTCTCGTCGGGCAATGTTAACGTGGGTCAGCAATTAAAAATTATCAAGAAGTAAGGCGTATGATTTTGATCGATAATACCTGCATCAGCGATGATGTGGCCGAGAAGTTTTTTGTCTGTAACCTGGAAAAATGCAAAGGGGCGTGTTGTGTAGAGGGCGATCTGGGTGCCCCTTTGGAACCCTCGGAGCTGGCGGTATTGGACGAAATTTATCCGAAAGTAAAACCGTATCTGATGCCCGAAGGAGTTAAGGCCATTGAGAAACAGGGTTTGTACGAATCCGATGGCGACGACGGTTTTGTGACGACCACCATCAACGGCCGGGAGTGCGTTTTTGCCAATTACGACGAACGCGGCATTTTGAAATGCGGCATTGAAGCGGCTTACAACGACGGAAAAGTCGACTTCAAGAAGCCCATCTCCTGCCACCTGTATCCGATCCGGATTACCAAATACGACAGTTTCCATGCCCTCAATTACGACCGCTGGCCGATTTGCAGCCCGGCCTGCTCGTTCGGTGAGCAGTTGGGCGTTGAAGTATACAAGTTTCTGAAAGAACCGCTGATCCGGATGTATGGCCCCGACTGGTACGACGAACTGGTGAAGGAAATCGAAACCCGGTAAGCGGTTTTAGCGGATGGCACAACGGGATTATTTCGAGGATGTATACGAAGTGGTACGGCTTGTGCCGCCGGGGCGCGTCACCACCTACGGGGCTATTGCCCGTTACCTCGGCCTGCGCGCCGGAGCCCGCATGGTGGGCTGGGCTATGAACGCGGCCCACGGGCGGGACGTACCGGCTCACCGGGTAGTCAATCGGGTGGGCGTTTTGTCAGGCAAGCATTTTTTCGGCAGCCCAACGGCGATGGCCGACTTACTGGCCGCCGAGGGTGTCCGGGTTAGCGACGACCGGGTTGAAGCGTTTGATAAACTCCTTTGGGATCCTGGCACTGAGTTGGCCTGACCTGGGGTCAGAGCAATTGCGACCAGCGGACGCTGGGCACTTCCAGAAAACAGGTCTGCATGCTGATCACCAGATGGTTGTAGTCGTCCATCAGGTTCGGCTTCTGTAAATAGCCGTTTGCACCCAGACTGTACGCTTTTTGCACCAGGTTTTCTTCAATGGAAGTCGACAGCATAACCGTCGGGATGTGCTTTAGTGCCGGATGGCTTTTAATGGCTTGCAGGACTTCAATACCGCTCATCCGGTGCATATTGACATCCAGGATAATCAGGCCACATTTGGCTACCTTCTCAGCCGCGTCTTCGTGCTCCAGCAAACTTCGGAGTAACTGGTCGCCGTCTTCAAACTGAATCACCTGGTGTTTGGCACCCACATTCTGAAAGGCTCTCAGAATAAACTGCCGGTCGTCTTCGTCGTCATCCACTATAAATACACAGATTTTTCGCTGCAAGGAAGGTGAATTCAAAATCTGGACCGATTGTGGCATTTTCGTAATAATCAGTTCAAGATACGGTGTAATCTGGCGATGAAATTGACAGACATACTAGATTAATTATGTCCGAATATCACTAATTAAACTGTAACAAAGGCCCTGGTACGTCAAAGCGTTCGCTAACCTAATTGTAAGAAATGGACCCAATTAACATTTGTCCATTTCTTACAATTATCATGAACTAAAATTACAATGAATTCTGCCAATTTACAATTTTTTGAGATAGGATTGACCGCCCAGATACCGCATTTGCCGGGCAATTTGCCGGGTCCGACGCTGGGTATAGGCCGACGGTTTTTTGATGGAGAATAACCGTGGATTCGGCAATACAGCCGCAATGCGGGCCGCTTCGGTACGGGTCAGGTATTGGGCCGAATGACCGTAATACCGCCGGGAAGCCGCTTCGACGCCAAACGTCAGCGGACCGGTTTCGGCCACGTTCAGGTAAACTTCCAGAATGCGTTCTTTCCCCCAGATTAGCTCAATCAGAAACGTAAAGTAAACTTCCAGCCCTTTGCGAATGTACGACCGGCCATTCCAAAGAAAAACATTTTTGGCCACCTGCTGCGAAATGGTGCTGGCTCCGCGGGGCCGTTTCCGGCGCTGATTTTCCTTGATGGCATCCTGAATTTCGTCGAAATCGAACCCCCAGTGCGTCGGGAAAGCCTGGTCTTCCGAAGCGATGACGGCCAGTGCCATTTCTTTCGAGATTTCTTCGTAGGGCGTCCAGTCTTTGTACAATTTGCTGTCCTGGTCATTCGACGAAGCTTCCAGTTTCCGGGAAATCATCAGGGGCGTAAACGAAACCGGTAGATACTTCAACAAAATGACCCAACCGACCGAAATCAGCAAGGCCAGCAGAACGAATTTGGCGACAAACCGCCCGATCCGCTCCAGCCAGGGACGCTGACGAAGGTACGAACTTACCCGCGGGGCACGGCCCGAACGGGAGGAAGCCGAACGTGGAGTTGATGAGCGCAAACGATTGACCGGACGTGGCGTATTCATTAAACGCAAAACTACATAAGAATTATGAGTTAGGAGTTAAGAATTAAGAGTTGGCTCCGCCGTTTCCCATAAAGTGGCGGAGCCAACTCATAACTCTTAACTCATAACTCTTAACTCACAAATAGTTCGGCGGCTACGCGGTCGGCAAAAAGCTTTCCGGCTTCGGTTAACGTTAGTTTGTGGTTGTTGAACCGGAGCCAGCCTCGCTGGCAGAGTTCTTCCAGTTCGGTCCGGCGAAGGAGTTCAAAATCGGTTTCGGCCAGGGTGGTCAGCTCATTAATATCGCAGCCCCACTGGGTGCGCAGGCCTGTCAGCAGGTATTCATTGACCCGGTCGGCACGCGACAATACTTCAACCGTGCAGGGAATTTTCCCTTTTTCAATGGCCTGAATGTACTTTGTATTATGAGCCACATTGTATTGTCGGCTTTCGCCGTTGAACGAATGAGCGCTGGGACCAATTCCCAGATACGGCCGTTGTTTCCAATAACTGCTGTTGTGCCGGGCTTCCCAACCCGGCTGGGCAAAATTCGAGATTTCATACTGCTCATACCCCCGGCTGCGAAGCGTTTGGACCAGCATCGTGAACTGTTCGGCGGCAAACTCATCATCGGGAGCCTGAAACCGGCCTTTTTTCTGCCAGTTTCCGAAAACCGTACCCGGTTCAATAGTCAGACAGTAGGCTGAAATATGCGGTACCCGAAACGCCAGCGCTTTCGCCAGATCGGCAGCCCACAGGTCGTGCGAATCCGCCGATATACCGTAGATCAAATCGATCGTCAGGTTGTCGAAACCGGCTTCCCGAGCCAACTGCACACAGGTTACGGCTTCGTCGGCCGAATGCGCCCGGTTCATCATACGCAAATGGGGTTCGTGAAAGGACTGAATCCCGATGCTCAGCCGATTGACGAACTTTCGGAGCCTGCGCAGGGGCTGCAACCGATCCGAGGGTGGCCCCAGCAGGTCGTCGGGGTTGGCTTCCAGCGTAATTTCGGCATCCGGAGCCACGGTATAATGCCGGTGCATCGTTTCAAAGAGTTGGTTGAGTTCGGCTTCGGTAAGCAAAGAGGGAGTGCCTCCGCCGAGGTAAATGGTTTCCAGGTGGCGGGTTGGCAGGTAATCTGCCTGCAGTTCAACTTCCCGGCAAAGCGCATCAACCAGCGCCGGTTTTTGAATTAGGCTCGTGCTGAAATGAAAGTCGCAATAATGGCAGGCTTGTTTACAAAACGGAATATGAATGTAGAGATGCATCGATTCCATTACAAATCGGAGCATCGTCCGGTTCCCATACAGCCGTGCCGACGGTCTGTTTCAGGCATCGAGTTGTTTTTCCAGAACAATGGTGATGTAACCGCCTGCGTTGGCAATGGTTCCGATGATGTCGAAGCCGTGTCGGATATTCAGAATCAGCATGTCGCGCCATTGATTACGGGTATGCGTTCGAATGGTCCGGAAACCGTTTCCCTGGCACCAGGTGTGCTGCTGCCGCATCAGTTCACCCGCAATCCCCTGCCGACGGTAATCCGGACTTACGCAGCCTAACCAACTGTAAAAATGCCCTGGTTTCCGTTGATAGCCCATTTTATACCCCACCACCGTCTGCTCGTCCAGCGCCAGAATGGTCAGCAGATTGCGGCTTTCCATTTCCCTGAACTCCTGTAAAAGTTCGTCCGGCGATTGACCGGTAAAAACACGCTCGTGAAGCAGGAAGAGTTCCTGCAAAAGAGGGTCGGCTGGTAATCCGGAGAGGATTTTGTAGCGAAGATTCATGCTACAAAATTGGCAGAAAACCCGGTTTTTCATTGAAAACCGGTCAAAAAAGGAAGAGGCTGGAACGTAACGTACTTATTTTTCGGGGCACTTCTTGCAATGTTTCCCCTTCTTTTTCCATTTTTTACAGCACTTTTTGAAGACGCAATCCATTCCACCCAGAAACGGATTGGTACCTGATTCAAGGCTTTTTTGTGCGAAAAAGGAAAATTCGAACGATTTTTCGGTCAATTCATTCATGGCGCTTTCAACGAGACGCCACAAATGTATTACTTATTTAGAATAAGTACAAATATTATTAGGGATCGGTACAACTTGATGCCTACTTTTATCAATTTTAATTATGAAAAAAGTGTTCAACACCCTCGACCGCTACCGGCCTTACGCGCCTTTTCTGCTAAGGCTGGCTTTTGGGTACCAAATTCTGGATGTGGTTGGCCACACGGCTCTGCACCCCGCCGAAGGGGTTCCGGGTTATGCCGACTGGCTGAAGAGCCTGGGTTTTCCGCTCCCGCTGGTCAGTGCTGCACTCTCGGCTTATGCTGAATTTTTCGGTGCGATTCTGATCATCCTTGGCCTCTGGACGCGCTGGGCGGCTGTTGTTCTGTTCATCAACTTCACGTTTGCCGTGCTGATGGGTCACCTTGCCATTGGCGATACGTACAAAAACACCTTCCCCGCACTTAATATACTAGCGATGAGCGTTTTCCTATTCCTGAATGGTCCCGGAAAACCGTCCGTGGATGAAGGTTTCCGTACCCACGAATAACGTACCCACGGACTTTAGTCCGTGTTTTTAAGCTAGCTTTTCGAGAAAGACAATAAAAACACGGACTAAAGTCCTTGGGTACGTTAGAGTTCAAACTCACCCGTTAGGTAGAGTTTGACTTGCCCGCTGATTTCAACCCGGTCGCCGAGCAACTGGCAGCGCAGATAACCGCCCCGTTTGGAAATCTGCCGGGCGATAAGTTCCGTCTTGCCGAGCTTTTCGGCCCAGTACGGGATAAGTGTGGTGTGTGCCGAACCCGTTACCGGATCTTCATCGATACCCGATTGCGGCCCGAAAAACCGGGATACAAAATCAATGGATTTGCCCTCAAACGGATCACCCGGGGCCGTGACGATGACACCCCGCGCCGGAATGGTCGCCAGTTCCCGGAAATCAGGTTGCAATTCCCAGACTTGCTGCTCGGTTTCAAACACGATCAGGTAGTCGGTTTTTCCCTTCAGCACCTCCACCGGTTTGATACCGCCGAGACTAGTTTCCAGCGCGGGCGGTTGAATGGCCAGGTGGGTATGATCGATCGGGAAATCCAGCACCAGCCAGTCGTCCTCACGCCGGACGTTCAGCACACCGCTTCGGGAGTCGAACGAAATGGCGTCACCGGGGGCGGTTTTTTCCAGGCAAAAGACAACGTAGGCCGATGCCAGCGTCGCATGACCGCACAGATCGACTTCTACCGTTGGCGTAAACCAGCGGATGTGGTATCCCCCGTTGGCCGGGTCAGTGGGCACGTAAAATGCCGTTTCGGCCAGGTTATTTTCAGCGGCAATGGCCTGCATGGTTTCGTCAGGCAGCCATTCCGTCAGCGGACAGACCGCGGCCGGATTTCCTCCGAAAAGCCGGTTGGTAAAGGCATCCAGTTGGTAAAGGCGAATGGGCATAAAAGGTTTAGATTTTCAGCGAACCGCTGAGGGTCGTGACAGATGGTTTTCAAATTCCCGCAAATGGGCCGTTGTGAATTCCGTCAAAACCGGAATTTTCAGCATGGCCAGGTCAAACTTCGGATCGTTGAACTCGTAATCCGCCGGCACCGCCACGGTGAACATGCCAGCCGCATGGGCCGCTTTCAGGCCATTGCCGGAGTCTTCGAATGTAACACAGGCTTCCGGCTGAACGCCCAGTTTTTGGGCCGTTCCCAGGTACACATCCGGATGCGGTTTATTGCGTTTTTCCAGCGTAGCGGAGTGCCAGCAGGTGAAATACGACCGGATATTCAGCCGGTCGATGACCAGTTCGATCAGGTGCATGGGCGATGCCGACGCAATCGCCATCGGAATGCCTTCCTGCCGAAACAAATCCAGAATGCCCGGAACGCCCGGCATCGGTCCGGCGTATTTTCCGATGGCATCGTAAGCGCCCTGAAGGATGTCGGTATTGACTTCATCCAGACTGCGATTGGTCCACGGAAACTGCTCGTACCAGTACCGCACGACGGCATCCGTCGGCATTCCGGTGGTTCGCTTGCACATTTCATCACTCATTTCCAGCCCCACCGTCCGGAATACTTCCACCTCGACATCCCGCCAAAACGGTTCAGAATCGACCAGAAGGCCGTCCATATCAAATATTGCTGCCTGAATCATTCTTACGAAGTTATCCGGTTTATTGTTTGTCATTTATAGTTAACACAAACCGAAGGTTCATAGACCCGTCAACTATAAATTATAAACCCTACGAACTAAATCTCGGCCTGCCGAAACGGTTTTACATCGATCCGCTCCCAGACTTTGCCCGTCACATAGGGGTCGGCCTGCAACCAATCGTTCAACTGTTCCTCCGAATCGAAATCGACCACCATCAGCGAACCGATCATTTTTCCATCGGGATCGAGCAACGCTCCGCCAAGAACAAAATTTCCGTTTGCTTTCAGTCGACGGGCACCGTCAAAATGAGCTGGTCGGACAGCCATCCGCCGATCCATAGCCTGCTCATCTGTGTAATCGTAAGCGTGAACGACGTATCGCATTGTGTTAAGTCTAGAGAAAAATGCGCCGAAATTCATTCGGACAGTACTTGTTTTCGATCAAATCTAATCCTTTTCCTATTTTCTCGCTAATTTCATTATTTAAAAACCCATTCGTCGATTCTTTCATCAATGAAACTACGTCTACTTGGACTGAGCGCCTTCATCGTCGTCAAAAGTCTGGCCCAGGCACCGACCCCTGCCCCATCCCAACTCACCATCGAAAAAATCATGCAGGACCCGAAAGGCTGGATCGGGACGTCACCCTCCGCTATTTTCTGGTCGGAAGATTCAAAAACAATTTACTTTAACTGGAATCCCATTCAGGCCAAAGCCGATTCGCTGTATAAAATCAACCTTACAGGCGACCGTAAGCCCCTGAAAGTCAACCCTACCGAGCGACGTCTACTCCCCTCGGCTTCAGGCGGGACGTATAACCGGACCCGGACGCTGAAGCTGTATGAAAAAGACGGGGATTTGTTCTTGCAAGATTGCAAACCGGGTAAAAATGGCCTCCTGCCTCCGCGTCAGCTCACCAATACCGTCGAACGGGAAAGCAACCCGGTTTTCAATGGGAACGAGCAGAAAGTGGTTTTTACCCGCGCTAATAATTTATTTACCATCAGCCTGGCGACGGGTGAACTGACGCAGGTAACAAACCTGGATACCGGCTCGAAAAAAGCCGATTCGAAAATCAACGAGCAGGAAAACTGGCTGAAACGCGACCAGTTGGCCTTGTTCGACGTGCTGCGCGAACGAAAAGCGAAAAAGGACGAAGGTGAAAAAATTACCAAAACCGGCCAGCCCCGGCGTCCGAAACAGTTCTATACCGAGGGCCGCACCGTCCAGAATCCGACGCTCAGCCCCGACGAACGGTTTGTGACGTTCTCACTCGTAAAAGCCGCTCAGGGGGCCAAAACTGCCATCGTGCCCAACTACGTAACCGAATCGGGCTTTACGGAAGACCTCACGGCCCGCACGAAAGTTGGCGCCCCTCCGTCGAGCCAGGAGTTTTTTGTGTACGACATTCAGCGGGATACCATTCAGGCGGTTTCGACCAAAAGCCTGCCGGGAATTATGGATCTGCCGGATTACGCCAAAACGCCGAGTGCTCCGGTACCCGTGCCCGACAGCAGCCGACGGCGCGGACCATCGGCCCCGGAGCCTCTCGCAGCCGATACCGCCAAAAAAGCCAAAAAGCCGACCGAACGCACGGTCACGATCAGCGGCCCGATCTGGTCGGAAGATGGCAAATACGCCGTGGTGATTGCCCGGGCCTACGACAACAAGGACCGCTGGATTCTGCGGCTCGACCCGGCCACCCGCCAGTTGAAACTGCTGGACCGTCAGCGCGATGAAGCCTGGATCGGCGGGTTCGGTGCGTCAATCAGTACGACCGGTTTTCTGGGCGATAACCAGACACTTTACTTCCTGTCGGAAGCCGACGGTTATTCGCACCTTTACACCGTCAATGTCGAAACCGGTCAGAAAAAGCAGTTGACCAAGGGACCATTTGAAGTGCAGCAGGTTCAGTTGTCAAACAGTAAAACCCATTTTTACCTGACGACCAACGAGGTCCATCCCGGCGAGCAGCATTTTTACCGCATGGCCGTTACGGGTGGCGACCGGGTGAAACTCACCACGATGACCGGAGCCAACGATGTAACGCTTTCGCCCGACGAAACGAAGCTGGCCATCCGGTATTCGTACACCAACAAGCCGTGGGAACTGTATATAATTGATAATGAACAAGTACCAATGAACAAGGGGCGCAGTAAGACAACCGCACTAACGGCCCCGGTTCAGTTGACGCAATCAGTAACACCTGATTTTCAGGCGTATCCCTGGCGTGATCCGGCGCTGGTGACGATTCCGGCCCGCGACGGCCAAACTATTTACGGGCGGTTGTATAAACCGGCGAAACCGAACGGAAAGGCGGTGGTGTTCGTCCACGGAGCCGGTTATTTGCAGAATGCGCACAAGTGGTGGAGCCAGTATTTCCGGGAGTACATGTTTCACAACCTGCTGGCCGACAAAGGTTACACGGTACTGGACATTGACTACCGGGCCAGCGCGGGTTACGGACGCAATTGGCGAACGGGTATTTACCGGCACATGGGCGGCAAGGATTTAACAGACAACGTCGATGCGGCTCAGTGGCTCGTGAAAACTCAGGGCGTTGATGCCAAGCGGATCGGCATTTACGGCGGTTCATACGGCGGTTTTATCACGCTCATGGCGATGTTTACGACGCCGGATGTCTTTGCTGCCGGAGCCGCCCTGCGCCCTGTGACCGACTGGGCGGCTTATAACCACGGTTACACGGCCAACATCCTCAACGAACCGTATGCCGACACCCTGGCTTACCGGCGCAGTTCGCCCATTTATTTTGCCAACGGGTTGAAAGGGCATCTGCTGATTTGCCACGGCATGGTCGATGTGAACGTGCATTACCAGGATGTGGTCCGGCTGACGCAGCGGCTGATTGAACTCAGGAAGGAAAACTGGGAAGTGGCAGCTTATCCGGTTGAAGATCATGCCTTTGTGGAACCGACGAGTTGGATGGACGAATACAAACGGATCTTAAAATTATTCGAAGAACGCCTTTAACGGACACGAACTAAGGGCATTGGGCCGTTGTTAATAAAATACCGGCATCTTCCATTTTCGAAAAATTTCTACCCAACTCATCCGCATGACACTTAATCGAAAGGAGTTTTTACTATCACTCCTGCTGTCGACTACGGCCTTTCTGTCCGGGTGCAAAAACGACAACGGCAAGGACCCGGATCCCGTCGCCGACACCTATTTGGTCAGTAGTACTGAGATCAAATCGCTGACCCGATCACAGTTGACCGCCCAGGTGGCTCAGCAGTTACCGGCCCAATACCAGAGCATTATTGGCAGTTTTCTGCAGCATAACGTGAAGGTCTACAAGTTGGTCTACAACACGAAGCTACCCGACGGCACGGCGACGAAGGCTTCCGGCGCAGTCATTGTACCTGATTCAGAGCTTCCCGTACCGTTAATCAGCCAGCAACACGGGACCATTCTGAACGATGCCGACGCGCCGTCGAATTTCGGAGCCAACAGCGATGCGGCTTTTGGCGGGGTTTTCTTCGCATCGAGCGGTTTTATTCTGGCTTGTCCGGATTACATTGGCTACGGCGAATCGAAGGCCATTCCGCATACTTACGAACACCGCGAAGGGCTGGCAACGGCTTCGCTCGACATGCTGCGGGCGACGAAAGAATTCGTCAAAAAGAATTCGATCAAATGGGACGAACGGGTGCTGCTTACCGGTTATTCGGAAGGCGGTTTTGCCACGATGGCGTTGCAGAAGAAAATGGAAGAAGAAGCGCCGACCGAGTTTAACCTCGTTGCCTCCTCGATGGGTTCGGGCGCCTATCATAAGACGGCGTTTATGAAGCACATCATCAACCAGAAGACGGACGGCATCGCTACCTATAATCGACTGTATCTTTGGACGTTGCTCACTTACAACGACTTGTACAAGCTAAATAGACCGATGAGCTATTACCTGAAAGAACCGTATGCCACGCAGGCCACGCAGAATGGTAAGGACATTACTATTTCGGTCAGCATCAGCGACATTTTCACCGATAGCTTTAAAAAAGCCGTCAACGATGGCACGGATACCGGTTTCCTGAATGCTGTGAAAGACAACGATGTGCATGACTGGAAACCCAAAACCCCGACGTATCTGTATCACGGGACAGCCGATAACCTGGTCTTCTACTTCAATACACAAGATGCCTACGATGCCATGCAGAAACGGGGCGCAACAAACGTTGTCTTGAATAAACTGGAAGGTCAAAATCACTCCACGGCCGTTACGGGCTATTTGTTAGGCACTTATACGTATTTTACCAGTTTGCCGTAAGCATTCGACGGCTGATCGGCCCGGCAAAACCTCTCCGTTTGGGGAGGTTTTTCTGTTTTCGCCCAACATTTCGCGCGCTGGCGGGTTATAGCAGGAGACAATCGAATATATCATACAGCCAAAGTCATGAAAAAATTGTGGATGGTTGCGTTGCTGGCCGCATTCGGTTTTACGGCAAACGCACAGACAGTGAAAGAGGAAGCGAAGGAAACGGCTCATCACGCGGGTCAGACGGTGAAAAAAGCCGCTGACGAAGTGGGCGATGAAACGCGCGAAACCGCGCAGGAAGCCAAGCAGAAAGCGAAAAAAGCGGGTAAGAAAATAGATAAAGCAGCTGATAAAGCTGGAGACGAAATCCGGGAAACCGCCAAAGAAACCAAGCAGAAAGCGCGCGAAGCAAAACGCAAAACCGGCAAAAAAATGGAAGAAGCCGGGGAGAAGATGCAGGATAATTAATTCTGAATGGGTCTAAATGGTTGGATGGTTAAGAATGGTTAGATGGTTAAAAATTGTTAGCAGCAATTCAGCCATCTGACCATTCATAACCATCCAGCCATTTTCCATTATTTCCCTGTCATCTTCTTAATGAAAGCCGTCTCGGCTGGAATGTAAGGCTGGCCGTTTTCCCGAAAAATATCGTGGAACCAGACCGGCGGTTCGGCCGTGTACTGCTTCTGCCACGAATCCCAGGGGTAAATGGTGTTCGATTTGCCGGACACAAATCCCCAGTTGATCATCCCCACTTTTTCCGCTTTCGCAATCGGCAGCGACCCTTCGAAGGTGCTGCCCGCCGGACGCGCCATGTATTCGGTACAGATCAGTGGTCGACCCAACTGCTTCAGATGGTTCACCCGGGTTTTGAAATCTTCCGGTGGGCCGTAATTGTGAAATGTAATCACATCGGAATTCTGAAACAGAAACCGGTTCATCTCGTTCATCTTTTCGGGCGACGACCAGTCGCCATTCCAGGGAGCAGACGTAATGGGCTGCGTCGGTTTGGCTTCCCGCGCCCAGCCAAAACCGGCTTTTACCAATTCAACGCCTAACTGGGCTTTGTTAGGTAGTTCGGTTTTAATCGTTCCGTTCTTGCCATAGCTGTTGGCATTGTCGTTGTCCGGTTCGTTGACAATATCCCAGGCCAACACACGCTGATCATTCCGGTAGGTGCCCACAATATCGAGCACGTAGGCGCGCAGACTTCCCCACTGGCTTTTGTCGCTCAGGATGGCCGCGCCGGGTCCTTGCACCCAGCCCGAGTTATGCCGCCCCAACACGGGTTCGTGCTGCTTGCCCAACTTTGGCTGCGGGTCCCAGCACGAATCAAACAGCACCAGCATCGGCCGGATTTTGTGTTTGGCACATAGCGCCAGAAATTGATTGATGCGGTTTTTAAAGCCTTTGGCATCCTGCCGCCAGACCATGTCGTGCAGGAAAACCCGCATCGTGTTCATGCCCAGGCTCTCGGCGTAGCCCAGTTCTTTGTCAATCGTTTTCGGATCAAACGATTCGGCCTGCCACATTTCCAGTTGGTTGATGGCGGTTGAGGGTAGAAAGTTGCTCCCCACTAACCAGGGCTGGCGGCTGTACCAGTCGTTGGCCTGCTTCGCGGTCCACTGCTGGGCCATCGCCACAAAAGTCGATGCGCAAAGCAAAATCGCCAACGTTATTCGGCGCATTGATTGAATTTTATCCATATGGAACAAGATGGTTGTTAAAAAAGATTACACAGAGTTTATCAGAGAACATCGGGGTTAATCGGAGAAAACTCTGATACCCTCTGATGTCCTCTGATAAACCCTGTGTAACAATCATTTCACCGAAAACCGGTACTCCGTGGTCGTCTTGTAGGTTTCGCCGGGTTTCAAAACCGTGCTCGGGAAGTTCGGTTGGTTCGGCGAATCCGGATAATGCTGCGTTTCCAGACAGAAGGCCGACCGTTTTTCGTACGGGTTCCCGGTTTTACCAACTGCTTTGCCATTCAGAAAGTTACCGCCGTAAAATTGCACGCCCGGTTCGGTCGTTAGGACGTCCATCGAAATGCCGGTTTTGGGCGAAGTTACGGTGGCAATCAGCCGGGGTTGGGCGGTTTGCCCGCCATTGAGCACAAAATTATGGTCGAAACCGCCCCCGTTTTTAATTTGCACATGGTCGGCATCCTGCCGCTCGCCAATGGCTACCGGTTTCCGCAGATCGAAGGGCGTTCCTTCTACCGATGCCAGTTCGCCGGTCGGAATCAGGGTTGCATCGACCGGCGTGAAGCGGTCGGCGTTGATCTGAATCAGGTGGTCGGCGACAGAACCAGATCCTTCGCCGTTCAGGTTGAAATAGGCGTGGTTGGTCAGGTTAACGACGGTAGTTTTGTCAGTTGTGGCCTGATAATCAATCCGGATGCCGTTGTCGTCGGTCAGTGTATACGTTACATCGACGGTCAGCGTGCCGGGATAGCCTTCTTCGCCGTCTTGCGATACATACCGTAATTTCAGGCTGTTGTCACCGGCGGGGGTAGCGTCCCACATCCGGGCATTGAAGCCTTTTTTCCCACCGTGCAGGGAGTTGGGACCGTTGTTAACCGGCAGTTTATACGTTTTGCCTTCGAGCGTAAACTGGCCTTTGGCAATCCGGTTTCCGTACCGCCCGACCAGCGTTCCGAAGAAGGACTCATTCGCCAGGTAGTCGTCGATGCTGCTGTGGCCCAGGTTGACATCCACCATCTTCCCGGTTTTGTCGGGCACCAGAATGCTGACGATTCGCCCGCCGTAGTTGGTAATGGCAACCTTCATGCCCTTGGCGTTGGTCAATACATATAAATCATTCTGTTTGCCGTCGACGTCTTTCTGAAAACGTGAACGTTCCGGTAAACCGCTGGCTGAGTCAGCAGCCGCTGTGCTGGTACTATCCGACATGGTTGACGATTCTTGTTGTTTTTGGGAATTGTTGCAGCCGACCAGCATACCCAGCAGGACGGCGGAGAGGATGTATTTTTTCATAAAATCGTTAAAGGGTAGCAATGTTCGGACCTTACCGCAACCTGGCTGGTCAGTCTGGTTGTCGGGCGTCAAATATCATAACTTATTTTTAAAAAATTCTACTTGTTCTACGTGAAACTACAACCCTAATTCTTTGGGGTCAACGCCGGTATCCTTGGCCGAAGCCCGAAAAATTGCCAGAATTTCCTGGTAGCTAAAGAGCCGTCCGTCAATGTAGTCCTGCTCTTCCGGGTCAGCAAAGCCCTGTTTTTCATGCAAATCCCGGATGTTGGCGTAAACCGTAATCAGTACATCCTGAAAAAAGGCGGTAAATTGATCGTTGGTCATAAGCTGGATGCTTGATTCTTGATACTGGATGCTGGATATTGGATGCTGGATACTTGCTAGTTAAAACGGTCCATTGGGTTTAATATTCTTTCAATCCAGTATCCAGACCATCCAGCATCCAATATCAAGAATCAAGCATCCAGTATCAAGAATCAAGCATCCAGCCCATCCAGCATCAACCAGATAATTTCGTATCTTTGAGCATGAGCAATCGAGTATCTGTTCAACTTTTTGGCATTACCCGCGAGATCGTCGGCACGTCGGCCCTGACGATCGATTTGCCACAAACCGGTCAGGTAGGTGATTTGTTAACTGACCTGAAGATACAGTACCCCGCACTAAACGGGTTACGCTCGTTGTTGGTAGCCGTCAACGGCGAATACGCCGAAGCCGACCAGGCGCTGCATCCCAACGACGAAATCGCCCTCATCCCGCCCGTCAGCGGAGGCTGAAAATAGTTAAGAATTATGAATTAAGAGTTAAGAGTTGGCTGACGCATTCTATTCCTGCGGAGCTAACCGCCGGGCGGCCCCGTCATAACTCTTAATTCTTAACTCATCATTCCCTTATGGTTTCGATTACGACTGAACCGATTGATATGAATACGGCTTACCGGCACGTTTCCGACGGGGGTGCCGGGGCCATTACGTTTTTCTTTGGAACCGTTCGCGATAACACCCGAGAACGCGCCGTCGAGCGGCTGGAATACGAAGCGTATGACCGCATGGCCCTGTCGAAAATGCAGGAAATCGCCGAAGAAGCCTGCCAGCGCTGGGCTGTCCGAAAATACGCCATCATTCACCGGAAAGGCAATCTGGCGATCGGCGATATTGCCGTGTTGATTGCCGTCGCGACGCCCCACCGCGCCGATGCCTTCGATGCCTGCCGGTACATCATCGACACGCTCAAGCAAGAGGTTCCGATCTGGAAAAAAGAAATCTTTGAAGATGGCCAGGTCTGGGTCGATGCCCATCCGTAGACAAATGAATATCGAACACTGAATATTGAATAGCGAATAACGAAAAAGGCATGAACGGTTAGATTTATCCAACCTTCCCAATTCGGTGTTCGTTATTCAATATTCAGTGTTCGGTAATGTGTTCTTCTTAAAAATCAAACTCCACATGCGTTCTCGGCCTTCGATCCTTGCTGATCTCACGGGGCTTGATGGCGTATTGCGCCATGATTGGGTAGTGATCGGAAAATTTTACGTCCTTGTAAGTAACAAAGTTGAGGGGTTCCAGAAACCGGGCGTTGTAAAACTGGTTATCAATGCGCAAAAAACCGGGTGCTTTGTTGTAACTGAATCCAAAGCCCCGACCGGCGTCTTCAAAAGCGTTCCGTAAGAGTCGGCGCAGTTTGCCGTACGCATAGCTGTACGGTGTATCGTTGAAGTCACCACTAATGATCACCGGATAAGGACTGTTCCGGTAATATTCTTCAATCCGGGCAATCTGGTTCCGGCGCATCGTAAAACCCTGCCGGAGCTGGCGCAACAAGCCCTGGGTATTTTCCTTGACCTGCTCGGTTTCCCGCTGATTCAACATTCCGCCCACCCGAATGCCCATCGATTGCAGGTGAACGCTGATAACCCGGATGGTATCCCGGTCGATCTTGACATCGGCCCACACCAATCCGTTGAAATGATCGAAAACTTCTTCACCGCGTTTGACAATGGGATACCGCGAGAACAACGCAACCCCGATAAATTTACCGTCTTTCTCTTTCAGATAGTCCCGGTCAGGCGGATGCAGAATGGCGTAATAGGGATAACCGGCCCGTTCCAGCCGCCGGATGGTTTTAAAAACAACGGAAGTATTGTTATTATAAAATTCCTGAAAACATTTAATATCCGAAGGCTCTTTCAGTACCCAGTCAATCATCTGGTTGGCATAATCCGGGTGCTGCGTATCGACCACATCGTACTTGTTAAACCCCATCACGTTGTAGCTCATCACCTGTAACGTAGGGCGCTTCTCACTGTTGGCATCAGGCCGGTTGTAAGTGAGTGTACGTCGCCAGAACGGAATACCGATGAGCATCGTAACCAGCGGCATAAGCGTCCGCCAGGGACGAACCAACCCCCAGAATACGATGTAGAAAAGATTAAAGCCCCACGCAACCGGCAATGATATCATCAGCACACTCGCCGTCCAGTGCCCGATGGGCACTTCGTAGAGCAGATAATAAACCAGCAATGTGTACAAAAAAAGCAATAAGTTCAGCGACCAGAACAGCGATAAAAAAAACGAAGAAACCAGTACGCCAAGCCTTAGCGAGAATTTCATACGAACGAGTCAGATGGGTGCGGGTCATTCGGACCGCCTTTTTTCAGTAACGTAAGATCGAGGGCGTAGCGGTACAAAGGTACAAATGAATGTTCGTAAATTAGGCCGTTCACTCAGGCGTTAAAAATTGTTAGGCCCGGAATGTCGTAATTTGATTGGGAAACAATTCATAAAAGTTGTATCTTTGCAGCACTTATCAGCATTCGTGCATGGCAGGGAGTTTTTAACTCCCTTTTTTGTTAATTTATGGATGTAAAGGCGAAAGTTAACGAGCTGTTACAGCCGCATTTGAACGAAGATCAGTATTTTGTCGTTGATATTCAGGTATCCCCTTCCCGTACTCGTGCTAAAATAACCGTCTTGCTGGACAGCGATACCGGAATAACCATTGACGAATGCGCGGTCATCAGCCGCCGGTTGGGCAATCAACTGGAAGAACTGGAAATTTTTGATGGTCAGCCCTTTACGCTGGAAGTATCGTCGCCGGGTGTCGATGAACCACTGGTTTTTCGGCGTCAGTACCTCAAAAACATCGGGCGGGAAATCGAAGTTCTGCTCAACGACGGGCAATCGCGCCGGGGTAAGCTGGAGAGTGTAGGTGAAGAAACTATTGTGATTACGGAAAAACCGCTCAAGAAGCCGAAAAAGAACGATCCGCCCGTCGAGCCGATGGCCATACCGTTTACGGATATCAAGAAAAGCACAATACAAGTTTCATTTAAATGAAGATCAGTTTTCAACGCGTGTTTTCAGTTGGTTTTTCTGTTAAGTCTGACTGGAAATCCGCTCCTGATGACTGCGAACTGAAAAACTGAAGACTGAAATTATGGATAGCGGAGTACTCATTGAGTCGTTTGCAGATTTTGCACGGTCGAAAAACATTGACCGCCCGACCATGATCAAAATTCTGGAAGATGTCTTCCGGACGATGATTCGCAAGAAATACGGCACCGACGAAAACTTTGACGTGATCATCAACGCCGAAAGCGGTGACCTCGAAATGTGGCGCACCCGCGAGATTGTGGACGATAATTCGGAGGATATTTGGGATTATGACAAAATTCCGCTCACCGAAGCCCGCAAAATTCAGGCTGACTTTGAAGTGGGTGAAGAAGTAGCCGAGGAGGTCAAACTGGAAGATTTCGGCCGGCGGGTGGTGCAAACCGCCCGCCAGACGCTCATTCAAAAGGTCAAAGACCTGGAAAAAGAGCTCTTGTACGATAAATACAAAAACCAGGTTGGTGACTTACTGAACGCTGAAGTCTACCAATTGCTGAAAAATGAAGTAATTTTGCTCGACAATGAGGGCAATGAACTGAGCCTGCCGAAAGGCGAGCAGATTCCGAAAGATCGGTACCGGAAAGGCGAGACGACCAAAGCCGTCGTTCACCGCGTCGAGATGATCAACGGAACGCCCAAAATCGTCCTGTCGCGTACATCACCGGTTTTCCTGGAACGGCTGTTTGAAAACGAAATTCCGGAAATTTACGACGGGCTGATTTCCATCCGCCGGATCGTTCGCGAACCGGGCGAACGGGCCAAAGTCGCCGTCGAATCATACGACGACCGGATCGACCCGGTCGGTGCCTGCGTCGGGATGAAAGGATCGCGGATTCACAGCATCGTCCGCGAACTGGGCAACGAAAACATCGACGTTATCAATTATACCGATAACTTCGAACTGCTGATCAGCCGGGCGCTGAGCCCCGCCAAGATCACGTCGATGAACGTGGATCACGACGCCAAACGCGTATCGGTTTTCCTGAAACCGGATCAGGTGTCGCTGGCCATCGGCAAAGGCGGTCAGAACATCAAGCTGGCGGGTCGGCTGGTCGGGATGGAAATTGACGTATTCCGCGATGTGGAAGGTCAGGAAGACGATGAAGACGTTGACCTGTCGGAATTCAGCGACGAGATCGATACCTGGATGATCGACGAGTTGCGCCGGGTGGGTCTGGATACGGCGAAGAGTGTGCTGGCCCGGACGAAAGAAGAACTCGTTCGGATGACCGACCTTGAAGAAGATACGATTGAAGAGATTTTGGCAATTTTACGCCAGGAATTTGAGTAAGCATGATGAAGGATAAGTGATGGATGATGAATTAAGTTTGTCCATTCATCGTTCATCATGTATAGGCCATCATTATAGTGCTATTTTTCATTCTAAACCATTTGTATGGCAGAAGATAAATCCATGCGCCTTAGCCAAGTGGCAAAAATACTCGGAGTAGGTTCGTCTACTGTGGTGAGTCGTCTTTCTGCCAAAGGGATTAAGGTTGATAGTAACCCCAACGGCAAGATTACCAACGAACAGGTGGAAATCTTGGCGAAAGAATTCGGTAATACGGAATTATTGAATGGCGGAGCCACGCGTCGGCCCGCACCTGAACCCGTCGCGCCCGAACCAAAACGTCGGGATGACGACGATTTGCCGAAATATTTTCGGAACGAACCCGTGCGCCCTGCTCAACCGGCGCAACCAGCCCCCAATCCGGTGGCTCCCAAGCCCGTTGTCGTGCAGGAAGTGCCTGCGCCCCCCAAACCGCAACCCGAACCGGTTGTGGCTGAAAAAATGACACCACCGGCTCCCCCCCAGCCCAAACCGGAACCTGCCCCGGTTGCCCAACCGCAGCCCGCTCCGGTCGAAGCCCGGCAGGAAGCTCCTCAATCCGTTGCGCCGGTGGAACCGCGCGAAACACCCGTGGTCAAACCCGAACCCGCCCCGGCTCCCGTAGCCGAGGTAAAACCCGAACCGCCCCGGCCCGTTGCCCCTGAGCCACCAGCCGCTCCGGTTCAGGCAGAAATCCAGCCCCCCGTGGCACAACCGGAACCCAAAGAAACCCCGGCACCGGACCTGTCGAGTCCTCGCCTGCCGGGCCTGACGGTATTGGGACAGATTGATCTGAATCGCAAACCGACTCCCCGCCCCAACGACCCGAATGCGCGTCAGCAGCAAAACCGGGGCGATAATCAACGCTTTAATGGCCCCCGACCGGATGGGCCCCGGCAAGATGGTGGTCGCCCGGATAACCGGCATGGCCAGCAACAAAACCGCAACGACCGGAATGAGGG
>NZ_JBMSDT010000015.1:0-227023 GCF_049445795.1 Larkinella sp. VNQ87
TGACGGTGACGCTTCCGGCGGGGGCGACGCTGACGGCCTCGAGTGGTGCGACGGTGACAGCGGGTGTGGATCCCTTGCAGCGGATCGTGACCGTTCCGTTGGGGACGAATGTGACCTTGACGGCGGGCAACGGAGTGTGTCCCACGGAGGTCCGCACGTTTGTGGCCCCGAGCTGTCCGCCGTGTGTGGTACCGGCCCTGACGGTGACGGGTCCGGTGTGCGACACGGCCACGGGGACCTACAGCATCGGTTTCTCGACGAGTGCGGGAGCGAGTGTGACGGCCAACGCCGGGACATTGGATGTAGTCAATAGTCGAATTACGGGCATCACGCTGGGCACGAGTGTGACGGTGGTGGCCAGCAACGGTTGTGGACTGACGCGGGAGATCGTGACCTCACCGGCCAGTTGTTCGGCCAACCCACTGTGCGAGGGCTTCGAGCTGAGTGTGGGCCAGGGTGTGTGTGTGGACGGGGTGACCTACATCGCCAGTGTGACGGTGAGCGGGGGCGCGAGTCTGACGGTTTTAGGAGCGACGAGCTTCAGTAACGGAGTGATCACGGCCGCTGTGGGCACGAATGTGACGGTGCTGGCGGGTCTGTCGGGTTGCGAGACCAAGCGTCAGGAGCTCGTCAGTCCGACGAGTTGTACGGTGACGTGTGCCAGCCCGTTGATGAGCGTGGCGGGTCCGGTGTGCGATGGCAACAACCTGACCTACCGCCTGACGGTAACGGTTCCGGCGGGGGCGACGCTGACGGCCTCGAGTGGTGCGACGGTGACAGCGGGTGTGGATCCCTTGCAGCGGATCGTGACGGTGAGTCTGGGGACGAATGTGACGTTGACGGCGGGCAACGGGGTGTGTCCCACGGAGGTCCGCACGTTTGTGGCCCCGAGCTGTCCGCCGTGTCAGAAACCGACGCTGTCATTGACGGGTCCGGTGTGTGACACAGCGACAGGGACCTATAGTGTAGGCTATGAAGTGAGTGTGGGGGCAAGCATAACAGCCAGCTCAGGCACGCATGATACGGTCAATCAGAGATTCACGGGCATCAGCGTGGGCACCAGCATAACGGTGGTAGCCAGCAACAACTGTGGGGCCTTAAGTTCGCTGGTGATCAACTCGCCGGTGAGCTGTACGACTAGTCCGCAGTGTCCGGAACTGGTGGAATTGAAAGTGGGTCAGCCGGTGTGTCTAAATGGGGTGAGTTATGCGGTGAGCGTAACGGCAACGGCCGGGGCTTCGTTGACCACCATTGGTGGGGGTAACTATGCCAACGGAGTGGTCACTGTACCGGTGGGTACAAACGTGACGATCGTGGCTAGCCTGCCGAACTGTCCGCCAGTGACGGCTCCGATCACCAGCCCGGCTTCGTGTACAAATACGTGTGCAGAACCGCTGGTAAGTGTTGCAGGCGTCCTCTGTGATGGCAACAATGTCACCTACCGTGTGGTGTTTACGGCTCCAGCCGGGGTAACGGTGACAGCCAGCAGCGGAGTTGTGAGTGGCAATCAGATCACGGGTATTGCGTTGGGTCAACCCGTGAGTGTGACAGCGCGCAACGGTAGCTGTCCGGCTCAGGTGATCGATCTGAATGCCCCAACTTGCCCATGTAGTCTGAGTGCAACACTGGCTGCAAGCAACACGGTTGTCTGTGTGGGTAGTTCGTTGGTCTTAACTGCAACCGTAGTACCGACAGGACCATATACGTATACCTGGAGCGGTCCGAACTTCAGCACCGTAACCACTGTACCGACCGTATCGATTCCGAATGCGACGGTTGCTAACAGCGGTAGCTATAGCGTGGTGGTTGCGAACGCAACGGGTTGTAGCACAACAGCTGTTACACCGGTTTCCATCACGGTAACCCCGGCACCGACGTCATCTAGCAATGTTGTTCTGTCGATCTGTAACAATGAGACGGTTGATTTGGCACCGTACTTCCCGGCGGGTGGTACATTCACAGAAATCACCAGCAGTAGTGCGTTGGTGGGTTCGATCTTCAACGGAATTGTTTCGCAGGCAGGTACATTCAGCGTGACCTACTCTTCAGTGGTTACGGGATGCGGTAGCTCAACGTCGGTTGCCACAATCATTGTGCGTAGCTGTAGCCCGCCACCGTGTGATTTCCCGATCAGTACGGGCGTCGTCGATGCCAATTGTGGGGCTAATGACGGACGTGCCCAGGCACTGGTTGGCGGATTGCCGAGTGGAGCGACGGTAGGCTATAACTGGAGCAATGGCGCCAGCGGACCGCAAATCACGGGTCTTGTGGCCGGGGTATATTCCGTAACCGCGACGGTTACCAATGTGCCGGGGGCTCCTTACCTTAAAGGGTGTATTGTGGTCGATACAATTAATGTAGACGAAATCGGTGGCCCCGAGGCTGTCGAAGCCGGTATCATTCCAGCGAGCTGTCCGGCTAATAACAATGGTCAGGTAACGATTAACATTCGGCGAGGTACAGCTCCCTTTGTGATTACTTATACAGGTCCAGTCAATGGTTCTGAGCCAGTCGCTAATTTGGGTAATCAGACTATAACAAATTTGCCGGCGGGTGATTATGTGTTCAAAATTACCAGTACTGTCAGCGGTGCCACCTGTTCAGGCTTTGTACCGGTTCATATTCCGCGCGATGATTCAGGTCGAATTTCTGTGACGCCAACGCCGACGAATGCGGTGGCTTGCGGATCGCCGACGGGCAAAATTCAGTATACGGTTAATCTCCAGCCGGGCGTACTGGCCCCCTTTACCTATTTGCTCAATGGACAGGTAGTCGGAACGTCAACGTTGCCAACCTACACGCTGGAAAATCTCGTAGCGGGTGCGTACGTCGTGAGCGTCATCAGTGCAGATGGTTGTACGGCCGCCGAAGTTCCGGTCATTATCAAAGATACCGGAGCACCGGCCATAACGGGCTGGACTGCAATCGATGCGAAGTGTCCGACCGATGTAGCGTCACTCTCCTTTGTTGGTGGACAACCGGCTACTACACAATACAAAGTAACCAGTGTTGAGAACGGTGGAACGATCACTGTAGTGTCGGGTAACCAGCCCACTTCGTTGGTGGTAAGCGTCGGTTCTTACGCGATCATCCGGACGAGTACAATGGATAACTGTACGTCGGTCGATACATTGATCATCAATGCCCCGACGGGTCTGGATTTCAACGTTCAGTATGCTGCGGCCACTTGTGGGCCGGATGGATCCGCTCAGGCTGACGGTAAGATCTGGGTCGTGAAAATTGACGGCGGAAAAGATCCTCATGCGGTGCGTGTTCTCGATAGCAATAATACGGTTGTCGGCAGTACCACGGCTACATCGGGGCTGAACTCAGGTAACTACATTATTGAAGTGACCGATGCAAATGGGTGCTCGGGTATTCAACAACTGCTGATCACCATCCCGGATTGCCGGAAAATCTGCCCGGTACTACCGGTTGATCGGGTCGTGTATGATCCGAATTGCGGAGCCAGCGATGGTACGGCGACGGCTTCATTGGGAGGCTTACCGGCCGGAAGCGTGGTCGATTATATCTGGAGTAATGGTCAGAACGGACCGACTGCACTGGGCTTAAGCAAAGGCGTTTATTCCGTGACAGCCATTGTGACGAGCTCTACCGACGGTAACGCGGTGGGTTGCCAGTATATGGCTACGGTGAATGTCAATGAGGTCGGTGGTCCGATTCCAACGCCTGTGGCGATCATTCCATCGCGTTGCTCAGCCAACACGGGTGTTGTTTCCTTGAGTATCACGGGCGGTACCGCACCTTATAAAGTGACCTGGACCGGCCCGAATGGCGTCACGGGTAGTCAGGCCGCGCCGAACCCCGCGTCCACCCCAGTCCAGAACCTGGCCCCAGGTAGTTACACCTTCGTCGTGACGGGAACCGGTTCACCGTGTCAGGGTGTAATGGATGTGACCATTCCGGTATCTACTTCAGCCGATATCACGCTAACCGCTGTTCCAACCAACGTAGGAAGCTGCGGAGCCAGCAATGGGTCACTGTTTGTGACGGTAACGGGAGGGACACCAGATTACAGCTTTACGCTGAACGGTCAGCCTTATGCCACGCAACCAGGAACAACGCTGCCAATTCCCAACTTACCGGCCGGGTATTACACGATCGGTGTAACAGCAGCCAATGGGTGTACGACCAGCATATCGGCCGTCATCAGCACCACTGGTGGCCCGGCTGTGTCGGGATGGACAGCCGAAAGTCCGCTTTGTCCGGCCAATACCGGTGCCCTGAAATTTGCAGGTGGTCAGGCCGCCACGGTGAGCTACCGGGTACTGTTGGGTGGCACGACGTTAATTGCAACAGTACCGGGCAACCAGACGGCGAATGTGACCGTATCGCGTGGCGTATACGTGATTGAACGAAGCGATAACAACTGTATCAGTTCGTACCAATCCTTCACGATCACCTCACCGGATGGTTTGGACTTCAATGTGCAACGGACGGGTGAAACCTGCGGTGTTGGCGGAACGGGTAACCGCGATGGCAGCATCCGGGTCATTCAGGTCAATGGTGGTACGGAACCCCACAGTGTAACCATCTTGAACGGTCAGAATCAGGTAGTCCAAAACGCAAATGCCCTGGCTGCTGGTCAGTACAGAGTGATTGTCGCGGATGCGAACGGCTGTTCGGGCGTCAGAGATGTTCTGGTGACGGTACCTCCCTGTCAGCAAGTGTGTCCAACCCTCAGCTTTAACAAGAAAGTATTCGATACGCAATGCGGTCAGGCTGGTGGTACGGCAACTGCTACCTTGTTGGGTGCACCGCCGTTCATCACGTACGAATGGAGCAATGGCATGAACGGATCAAGTATCGCAAACCTGCCTTCCGGTATCTATAGCGTAACGGCGACAGTTACGACCCAAAACGGATTGTACAATGGTTGTCAGTATACCGACACCGTACACGTCAATGATATCGGCGCGCCAATTGCTGAGATCATTCAGACATCCGGCGCTAGCTGTACGGCGTCGAACGGGAGTGTTATTCTGAATATTTCCGGCGGCACAACGCCTTATACGGTTAGCTGGACGGGAGCGGCTTCTTCATCGAGATCGGTGACTGCGAGCCCGGTTCAGATTCCCGGATTGCCTGCTGGTGATTACATCTTCACGATAACGGGCGGTACATCAACCTGTCGTTCGTTCGTAGAAGTAACGATTCCGCATAACGATACGGCGGTTATGAATGTATCGGCGACACCAACGGATGTTTCGGGTTGCGGAGCTTCGGATGGTTCGATCAGCCTGAATGTAACGGGTGGTACCGCACCGTTCTTCTATGTCGTGGATGGGTATATCAACCTGTCCGAGACTGGTCGGACACCAAACTTCCCGAATCTGCCAGCAGGACTGCATACCATCCGTGTACAAGATGCCAGTGGATGTCTGGTTGAGAAGAAAGATATTCTGATCAATACCACAGGAAATCCGCCGATCACGGGCTGGACAAAAACCGACGCTCAGTGTGCAAATAACACGGGTACGTTGGTCTACACACCGACTCCGGGTATTGCCAGTGATCAGTATGTGGTTCGGATCGCCGGATCGAATACCGTCATCGGTCAGACGGCTGGTACTGCAAGCGCGTCCTTCACGGTAGCAGGTGGCACGTATTTAGTAACCCGAACCAGTTCTAACTCGTGCGTGGCCGTCGATACACTGATTGTCAATCAGCCGAAAGGTTTTGAAATCAACATTCAGGCCGTTTCGCCCACCTGTGCATCGCTGACCAGTGGCAGTATCACGGTAGTCCAGACTACCGGCGGTACGGCTGATTATCTGACGGAGGTGAGCAGTACGACCGGAGTTGTCTCGAGTCCGGTAGCCCTGGGTGCTGGTAGTTATACCGTCACGGTAACCGATGCCAAAGGGTGTACGATCAGTGACGTTGTAAGCCTCACGCTCGGGTCATGTAACTTCTGTTTCAACCCCTATGTGTACCTACAAGGTTCTTTGATCGATGAAGATGGAATCTGGCCGACGAATCCGGTAACCAGTACAGTAACTGCCGGACAACCGTTGATGCGTGATGACTTGCGTGCACTGGGAATCATTCCGTTATCCGATCCGTACCGGATGGCGCCCTACATCACGACGTTCTATCCGGGAGGTATCGGTTCTGTTCCTGCTCTGGATCCCTTCAACGAAACGATTACGAATCCGGCGGTTACGTTAGCGGATCGGGGTGAAAACTCAGTGGTAGACTGGGTGCTGGTCGAATTCCGTGACAAAACGAATCCGTCGATTGTCAAGTACACTCGTTCCGGTCTGGTATTGCGGAATGGCACGATTGTGGATGTAGACGGAACGTCTTGTCTGGATATCAGCCACGTGGAACCGGGAGACTACTATGTGGCCGTTCGTCATCGGAATCACCTGGGTGTGATGACGCAGACCACGCGTAGCCTGAATGTAACGGGATCGAATGTGACGGTTGACTTCCGCACCCTTACCCCAGCGCAGATCTGGCACGATACCAGTGATCCGAATATCATCAATCTGTACGGTGATAAAGAACGCCGGGATATTTCCTGGGCTCCGGGATACTATGCACTGTGGGGTGGTAACGCCAACCGTGAGGATAAGACAATCTTCCAGGGGCAGGACAATGATCCACAGGAAGTGTTCAATCAGATTATCACCGCTCCTGGAAATATAGCTAACCTCCAGTCGTACATTCTGAATGGTTATTTCAGTGGAGATGTCAACATGAATGGCCAAACAATCTTCCAGGGACAAGGTAATGATTCACATATCATTTATAACATCATGATTCAGCACCCAAGTAATATATTGAATGTGCAATCATTTGTTATTCAGCAACAACTGCCTTGAGTCGGTAGGGAGATAGGATGGACATTATGAGAAAGAGAGTAATGAAATTAGGTAGCAGTCTAAAAGACATGATTAAGATGAAAGCTGTACTGAATTTTTGGCTTAGATCCTGGATACTGTTGCTCCCGCTTTATTTGGCGGGAGCTTGGGGAAGTGTAAGCCAGGCGCAGAATGTGCCGGGTTGTGATCCGAGAGCCAGGACGCCAGTGGTCGACTTTCAGTTGACGTACGATCCGGCCACCAATCGGTATACGACCTGGTACATTCCAACCGATAATTCTCTTCATCGCCTGGTAACGGGTCAGTTTACCATCGTTGCTCCCAACGGGTTTACTACACCCGGTGCTAACGGGCGTGATGCCAGTTTTCAGATTACCAATATAAATGGTGTTTGGTCTCCCGATGAAGTTGTTGATAATGAATATATTACATCGCTTGGGGTGGCAACGATACCTGAATTGAATGGCCTGGCCGTTCACCAAGTGGGGATGGCTCTGTCAGCCGTTGACGTGGACCCGGATGGTTCAGGGCCATTGAGTACGATGGCGCCAGTTACATCGGGTGTTCCGGTACCGCTCTTCTCTTTTCCGGGTAACGGCTGTGCGGCAGTACTCCGGATTCTCGTCAATGGTGAGCCGATCCGAAATGCCATTCTTTCAAGGTTCGGTGCCAATGTCAACAATAACCTGACAATTCAGATTCCAAGAGCTCCTCAAATTCCTAACCTGGAACGGTATTGCAAAAATGCTCCGCTTGATTCTGTACAAATTGTATTACCCGATATTCAAGATGATACCCAAACTTTATGTGCTACTTCTACATCCTATTCTAATAATTATTTCACGCAGGTTTTTCGGAATTGGAATCCGGCCAATTTACCAGCCGGTACATTTGTCGTACCGGCAAATGCCCAACAATGGTCGGGGTTTACAGTAACGCCTTCTTCACTCTCCGCCAACGTATCGATCAATGCGACCACGGGGGCTTATACGGTTACTTTTCCCGTCGTGGGAGGGGTAACCCAACCCGGTTCTGTAACCATTTGTAACACCCTGCGGGATAGTTGTAACACCGCAAGCGACCAGGCGTGCGTCATCGTCTCGTGGCTTAGTTCGGGCCAGGTGTCAATTACAAACAATCCGACGGTCTGTCTTTCGAACGGAACTACCACTGTCTCGTTGACGGCCACTTCCGGTTTTGCCAGCTACGACTGGACCGGGCCTGGCTTAACGGCCACCATGGGTAATCCGGTTACCGCTACGTTATCGGCAGCCGGTGTCTACTCCTATACCGTTATCGTCAGTAACGGCCAATCTTGTACGGCCTCGAATGTGACGTCGGTTACTGTCCTGAATGGGGCTGATCTAACGGGCATAACGCCAACCAACCCGACATCCTGTTCGGGGTCCGACGGAATGGCAACCTTAACGGGTTTGATGGCGGGTCAAAGTTATTCCATTACCTATACGCGCAATGGCGGTGCTCCAGTTACGCAGACACTGACGGCCAATGGGACGGGTCAGGTAGTGGTTACCGGCTTATCGGCTGGAATCTATTCTTTTACGGCTTTCACTGGTGTGTGTGCAAGCATGCCTGTATCCGTTACCCTAACAGACCCTAATCCGCCGACTGTTCCAACAATTACCGTCAACCCTTCCGCAACCATTTGTCTGGGAACCAGCTTGACATTATCGGCGACCGGATCGGCCAATGCCAGTTTTAACTGGGTGGGTTCGAATTTATCGCAGCCAACAGGCAATCCGGTTACCGCGACACCCAACACGGCTGGGAGCTTTGTGTACACGGTAACCCAGACGGTGAACGGCTGTACTTCGGCACCAGCCAGTACAACCGTTACGGTTCATCCAACACCAACCGTTACCGCCACCTCTACCACCGTTACGGCCTGTATTGGAGGCAGTTTTGATTTGACCGCTACCCCTTCAGGGGGAACTCCTGGCTATCTCTTTACGTGGAACGGGCCGAATTATTCGACAACCACCACGGCCAATCCGGTTACGGTTTCCAATGCTATACTGGCACAGACCGGAAACTATACGGTCACGGTAACTGATGCAAACGGTTGTACCGCTACCGGAATGACCCCGGTTTCCGTGAGTGTGGTTAACTGCTGTTCGTTGACAGCAACGGCTACATCCAGCCAGAGTGTCCTGTGCGCCGGAGGTAATGCAACGCTCTCCGTGACAACACAAGGAGCGATCGGTACCCTCACGTACCAGTGGAGTCCCAATGTCGTACCGGGTACGAGCCAAAGTGTGACCGTCTCGCCGACCACCGCAACAACGTATACCGTAGTGGTGACGGATACAGGATCACCCAATTGTAGCCGGATTGCTACGGTGACGGTGATGGTGAATCCCGCACCGGTAATTAATTTAACGACTTTCTCTTCAACCGTCTGTGCCGGAAACAGCATTCAATTGACAACCAATGTGACCACCGGAACCGTGCCACCGTACACGTATGTCTGGACGGGTCCTAACTTTGCCACGACAACGACCGTTAATACGGTTAGTGTTCCCAACGCAACAACGGCAAATAGCGGAAGTTATACCGTGGTTATGACGGATGCGAATGGTTGCAGCGCCACGGCGACCACACCGGTGGCAGTGACCGTAACTCCATTACCGACATTTTCACTTGTTCCATCAAATCCTACATCGTGTTCAGGAATAAATGGGAGTATTGCGATCAACGGATTAGTTAGCGGACAAATCTATACGGTCAGTTACTCGCAAAACGGAACGGGTTCGCAGTCGAGTTCACAACTTGCTTCGGGGGGGCAGATCGTGCTGAATAATTTGACGGCCGGTGTCTACTCCGTGACGGTGGCGATAAATGGCTGCGCATCGGCTCCCCAATCGGTTACCCTGACGGATCCGACGCAGCCTGCTCCGCCGGTTATAACACCAGGCCCCTCCACAACCATCTGTTTGGGTGGGTCAGTGACACTGACGGCTATGGGTACAAACCTGCAGTGGGTCGGAACAAACTTGACCCCCTTGACCGGAAGCCCAGTCATTGCATCTCCGGGTACCTCAGGCAATTTTATTTATACCGTAACCCAGACTGTGGCAGGTTGTGCGTCCTTACCGGCGAGTGTTACTGTCATTGTCAATCCTACTCCTAGCATTGCCAGTGTAACGGCTCCGCCGACCTGCGTAGGGCAGCCGCTGAGTCTGTCGGCAACGATTACCGGTGGAACTTTACAGTATAACGTTAGCTGGCGAACCCCTGACGGACTCACACTGCCCGGAAATCCGCTGACTCGTTCTAATGCCCAGGTCAGCATGGGTGGTAATTACACAGTGATTGTCAGCGATGCCAATAGCTGCACGGCTACCCAGGTGGTAAGTACAACCGTTGGGGCGTCTCCCAATGTGCAGGTACAACCCCAACAGGCGTGTGCGGGGGGGGATATAACCTTAACTGCTACGGGAGGAGCAGGTAATTATTTCTGGACAGGCCCAAATGGTTTCACGGCTACAGGGCAAATCGTTGTCTTATCGAATGTGGATGCTTCCGATGCCGGGAGTTACACAGTGGTTGTAACCGGCGGGAATGCCTGTACAGGTACAGCCACTGGAGTCGTAGCGGTAAATCCCGGACCTGTAATTAAAGCCAGTTTTGTTTCAACGACAGTCTGTATTGGCAGTACCTTATATTTGCTTGGCGATATAACAACCGGCTCCGTGCCACCTTATCAGTATAATTGGGTTGGTCCGGATGGCTTTTCTTCCACCGCTCAAAATCCAACCATCTCATCTGCACAGGTCAGCAATAGCGGCAGTTATACATTTACCATAACCGATAAGAATGGCTGTAGCGCCACGACGACAACACCGGTTTCAGTAACAGTTAAAGATTGCTGTCCTCCTCGGGTGGCGAGTATTTCGGTAACGGCGCAGGATCCGGCTTCCTGCGGGGGCAGCAATGGATCGGCGACGGTGAGTTTGTTACCTGCTTCTCCGGCGGGAGCCAGCCTCAGCTACCAGTGGAGAAACTTGGTGACCAATGCACTGGTCAGTACCAGCGCATCCGCAACCGGGCTGGTGGCAGGCGTCTACTCGGTAACCATCACCGAAACCATCAATCTGAGCTGTGTGCAAAGCTTCACCAGTACGGTGGCCATCAGCGAAGCCCCCGGTCCGGATGTGGATGTGCTTAGCTTAGCGGGAGCCAATTGCGGCTCAGCCAATGGCAGTGTGAGCCTGAGTGTGACAGGGGGCACAACGCCCTACAGCATCAGTTGGAGCGGGGCCGCCAGTGGTAGCACCACAGCTTCGGTCTCGCCGGTGGTGATCAATGGCCTGGTGGCGGGTAGCTACAGTTTCCGCATAACCAGTAGTGGCAGTACCTGTCAGGGTACAGAGGTAGTCAGTATCCCGGTTCTGCCCACGAGTCTGAGTCTGACGGCTCAGGTGACACAACCGATTACCTGTGGCAGTTCAGGGACAGTGGTAGTAAGCTGGAATGCGGTGGGCGGTCCTTACACGCTGACGGTGGATGGGGTGCCGATGGCCGTGAATGGGACAAGTCAGAGCTTGATTCTGGCCGCAGGTACTCACAGCCTTCAGATTGCCAGTGGGAATCCCTTGTGTGTCTCTGACAGCCGGGTGGTGCTGATCAATCCGGTACCGGCGCCGTTGGTGGTGGGCTGGAGTGTGTCTCAACAGCCGGTGTGTTCGGGGGATGTGGGTGTGATCAGTTTCGGGGGCGGTCAGTCCTCGGCCACGCAGTACAGTTTGAGTCAGTTGGGGGGGAGCTTGATTGGGGTGACGGGTGGCGATGTAGGCCGGAGTTACCCGGTGGGTTCGGGCACGTATGTAGTGAGTCGGACGGAGCCGACGGGCTGTGTGTCGAGTGACACGCTGGCGGTAATCTCGCCGGTGGCCATTAGCTACAATGTGCAGATGGTGGATGGAAGTTGTGGACAGGGGGGGAGTCTATCAGTGAACAATATTCGCGGAGGAACCGGAATTTACCTGATTGTGTACAGTGGTCCGGTATCAGGCACGGCTTTGGAAGGTCAGGTGGTGAGTGGGTTACCAGCGGGCGTTTACACGGTGACGGTGCAAGATAGCCAGGGCTGTTCGATCAGCCGAACTGATAGCCTGACCGTAGGATCGGCTCCCAGTGTGGTGGCTACCATCAGTAGTCAGACGGTATGTGTAGGAGGCAGCTTTGTGCTGGCCGCCAATGTGACACCAGTCGGAAGTTATACCTATAGTTGGAATGGACCGGGCGGGTTTGTAGGCACCGGAGCTACGGTGACAGTAGGGCCGACGACATTGGCCCAAAGTGGCAGTTATACTGTTATTGTTACTACGGCAGATGGTTGCTCAATTACTCAGGAGACCACTTCGCCAATTAGTGTGACCCCTTGTTTGCCAACCTGTAGTATAGGATTAAATATAATCGCGACGAGCGCACACTGCAATCAGTCGGATGGCGGGGCGACGGTGACGGCCAGTGGAGGTAGCGGCAGCTATAACTACCGCTGGAGCACCGGCGCGACCACCCCGACGGTGAGTGGCCTGGTCAGCGATGTGTATAGTGTGACCGTGAGCGATGCGGCCAACAGCAGTTGTTTCTCGACGACGCTGGTTGCCGTGGGTAACGCAGGTGGTCCGCAGTTGACCGTTAGCTCGACGAGTCCGGCGGTATGCACGGGTGCCACGGGTACAGCCAGTGTGACGGCCACGGGGGGAGTCGGGATTTACAGCTATCGCTGGAACACGGGGGTCAACGGGCCGACGGTGAGTGGTCTGATCAGTGGAATCTACAGTGTAACGGCGACGGACCAGGCGGGCTGCAGCGATGTGGCACTGGTAACGATTCCCAGCAGTGTCGGTAGTCTGACGGCGACGGTGAGTGGGACAACCGCCTTGTGTGGTCAGGCCACGGGTAGTGCCAGTGTGGTGGCCAGTGGCAGCAGTGGCTACCGATATTTGTGGAGCAATGGAGCGACTACGACCACTGTAAACACTCTGGTGGCAGGGATTTACAGTGTGACAGTGACCGATGGCAATGGATGCTGGATAGTGGGCAGTGTGAGTATCGATGCGGTGGGTGGTCCTACATTTACGATCAACAAGACGGATGTGAACTGTTACGGAACAGCGACGGGCCTGGCCACAGTGAATGTGGTTCAGTCGTCGGGGATACCGACGTATCGTTGGAGCACGGGGGCCTTGACGGCGAGTGTAAACAATCTGGTGGCAGGTGTTTACAGTGTGACGGTTACCGATGGCAACGGTTGTGCTTCGACGGATCAGGCGGTGATCGGTCAGCCGTCGGCAATTGTGGCCGAGTTGACCTCGAGTTCGATAGGTTGTGGCAGTACGGTGGGTACGATCACAGTCAGTAACATCAGTGGAGGAACACCAACCTACAATTACCAATGGAATACGGGAGCAACAGGACCGATGTTGAGCAATGTAGGTCCGGGCAGCTACACGGTGACGATAACGGATGCACAGGGATGTGTAGCTACAGGCACGGCGATGTTGAGCCAGCCGAACTGTCCGCTATGTCAGAAGCCAGCCCTGACCTTGACGGCCCCGGTCTGTAACACGGCCAGCGGGACCTACACGATTAGTTATCAAGTGAGCGCGGGGGCCAGTGTGACGGCCACGGGGGGCAGTCATAATGCCACTTTGCAGACGATCACCGTCAGCCAGGGGCAGTCCGTGACGGTGGTGGCCACCAGCAGTTGTGGCACTCAGAGTGTCCTTGGGGTACCGGCTCCGGTGTGTCCGCCAGCGGGCTGTACGGCCAGTGCAGGCCTGTCGGTGGGCCAGGCTCTCTGTTCGAGCACTGGGACCACGTATATGGCCAGTGTGACAGCCAGCCCCGGAGCCAGCCTGAGTGTGGTTGGGGGCGTGGGCAGCTATGCCAATGGAGTGGTGACGGCTCCGGTGGGCAGCAACGTGACAGTGGTAGCAAGCCTGGGTTGCAGTGTACAGCGGCTGGTGTTGATTAGTCCGGTGTCCTGCACTGGCACCGCCTGTGAGACTCCGCTGGTGAGTGTGTCAGGTCCGGTGTGTGAAGGTAGCACCTACAGTGTCCACTATGTAGCGGGCACGGGCGTGACGGTCAGCTCGCCATCGGGGGTTGGCCAGTTGAATCTGGCCACCCAGACCTTGAGCGGTGTACCGGTGGGGGTGAGTGTGAGTCTGACGGCGACCAACGGCAGCTGCACACAAATCATTTCGATTCTGCCGCCAACCAATTGTCTGCCAATCTGCTCACCCCGAAGGGCCTCGATCTCGATCACGGCATTGGATCCGGCTTCCTGTGGGGGCAGCAATGGCTCGGCTACGGCCACCCTGCTGCCGGGTTCGCCGGTGGGTGCCACGCTCACCTACCAGTGGCGCAACCTGGCCACCAACGCCCTGGTGAGCACCTCGGCCACGGCCAGTGGCTTGGTGGCAGGCGTCTACGCGCTGACCATCACCGAGACGACCAACAACGGGGCCTGTGTGCAGAGCTTCACGACCACCGTCTCCATCAGTGAAACACCCGGCCCCGATGTGGATGTTCTCACCGTGAGCGGAGCCAACTGCGGAGCTAGCAACGGCAGTGTGCAGTTGAGCATCACCGGTGGCAGTGCTCCTTACAGCGTCAACTGGAGTGGGGCCAGCAGTGGCGCAACGACGGCTTCGGTGAGCCCGGTAACGATTCAGGGCCTGACGGCGGGTAACTACACCTTCACCATCACCAGCCAGGGCAGCACCTGCCAGGGTACCGAGTTTGTCAGTGTGCCGGTTCTGCCCACCAGCCTGAGTCTGAGCACCCAGATCACCCAACCGGTGACCTGCGGCAGTTCGGGTACGGTGGTCGTCAGTTGGAATGCGGTAGGTGGCCCCTACCAACTGACGGTGGATGGGGTGACGAGTTCGGTGGCGGGCACCAGCCAGACGCTGATCCTGGCTGCGGGCACGCACAGCATTCAGATTGCCAGCGGCAACCCCCTGTGCGTCTCCGACAGCAGGGTGGTGGTGATCAATCCGGTGCCCGCGCCATTGGTGGCGGGCTGGAGTGTGACGCAGCAGCCGGTGTGTGCGGGTCAGGCGGGGGTAATCAGTTTCGTAGGCGGTCAGTCGCCGGGCACGCAGTACAGCTTGTCGGTGCTCAACGGGGCGCTGATCGGGGTGACGGCGGGCGATGTGACCCGCAGTTACAGTGTGGGGGCAGGTGAGTATGTGGTCACGCGCACGGAGCCGGGGGGCTGCGTGTCGAGTACGGTGCTAGTGGTGGTAAGTCCGGTGGCCATCAGCTACAACGTGCAGCCGGTGGACGGGGTGTGTGGTCAGGGGGGTAGCCTGGTGGTGACGAATGTAAGCGGGGGCGTGGGCAGTTATCAGCTGGTGTACAGCGGACCAGTCTCGGGCTCGCTGGTGGAAGGCCAGCCGGTGAGTGGGTTGCCAGCCGGGGTGTACACCATCACCGTCAGTGGCGGCAACGGATGTTCGATTAGCCGAAGTGTGAGTTTGAGCGTGGCTGCGGGTCCGAGTGTAGTAGCGACCATTAACAGTTCAACAGCGTGCGTGGGGGGCAGCTTTGTGCTGAATGCGACGGTAAGTCCGGTAGGCAGCTACACCTATACCTGGTTTGGGCCGACGGGCTTGGTCGGCAGCGGTCCAGCGGTGACGGTGGGGCAGGCGACGCTGGCCCATAGTGGCAGTTACACGGTGGTGGTAACCTCGGCGACGGGGTGCTCAACCTCCCAGGTGACGACCACCGGCATTACCATATCGACGTGTGCGCCCGTTTGTTCAATCGGCATCAATGTGATTGCAACGGCCGCCCACTGCAACCTGTCGGATGGACAGGCCACCGTGAGCGCCAGTGGAGGTAGCGGCAGCTACCTCTACCGCTGGAGTACGGGGGCCACGACGCCCACAATCACGGCCGTCGCCACGGGTGTCTACAGCATAACGGTCACCGATGCCACCAACAGCAGTTGCTTCTCGACCACGCTGGTGGCCGTAGGTAATGCCGGCGGTCCGCAAGTGACGCTGCTTTCGACAACGCCAGCCCTCTGTGGGCAGGCTACCGGAACGGCCAGTGTGACGGCCAATGGTGGTAGCAGTTATCAATATCAATGGAACAATGGGCAGGCTACTAACATCCTCAGTGGCGTCGTAGCCGGTACTTATAGTGTGACGGTCACCGACCAGGCTGGCTGTAAGGATGTGTTATTGGTGACGATTCCTGACAGTGCAGGAAGTCTGACGGCGACTGCCAGCGGCACGGCTTCAACCTGTGGGCAGGCCATGGGCACGGCAACCGTAGTAGCCAGTGGTGGCAGTGGCAACTACCTCTACCGCTGGAGTACGGGCAACACGAGTGCCAGCATCAGCAACCTGATTTCGGGCGTTTACAGTGTGACGGTGAGCGATACCAACGGGTGTTCAGTAACGTCTACGGTGAGCATTGATGAGGTGGGTGGTCCGCTGTTTACGATCAACAAGACAAATGTGAGCTGTTACGGTACCGCCACGGGCACCGCTACGGTAAACGTTACTACAAGTGTGAGTGTGCCAACTTACCGCTGGAGCACGGGAGCTGTCACGGCCAACATCAATAATCTGGTGGCGGGTGTCTATAGTGTGACAGTAACCGATGGCAACGGCTGTCGCGCAACCGATCAGGTGGTCATTGGTCAACCGGCCCCGTTGGTGGCTGAGTTGACCAGCAGTTCGATTGCCTGCGGCAGTTCGACGGGTTCGATCACGCTGAGCACGGTCAGTGGGGGCACCCCAACCTATACTTATCTGTGGAGTAATGGATTGACCTCGTCGTCGTTAGTGAGTGTGGGACCGGGCAGTTACACGGTAACAGTGACCGACGCGCTGGGTTGCGTGGCTAAAGGCACGGCAACACTGAGCTTACCAACCAATTGTACAACTTGCCAGGCTCCGCTGCTGACGCTGTCAGCGCCGGTCTGTAACACAGCAACGGGCACCTACACGATCAGTTATCAGGTCAGCGCGGGGGCCAGTGTGACGGTCAATGGCGGCACGCTCAATGCCAGCCTGCAAATGATCACCGTCACACAAGGTCAGGCCGTGACGGTAACCGCCACCAGCAGTTGCGGGACACAGAGCCAGATGGGCGTTCCGGCCCCAAGTTGTGGGCTGGGCTGTACGGTCAACGCGGGTCTGTCGGCCGGGCAGGCGATCTGCTCGGGTAGTGGCACGTATGTGGCCAGTGTGACGGCTAGTGCGGGGGCCAGCCTCAGTCTGGTTAACGGGGTGGGCAGCTACGCCAACGGTGTGGTGACAGCCCCGGTGGGTACGAATGTGACAGTGGTGGCCAGCCTGGGTTGCAGTGTGCAGCGGCTGGTGCTGGTAAGTCCGGCTTCCTGCACAGGTACTGTCTGTGAGACTCCGCTGGTGAGTGTGTCGGGTCCGGTGTGTGAAGGCAGCACCTACAGCGTGCACTATGTTGCGGGGGCCGGCGTGACGGTCAGTTCGCCGTCGGGGGTTGGTCAGTTGAACGTGGCTACGCAGACGTTGAGCGGTGTTCCGGTGGGTGTGAGTGTAAGCCTGACGGTGACCAACGGCAGTTGTATGCAGATCATCCCGATTCTGCCGCCAACCAATTGTCCAATTACAACGTGTCAGAAACCGATATTGACGGTGACGGACGTAGTGTGTTCGACGGCAACCAATAGTTATTCAGTGAGCTATCTGGTGAGTGCCGGAGCCAGTGTGACAGCCAGTACGGGTAATGTGAATGCGGTTTCCCAATTGATCACGGGAATTGCCCAGGGCCAAACGGTGACAATCGCGGCAACCAGTAGTTGCGGTAACCAAACGACCACAACGGTTTTATCACCAAGCTGTTCAGTGAGTTGTACGGCCGATGCGGGCTTGTCAGTAGGTCAGGCGATCTGCCTTAACACGGGCAGTGGCACGTATGTAGCCAGTGTGACAGCCAGTGCGGGAGCCAGCCTCAGTCTGGTTAACGGGGTGGGCAGCTACGCCAACGGTGTGGTGACAGCCCCGGTGGGTACGAATGTGACGGTGGTGGCCAGCCTGGGCTGTAGCACCGAACGGGTGGTCATCAACGGCAATGTGACCTGTGACAATCCGTGTGCAAATCCGCTCATCAGTATTGGGGGCACCAGTTGCGAAGGTACCACCTACAGTGTGAGATACACTGCTCCAACTGGCGCGACGGTCACTTCCAGTCGGGGTACGGTCAATCCTGGTACGCAAACGATTGCGGGAATTCAGGCTGGCTTACCGGTAAGCATTACAGTGACGAATGGCCAGTGTACACAAGTGATTGACGTACTGACACCAACGGATTGTCCACCGGTATGTCAGGCTCCGGCGTTGACCCTAAGTAACCCGGTTTGTAACACCGCTGCCAACACGTATTCTGTCGGGTATATGGTTACGGAAGGTGTCATAACCGTGTCTTCGAATGTGGGTCAGGTTAATGAGGTAACCCGCACGATTACGGGTATTCCGTTAGGCCAGGATGTTATAATTACCGCCAGAAATCTGGTTTGTGGTAAAACGACTTCGATGGCGGTGAAATCGCCAGCTTGTCCGGTGGGTTGCACGGCTGTAGCGGGGCTATCAGTAGGTCAGGGTATATGTCAGAACGGTAGCACGTATGTAGCCAGTGTGATGGCCAATCCGGGTGCCAGCCTGAGTTTGGTCAACGGAGTGGGCAGTTATGCCAATGGTATAGTGACTGCACCGGTAGGCACCAACGTAACGGTGGTTGCTGCCTTGGGTTGCAGTATACAGGCTATAGAGATCGTCAGTCCGACCTGTACAACTCCCTGCGAAGATCCCCTGATTAGCGTAGGAGGTACAAGTTGTGGCGGTACCACCTATAGCGTGCAATACACGGTTTCGGTGGGAGTAAGCGTAACGGCAAACGCAGGTTTCGTCAATGCAGCTACGCAGATGATCACGGGTATTCCGGCGGGAACACCGGTAAGCATTACAGCAGCTAACGGAGCATGTGTACCCCAAGTGATGGTCGTTTCATCACCAGTCAATTGCACCGTTTGTCATAGTCAAAATGGTACGATTACCGTTCCCGCCGTTCCGGAAAATTCCAGAAACTGGCTCGAAACGTATACATTGACGATTACGCCAATTGTAGTCAACTGCTATGAATCGCTGGCTTACCTGGTCACGGATGTTGCGGGTACAATCCTCTACGTGAGCAATACTCCAAGTTTCACCGGGGTTGCTCCGGGGACGTATTTGGTCTACGCAACCACGAGACCGCTTAATTCGATTATCGGTAAAAATATTAACACGGCCTGGGATCTTTTAGTGGATTCTCCGTGTATGTGGATAGCCTCTGCTCCCTATGTCATGGTCGTTTGCGCTTCAACGAACGAACCACCGTTGGTGCCGGGGAAACCGGTCATTACGGAACCGGGGAAACCTATAACGGTCTGTCTGCCGATCACCGATCCAAACCCGGGCGATACACACACCACGCAATTGTGCGCTCAACCGGCCCATGGCACGGTCACGACGCCCGTGGTCGACAACCAGACGCACCAGGTATGCTTTACGTACACGCCGGACCCGGCTTACACGGGGATGGATCAGGTTTGTTTGATCACCTGTGACCAGGGTGGCCTGTGTGACACGACGTATGTCCCCATCACGATTGTGCCCACGCTGCCCCCCACGGTCGACCCCAAACCGCCGGTAGTCCCCGTTACGCCCATTGTAACCATCACGGGTATTCCCAAAACCGAATGTTATCCGATTCTGGACCCCAACGTGGGCGATGTACACAGCTATACCGTATGTGGGCAACCGGCTCATGGCACGGTCAATGTGTCAATCAACAACCAGACGCATCAGGTTTGTGTGACGTATACACCGAACGCGGGGTATAGCGGACCTGACCAATTATGCCTGCACATTTGTGATCAGACGGGTTTGTGTACGGACGTAATCATTCCCATTGTGGTTATTCCGATTCCTCAGCCCCCAACCGTTCCGCAGCCGCCGATCGTGGTGCCGCCGGTCATCGTTACGCCCGTGGATGTGCCGCAAACCGTGTGTGTGCAGATCAATGACCCGAATGTTGGGGACTTTCACACCACCAGGATCTGCGGTCAGCCGACGGCCGGTACCTTGACTGTGGGAGCGGTTAACAACCAGACGCATATGGTCTGTGTAACGTACACGCCACCACCGGGTTACAGTGGTCAACCGTTGGGTGGCTGCCTCGAGGTGTGTGATCAGGCGGGTCTTTGTACGCAGGTGCCTGTTACCATCACGGTCATTCCGGATCCTTCGACGCCCTGCCCGACCATTTCGTCGATTTCGACCAATCCGACCACTTGCACCGCTAACAACGGTAGTGTAACACTGCTTGGGTTGACGGCCGGTCAGAGCTATACGGTGTGTTACACAAAGGATCAAACTGCACCGCTCTGCCAGACCTTGACAGCGAACCAGAACGGACGGATTGTGCTGTCGGGCCTGGGTGTAGGCGTCTATACGAACATTACAGTAAGTCAAAATAGCTGTACGAGTAACGCCCTGTCCGCCGTTCTCTCCGGAGGATTGCCGGCGCCAACCGCAACGTGCAGTGTTACGGCGGTTTGTATGGGCGAAAGCATAACGCTCACGGCTTCCGGAACGAATATTCAGTGGTTTGGTCCCGGATTGCTCTCCAATACCGGAAGCCCCGTAACGGCCATCCCGAATGTAACCGGTATCGTAACGTACTCGGCGATTCAATCGGCCAATGGGTGCGTTTCACCCCCGGCTGTTGTGACGGTTGTGGTCAAACCGACCCCGACGTTCTCCTTGACAGCGACCAACCCGACGGTTTGCAACGGCACCGATGGCAGCATGACCCTCAGTGGGTTGACGCCGGGCCAAAGCTATACGGTTTGTTACACAAAAGACGGCGGACTGCCGGTCTGCGCTGAGCGGCTGGCGAATGTGAACGGCCTGCTGGTTATTAGTGGTCTGTCGGCGGGTTCGTATACCAACATTACCGTCAACGAGCTGGGTTGCCTGAGTGTACCCAAAGCGATTACCCTGACGAATCCGGCTTTGCCCGCGCCGACGATTACGGTGGCACCGAGCACGACCATTTGTCTGGGGCAACCGATTAGCCTGACGGCAAGCGGAGCGCCGGGGGCAACCTTCACCTGGAAAGGGTTGGGGCTGCTCGGGACGACGGGTAGCGTGGTAACGGCCAATCCGCAGTCTACTGGTACGTTGAGTTATACCGTAACGCAGACCATTGCCGGTTGCGGATCATCTTTCACCGTGACATCCATTACCGTAAATCCGGTACCGAGTGCGGTTGTGATCAGTAAAACCGATCCGACCAATTGCGCCAATCCAAATGGGGTAATTACCCTCGGTGGCCTGCTGTCCAACCAAAATTACACGGTTTGTTACCGGGTCAACAACGCCGGTTCTCCCGTTTGCCAGCAACTGCCGTCGAACGCAACTGGAAACATCGCCCTGAACGGGTTGACGTCCGGGGTCTACAGCGTAACCGTTTCCAACGGGGGCTGCAGCAGCCAGCCAGTTTCGGCCACGTTGACGGGTCAAACGCCGGTGCAGCCCACGGTGAACGTTCTGCCGAGTGCAACCGTTTGCTTGGGTCAGTCGGTTACCCTGACAGCTTCCAGCTCCGCGCAAGGAACCTTTACGTGGTCCGGGCCTGATTTGTCAGGAGTTGCGGGTGGAACGTTGACAACAACTCCGACCGCGACGGGCGTGCTGACGTACACGGTAACGCAAAATGTAAACGGTTGTACGTCGATACCCGCTACGGTTTCCATCACGGTGGTGGCTATTCCGGCTCCGACTCTGGTGGCTACGACGGCCCCGACGACCTGTTCCGGTACCAATGGTAGCCTTACCCTCGGTGGACTCACGGCGAACCAAAGCTTTACGGTTTGCTACAGCCGCAGCGGGGCTGCCGCTCAATGCGCTCCGTTCGTAGCTACAGGTAGTGGTCAACTGGTCGTAACGGGTCTGACTTCGGGCGCCTACAGCCTGACGGTGGTTTCGGCGGGCGGTTGTCGGAATGCCGTTCCGGTATCCGCTTCGGTCGCCAGCAGTACCGCCTGTTCGGTCTGCTCGAATGCTCCGCTGATTGTTGCTCAACCGATGCTGATCTGTAAAGACAGTACCAAAACGGTTTCGATGCAGATTCTGGACGCCGATCCTGGCGATTCGTTCACGGCTACGGCCTGTGGAGTGGGCATGAGCAATGCCACGGTAACGGTAGGTGTTGATAACCAGACTCGGCAGTTGTCCATTACATACCAGGCGGCTCCCGGCTTCATCGGCATCGACCAGGTCTGTGTAACCGTGACGGATAAATGCGGAAATACGGATCAGGTTTATGTACCAATTCAGGTCATCCGTTGCGTTTGTGGGTGTACCGGAAAACCGCCGGTGGTGGTGCCCCAGCCGATTATTACCACGATCAATCAGCCCAAGGAAATTTGTGTCCCCATTGTGGATACACCGACCGACACGCATACGGCAACGGTTTGCGGGGGACCCCAGCACGGTACCGTCGAAGTGACGGTCAATAATCAGACCCACTTGCTGTGCGTCAAATATACGCCGAGCACTAATTACGTGGGCACCGACAAAGTTTGCATCACAATTTGCGATCAGACGAACCGGTGTACGGTCATCGAAGTGCCGATTACCGTGGTTGATGTGCCGAATCCGCCGGTTCTGTCGGTGGTGCCGGTCGTGACGAACTGCTCTTCGACGACCTCGGCCTACATGCCGATTCTCGATGTCAACGTCGACAATACCCACAGCGTGACCGTCGTGTCGCAACCCTTGAACGGAACGGTGTTGGCGTCGGTGGATCAGCTAACTCACCGGGTATTGATTACGTACATTCCGGCTCCGGGCTTTACAGGGAATGACAAAGCCGTCGTGCGGGTTACGGATAGCGATGGACTTTCCTCGGCTGATACGGAGGTGCCGTTGTTTGTGAATCCCGACACCTGTCCGGCGTGTGTGACGATGGAACTGAAGGTGTTGCTGGAAGGGCCTTACAACACAACGACGCAGAGGATGAACACTGTTCTGAACCAGCGGGGCTTGCTGCCGGGTCAGACGCCGATCGGTCAGTTTGCGGTGGCAACTCCGCCGGGTCAACCCTACAATACCGCGCCGTGGAATTACACCGGTACGGAGAACGTGACGACCTACGCGCCGGATGTGGTCGATTGGGTACTGGTCTCGTTGCGCACCGACGAGTTATCGACGACGCCGGTGTTCCGGGTAGCGGGTCTGTTGCACGATGATGGTCGCATCACGTTCGTCAATCCGTGCTTCAGCATCCCGGATGGGTCGTACCATGTCGTTATCGAACACCGCAATCACATGGGAGTGATGTCGCCGACGAAGGTGTCGATTGTGAATAGTCAGTTGGTGTTTGACTTCACGCTACAGGATTCGTATAAGATTGCCGACCCCCCGTCTTTTGGTGAAATAGCCGTCGACGGCAAATGGATGATGTACGGAGGTGATGGCAAGAAAGACACCTTCAGTGACAACTTCGACATCAACTTCTACGATTCCAATTTATGGAAGGATGAGAGCGGGATTTTCGATCAATACCGAAAAGGCGACTTTAACATGGACGCGGATGTGAATTTCGCCGACAGCGTCCTCTGGAAGAAAAACAACGGCCGATACTCAAAAGTACCCCATTAATACCCACAAAGGGTCCGGTGGCCAAATCCGCCGGACCCCAGATTATGCCAAACCGATTGACGGGATTGAATGAAAAAGCAATGACTATGAAACGGGTTTTCTTTCTCTGGGCTTTATGCACGTCTTTACTTACGAAAGCGCAAAATGGCCAGTTCGACGTACGGTTGCAGTTGCAAAAAGCCGATTGTGCCAACCGAAAGCTGCGGGTAGCTGTTGAGGTGAAAGCCCACGATGCCACCCGTTCGTTTCTGATGGGAAATGCCAATTTACGGTTTTCGTACAACGCCCAACTGCTGAAAGCACCAACCATCGTTGAGCAACAGAATTTTACGAGTCTGGGCGAAAAAGCAAGTAATAACTATGCGCCTTTAACCCTAAACGGATCGGTGGAACGGAGCGGCAACGGCATTGTTTCGCTGAATGTATTCTATAGTGGGGCGGAACACAACGCTACGCTCGTTACCGAAACCTGGCTACCGGTTGCGACGTTGGAATTCGATTTGGTCAATCCGCAGGAAAAAGCCGGAACCGTAATCCAGTGGAACGACGACAAATCGTTCCCGGTCACCGGTCTGAGCGAAGTGGTGCTGAAGAAAACCAACTCCGATTTTGACTACGACACCTACGTCGTGAAAGCCAGCGGGGTGTTTGAAAGTCTGACGATCCCTTCCGTTGCGGATTTATGTTCGGGAACGAATCCGGAAACAGCGGGCGAACTGGTCATTCCCGAAGGTTTTTCGCCCAATGGCGACGGGAAAAACGATCAGTTCGTGCTTCGCAATCTGGGCGGTCTGCGGGCTGAAGTGACCATCTTCGACCGGAACGGGACCGTGATTTACGAATCAAAAGATTACCAGAATGACTGGAACGGTCGCGATGGTAACAAAGACCTGCCAATCGGAACGTATTTTTACAGCATCCGGCTCAGCGATGGACGGAAGTTTACGCGAGCCCTGACGATTTCCCGCTAAGCTCCCGATTAGGTGCTTCAGAAAACCGCCGGTATTCGGACCAAATCCTGAATTTCGCGACCCCCGTGGTCAAAGCGAGCGAGCGTATAGACCGTCCCATCGGTACCAATAGCAATGGAATTGACGTATGTAGGTCGGGAGCTGTCGGCGTAGAAAGTGGGTCCGTGGTCTTTGTAGGTCTTACTTGGAATATGGAACGTGATCAGGTGCAGATTTTCCAGCCCTTTGGCGGCTCCTTTGGCAATCTGCTCAACCCCTTTCAGCCGTTTGCCGTCCATGTAAATAGGACCGCCGGTGAGGTAATAAATGGTTTCGCCGTCGGGGCCGGGCTGAAAACCGAGGTAGCCGTAGCTAAACTGGTCGTACATACCGCTCTTGCGCGAAGGTTCCGACGTCAGTCGCTCGACCAGTTCAATGGCTGGTTTTCTGGGATCGAATTTGAACAAATAACCCGAATTGCCGTGGATGCCGAAGGCGACCTGTTCGGGAGCATACCAGAAAATCTTGCGCCAGTTGTAGCCCATGCTGCCGGGGTGTGTTGGGTCGTACTGACCGAAATAATCCAGCCTTAAATCCACTCCTTCCAGCGGTTGAATGGCTCCGTTATCGGGCGAATACTTGAAAATCAGTCCTTCCGGGGTAGAAAAATAAACCGCTCCATCCCGCGGATCGACCAGCAGGCTGCGGCACAAGACCCGGTAGTCGTTCCCCGGCTGTCCGGCTTCACCCCGCGCCGACACCGGCCCGAGATTCGTTAATTCCCCGGTTTGGAGATTATACCGAATAAAATACCCCACCGGCCAGGTGATGCCGTACAACTGGCCGCGCTCGCGATCCAGCGTCATGCTCAGAATTCCCTCACCTTCGGGTGCCGTCATCAGGTCTTCAAACGCCCCTGTCGTCAGGTCATAGGACAAAAAATGACCACCGGGATACAACGCCCGGCCCTGCGGTGGATTGACCGGCAGGCGCTCCATGCCGTCGATCATTTCGTAAAAACCGATATGCGTAGCGAAGTACAGTTTACCAGCGTGTTCGTAAAACCGCACGTGGCTTTTGCCCTGTGGAATGGCGTTGGCGTCCGTTTCGCCACAAATTTCGGTCAGATCGGCCAACAATTCGCTCCGACCGGTGGCCGGGTTGTAGCGGTACATTTTACCGCCTTCCGTCGGTGATTCGGAGCAAAGAACGTAATAGATCTGGCCGTCGCTGGCGGCTGTGATGGCGTTGTAAGTGTCATGGGCCAGCGCAAAGCCGGAGTAATGCGGGGTTGCAAGTAAAGGCATGAACAGGAGTAGGTGAGTTACTTGGTTAAGGATTTTGGTTTGGGGAGACCCGCCTGGGCCGCCAGCTTTTCGACCTCCGCCAAAATCTGTTGTTGCAGTCCGGCGACCCAGGGGCTGGGCAAACCGTATACCATCTGGGATGATTCGCCCTCGTAACCACCCTCTTTCAGAATCGTTTCGGACGGAATGTAGCCCATGACATCGTTGCAATACCCAAAGACAAAAGCATTTAACCCAAACCGCTTTTTGACCTCCAGCGCGTATTCAATGACCAGTTCCCCGCCGAAGCTGAACAGCGGCTGATTGCCCAGTCGCCAAGCCTGAACCGGGTAGGCATACTGGGTCAGATACGGTTTTCCGGCTTGCTGCTCCCGCAATACGCGCGTGGCCCATCGTTTCAAATAACCGTCTTTTTCCTGAGCGATTTTAGTCAACTCGGCCACCGAAGGTCCCGGGCTGAGCTTCAGCGGAATTTCAGAATACGCAGTATTGAGTTGGGCATCAAGGCGTTGCATCGGTTCGTCCAGCACCCGGTCGACGGCGGCTGCCAGCTCCCGGCCATACTGCCGGGCCAACGGAACCGTCCGGCGGGGGAGGGGATTCTGATCCCCGGCGGCTCCCTGAAAAAACAGGGCCGTCGTGCCGGGATGGCTGTTTTCCAACTCAATTTGGGCAAAACCGGCGTAATCGCCCGAGAGCTGGTACAGATCCAGCACCGTCGGGTGGCAGGCATACCCAAACGCAATGGCTTTCAGCTTTCCGTTGGCATCGACCACCTTGATGACCGGAACGGCGTAATCATTGGGTCCACGCAGTTCGGCTTGCTCGCGCAGCGCGCCTTCCTTGTTGTTTCGGCGGTTGACCTGAAACCGGGTCACGCCGTTCTGGCTGTACAATTCGGCGGGTTCCAGCTTCCGGAACGCATCCGTCACCAGTTGAATGATCTGCTTTTCGAGTGCCTGACTGTAGGCATTGATCACGGCCTGCTCCGGCGCGCCGAGCGGGTAAATGTCGTGCAGGGCATCCTCCAAAACCGGGCCGGAGTGCGTGTGCGAACTGTTCAGCAAAACCTGAGCGTTGGTTAGGCCCAGGGTTTGGGACAGCTTCTGCCGAATCCGGTCCGACATCGCTTTCGGAAATCCGAGCAAATCGCTGGAAACCAGCACGGCCCGCTGGCCCTTTTCATCTTCCAGCGCCAGCGCCTTTGCCCACAAATCGTGTAGCTTACCGTCGGACGGATGCGTGCGCGAGGCATACCCGGCCTGCCAGATGGGTTGTTGTGGGGTGATGTTTACTTTGGCGACCCCGGCTTTCCAGCCTTTTCCCAACGCGCTGAAGGCAACCAGCCAAACCGCTGCAACCAGCCATAGAAAACGGTTTCTCGTCATTTCGTCGCCAGCAGTTTGTCGGCTTGGGTATAAATTTTCTCGATGGCGCTGGCAATGTCGTCCATGTCCTGCCGACTGCCGAGCAGCATGTTCTGCGTCAGCCAGACGGCTTCTTCGTTGCAAAGCCGGTCGTTCTGTGGACACTGGTTGCGCTCGACATACCCCTTAAAATCCAGCATCTCTTTCGGATACATTTTCTGGTAGTTCTTCGACCGAAAGGCGTCGTTCAGATAAGGCATGTTGTTGAGCGTCGCGTACCCTTTGGAGCAGGGAATCCCTTCGGCCGTCAGCGCTTTCAGAAATAACTCCCGCGAAAGCCCTTTGAAGGCTTTTTGCTGAAACCGGAACGGGAAGAGGTGAAAAGCCGCCCGCGTCACATCGTCGTACAGCTTGTAAGGCACGATGCCGGGAATGGAACGGATTTTGGCTTTCAGATAAGCCGCATTTTCGTTGCGGGTGCTGGTTTCGGTGTCGAGTCGTTGGAGCAGCGCCAGCCCGATGGCGGCCTGGTACTCGGTCAGCCGAAGCTTGGTGCCCTGGATGAGCGTCCCGATCCCGATGACACCCGAAACCGTACCGTACGGATTGCCGTAATTGTGGTACGAAAAACAGCGGTCCATAAACGCATCGTTGTTGCTCACAATGGCACCGCCTTCGCCAATGGCCAGGTTTTTGGAGTTCTGAAAACTGAAGCAGCCCGCATCGCCGAACGTACCCACTTTCTGCCGATTGATTTCGGCCAAGTGCGCCTGGCAGGCATCTTCAATGACGATGAGGTTGTGTTTTTTGGCGATCGGCAGAATTTTAGTCATGTTGGCCGGTAAACCCAGAATATGGACCGGAATGATGGCGCGGGTCCGGGGTGTAATTTTGGCCTCGATTTTTGCCGGATCAATCTGGAACGTTTCGGGATCGACATCCACAAAAACCGGCATGGCACCCGTCGCCAGCACCGGAGCCACTGTACCGATAAACGTATACGGCGGCACCAGCACCTCGTCGCCCCCGCGAATGTTGTACTGCGCCAGGGCGGCAATCAGCGCATTCGTGCCGTTGACGACCGACAGGCAGCGCTTGGCTCCGACCGTTGCGGCCCATTTTTCTTCAAACTCCGTTACCACATTCGCCCGCGACCAGACGCCACTCCGAATTACGTCTAGTAACCGCTTTTCGTCGGTTTCGGGTTTCCAGATCGGCCAGGTCGGCCAGTCTTTGGCTCGGAGCGGTTTTCCGCCCAGCAACGCCAGCGGTTCAGCGGCCGAATGGACGGTGGGAGCCGCCAAAAGGACGGTTGCAGAAGCGGCAGGAGCCGGTATGGTGGTCAGCACGGACGGCGCCAGCGCGACCCCAAATCCGGTAAGCGAGTTGCGCTTGATAAACGCACGGCGGGTGAGCGGTTTAAAGGCCATGAGCAGGATGGGTTGGATGCGAAAAAGCAGAAACTGCCAGAGCGTTTGCAAAAGATCAGGAAAATGTACTATCTTTTCTACTAGCTACCAAATTATTGATCCAGAATGGTTCGGGAAGCAGTAGAAAAGAATATCTTTGTACGAAGGTAAATTTTGTTTACAAGAATTGGCTAATTTTGTTAGAAAAAATTTATGAAAATTGACTCTCTCGCGAACAAAGTATACATCGAGCTGCGCCGAAAAATCCTTTCAAATCAGTTGGTGTCGGGGACAAGGCTGAAAGAGGATATCTGGGCCAAGAAGCTGGAAGTCAACCGGATGGCGGTCCGCGAGGGGCTGACCCGGCTGCTGGGTGAAGGGTTGATCGAGTTCGGGGAGAAGGGCGGTTATTTTGTGAAAACCATGACGGCCGACGATGTGCGCGACATCCGGGAACTGCGAGAAATCCTGGAGTTGGGCGCGTTGCGGCTGGCGATGCAGAAAATTGACGACCAGCAGATTCAGAAACTGGAAGCCATCTGCAATGACTTTACGGCCATGGTGGAGCGCGGTTATTTTGGCGGAGCCTGCGAAGCGGACGTAAAATTCCACGAAACGCTCATCGAAATTGCTCATAATGATAAACTGAAAAACCTGTACGAAATCAGTAACATTCCCATTTTTCACCAGAAATTGGGGAAGACCCAGATTCACATGAATGATTATGAACAAACCGATCAGGAACACCGATCCATTGTGACCGCGCTGAAAGAACGGAATCTGGCGAAAGCCGAGGAGGCACTGACCCGTCATTTGGTGAGGGGAGAAATTGCCGCGCTTGAGTTGGATTAATAGCATAGAGAGTAGGTTAGAGTTGATGGAATTCTAATAAGTGCTCAAAGGCTTCCCCGTCGGGAAGCCTTTTTTGTTTACTCAGATTTTTCTTCAAGCTAGCTACAGTCATACTTAGAATGGTTTTGTGGCAGTTTTGAAAAAAATGAAAAAAGAAATCGGAAATTTTTTTGTTTACAAAAATTGCCTATAATTGTAAACATATTTACCTGGTCGAGCGAAGGAATTGGAAGTAGTTAGAAGGTAAAAGCAGCCGGATCGCAGGAGTGGATGGGGCTTTAGCGAGGTAGTCGCCGTAGTGTCGGAGATCGGAAGCCCCGGGGTGCTGAATGAACGAAATCAGAAGTAAACCCAAACAATAAATGAATGACTATGCTCTACTCTTTCCTTCCACGAAACGAGAAAGTGCTCCTGCTTTTTCTTTCCTTGTTTACCTGCGTGATGGCTTTGGCCCAGACGCCCATCACGGGCAATGTCACCGGGGCTGACGATCAGAAACCGATTGCCGGAGCGACGGTTTTGCTCAAAGGCAGTACGACCAATGGAACCGTGACGGACGCCGGCGGCAAATTTACGATCAGCGTTCCGGCCCAGGCCGTGCTGGTGGTATCTTACATTGGGTATCAGGCCCAGGAAATTCCGGTCGGTAATCAAACCAGTATTTCCGTCGTGCTGACACCTTCGGCCACCTCGCTGAGCGAGGTCATCGTGACGGGCTACACCTCCGAGCGCAAAAAAGATATCACCGGTTCGGTTTCCATTGTTGACATGAAAGCCGTGAAGTCGATCCCGGCGGGGTCGGCAGTGCAGGCCTTGCAGGGGCAGGCTGCGGGGGTGAACGTCATCAGTTCGGGCGCGCCAGGGAGTCCGGCCAACATCTTTATCCGGGGAATTAGCTCGTTTGGCAATACGCAGCCGCTGGTGCTGATCGACGGAATTCAGGCCGAACTCAACGACGTGAGCGCCGACGATATCGAGTCGATTCAGGTACTGAAAGATGCCGGAGCCGCAGCGATTTACGGGGTGCGGGGCTCCAACGGCGTGTTGGTGGTGACGACTAAAAAAGGGAAAACCGGCCAGCCGACACTTTCGTACGACGCCTATTACGGCACGCAGATTCCACAGCAGGGTAACGTGTTCAATCTGCTCGGATCGCAGGATTTCGCCCGACTAACCAAGATTGCGTATCCCAATACGGGCCTGTTTCAGAACGGTTTACCGGATTTTACGTACCGGGGCCGGGGTGCAACCGGCGTCGGGAATGCGGGCGATCCGGCCGTGGACCCGGCCAAATACAACTTTGACGCCAACAATCCGGCCAACAATTACCTGATTCAGGCCGTCAACAAAACCGGCACCGACTGGTTTCACGAGGTCTTCAAGAATGCGCCCATCACGAACCACAACCTGACGGCCAGCGGGGGGACCGACAAGTCGAATTACCTGGTGTCGCTGGGTTATTTCAACCAGCAGGGCACACTCATCAAAACGTATCTGCAACGGTATTCGGCCCGGGTCAACACCCAGTTCAAGGTGCGGAACAACATTCGGATTGGCGAAAATCTCTACTTTTTTTACAAAAAGAACCCTGGTTTTGATAACCTGAGCACGGGTAACCCCATCGCCTGGACGTACCGGGCCATGCCGATCATTCCGGTGTACGACATCAAAGGCAACTACGGGGGCACCTTCGCCGGGCCGGAACTGGGAAGCTCCTCCAACCCGGTGGCCGTTCAGAACAATACCGCCAACAACAAGTTCAACACCTGGAATATCGTCGGCAATGTGTTCGCGGAAGTCGACTTTCTGAAGTACTTCACGGCCCGCACCAGCTTCGGCGGTTTTGTGGATAATCAGTACTATACCAACTTTACGTTCACGCCGTACAATAACTCGGAAGGCAACACGAACCCCAACACCTTTGCCGAAACCGCCCTGTACAACAGCAACACGATGTGGACGAACACACTGACGTTCAACCACCTCTTCGGGGCGCATAGCGTGAAAGTGATTGCCGGTTCGGAAGCCATCCGGAATTACGGGCGGCTGGTAACGGGTTCGTCGAGCGGGTTGTTTTCGACCGAATTCGATTACCTGAGCCTGACCAACGGAACCACCAACATCACCAACGGAAGCAGTGCTTACGAGAACACGCTGTTTTCGCTGTTCAGCCGACTGGATTATGCCTACGCCGACAAATACCTGCTGGGCGTCACGGTGCGCCGGGATGGGTCGTCGCGGTTTGGGGCCAACCGACGCTACGGTGTCTTTCCGTCAGTGTCGCTGGGGTGGCGTGTGACGGGTGAGAAATTCATGGCGAATGTGACCTGGCTGGACGAACTGAAAATCCGGGGGAGTTACGGGGTGCTGGGGTCGCAGAACAACGTCAGTCCGCAGAACGCTTTCACGCTTTTTGGGGGTACGTTTTTCAACGCTTACTACGATATCAGCGGAGCGGGGCGGTTAGCGCAGGGCTTTGCCCAAACGAGCATCGGTAACCCGAATACCGGCTGGGAAGAAAACATTGTTACCAACCTCGGTTTCGACGCTACGTTGCTGAAAAACCGGCTCGATGTGTCGCTCGAATACTACAAAAAGTCGATCAACGGCCTGTTGTTTACCCAGCCGCTTCCGGCCACGGCGGGCGGTGCAACGGCCCCGACCGTCAACATCGGCGACATTCAGAACAAAGGCGTGGACGCGGCCGTGACGTATCGCGGAACGGTTTCCAACAGCCTGCGCTTCAGCATCGGGGCGAATATCACGACCTACAAAAACGAAGTCGTGACGATTCCGAACCCCGGTTATTTTGATGCCGCCAACACGCAGAACCTGGGGCTGGTCATCCGAAACCAGGTCGGCCAGCCGGTGAGTTCGTTCTTTGGGTATCAGGTGCTTGGTTTGTTCAAGAGCGAGTCGGAAGTGACGTCGTCGCCTACCCAGAGCGGAGCCGCGCCGGGCCGGTTCCGGTATGCCGATAGCAACAACGACGGCAAGATCGATGCCAACGACCGGACCTTTCTGGGCAGCCCGAACCCCGACTTTACCTACGGCCTGAACCTGGGCATCACCTACCGCAACTTCGACTTCTCGACGGTGCTGTACGGTTCGCAGGGCAACGAGATTTACAACACCATCCGCTCGTTTACGCACTTCTTCAGCACCTACGTCGGCGGGAAAAGCAATGAGCTGCTCAACGCCTGGACGCCGGAAAATCCCAACAGTTCGATCCCGAAAATTGAATCGACCGGATCGTTCAGTTCGTCGGGCGTCTCCAATTCCTTCTACGTCGAGAACGGTTCGTTCCTGAAAATGCGCTCGCTGATCATCGGGTATACGGTCAGTCCGGCGCTGCTCCGGAAAGTGGGCCTGAATAAGCTGCGGCTGTATGCGCAGGGTGCCAACCTGTTTACGATCACGAAGTACACTGGGCTGGACCCCGAAATCAGCGGCAACAGCTCGGCCTTCGGGGTCGACTACGCCAACTACCCGGGCAACCAGAAAAATTTCATCTTCGGTCTGAACGTCTCCTTCTAACCTGCCAACTCCTTGATCGTCATGAAAAAAATAAAGATCCTGGTCACGCTCAGCAGCTTCGCGTTCCTGCTCCTGACGGCCAACTCCTGCAATGAAGAATACCTGGAAGTGGGGCCGCTGGGCACCACAGGCGAAACCACGCTGGCCAACAAAGCCGGAGTAAACGGTTTGCTGACCGGCGCGTACTCGCTGCTCGACGGCTGGGGCGTTCCGGGTACAACCTATTACTTTGTGGGCGTCAGCAACTGGATTTTCGGGGGTGTCACCTCCGACGATGCGCACACCGGCACCCAGGCGTCGGCACTGCCGCCGATGGAAGCCGTCGAAAGCTACAATTACGACCCCTCGCTGCTGCCCTTCAACGACAAATGGAAAGTCCTGTACGCCGGGGTGCAGCGGGCCAACGACGTGCTACGGGTGCTGGCAAAAGTAACCGATCCGTCGCTCACGGCCGAAGAAGCCAAACAGATCAAGGCTGAAGCTACGTTTCTGCGGGCGCTTTACCACTTCGAAGCCGCCAAACTCTGGGAAAATGTGCCGTATCTGGACGAATCGGTCAGCTACGCGAGCGGCAACTACAACGTCACTAACGCGACGGCGATCTGGCCCAAAATCGAAGCCGATTTCAAATTTGCGGCTGATAACCTGTCGGCTACCAAAACGGAGGTTGGACGGGCCAATAGCTGGGCCGCCAAGGCGTTTCTGGCGAAAGTCTACCTGTTCCAGGATAAATACACGGATGCCAAACCGCTGCTGGAAGACCTGATGGCCAACGGCGTCACGTCGAACGGCTTGAAGTATGCGCTGGTCAACTTTGCCGATAACTTCAATCCCTCGAAGAAAAACAGCGCCGAGTCGGTTTTTGCCGTGCAGATGTCAATCGCTGAAAACTACCAGAATGGTAATTACGGCGATGCGCTCAACTTCCCGATGGGCGGCCCGGCTACCTGCTGCGGAGCCTACCAACCGTCGTTCAGCCTGGTCAATTCGTTCAAAACCGACCCGAATACCGGGTTGCCGCTGATCGATACGTTCAACGATGCGGACGTGAAAAACGACCAGAACATTGAAAGCAGCACGCCCTTCACGCCCTACGACGGCACACTCGACGCCCGGCTGGACTGGACTGTCGGACGGCGGGGCATTCCGTACCTCGACTGGGGCAACCACCCCGGCAAGGCCTGGATTCGGGTGCAGTCGGTGGCCGGTCCGTACAGCCCGATCAAAACCGTCTATTACCAGGCCGCAGCGGCCACGACCTCGGCGTTCTCGCGCTGGACCTCCAACAACTACACCATGATCCGGTTTGCCGACATTCTGCTGTGGGCCGCTGAGGTGGAAGTTGAAATCGGGAGCCTGGCGAAGGCCCAGGAGTACGTCAACCGGGTGCGGGCGCGGGCGGCCAATCCGACCGGTTGGGTGAAGAAATACATCGACCCGACCAGCCCGCTGAAAGGCTTCACGAACGAACCGGCGGCCAATTACAAAGTCGGTTTGTACACGAACGAGTTTACGGCGAAAGGCAAAGAATTTGCCCGCGAAGCCGTCCGATTCGAGCGAAAACTGGAACTGGCGATGGAAGGCCACCGGTTTTTCGACCTCCGCCGGTGGGACAACGGAACCGGCTACATGGCGAACGCGCTGAATGCCTACGTCAAGCACGAGACCTCTATTCCGGGCTATGATTTTACGTACATGAAAGGCGCAAGCTTTAAGAAAGGCAAAAGTGAGTTGTACCCGATTCCGCAGGCTCAGATCGATTTGAGCGTCGTGAGCGGGGCGGCTACGCTGAAGCAAAATCCGGGGTATTAAACCCGCTGAACAGGTAGGTTGACGGCTGCAAAATAGGCCGTCAACCTAAATATAGACTGGCTGTATCTGCCCTAACCCAATCACGAAAACGAATCGAATGCTGTTTCACGCATCATCCTATCCGGACCTTCAGCAACAAACGACGAAAGTGGTGGTGTTGCCGCTGGGGGCCATCGAGCAGCATGGCCCGCATCTTTCGGTTTCGACGGATACGGATCTGGTGACCCAACTGGCGCAACGGGCCGAGAAACAATTATCCGACTATATCCTGCTCTGCCCGACGCTGCCGTTCGGGTCGAGCCACCACCATTTGTCGTTCGGCGGAACCATCAGCCTGACGCCCGTCCTTTATACCCAGGTCGTTGTCGAGATGGTCAGTTCGCTGGTCGTCAGCGGTTTTCGGCGGATTGTGCTGCTCAACGGCCACGGCGGCAACATCACACCCGTCCGGCAGGCGCTCGCGGTTTTGAGCCAGCGCTTCGATGCCAGCCACCAGCCGACGATTGCCCTGGCGACGTACTGGGAACTGGCCGGGAAAGCCTTCGCGGGCGACCCGCCGATGGAAAGCCCCGCCCTGAGCCATGCTTGCGAGTACGAGACGAGCCTGATGTTGCACTTGTTTCCGGAAAAAGTCTGGATGGAGCGCGCCGAACGGGCTAGCCGACCGGCCGCCAATGGCTATATTGGCTGGGAAGACGACGAGCCATACCGGGGTGTGACGGTTTTCAAGCAAACCGCCTTTGTGTCGGGCAATGGCAGCAGCGGGGAGCCGCAGTTGGCAACGGCTCAAAAAGGCAAGCATTTGTTCGACAGCGCGTTAGTTGCGTTGATTGATTTTCTGGCCGCTTTCAAAGACTGGCCTTTATCCGAAAATTTAACCTTAAAACATGCCTAAACAGGAAATTGAACACCCCGATAAGCGGGTCGATACGGGCGCGTATTCGGCGGGGGTGCTGGTCGACGGCTGGCTGTTTGTCAGTGGGCAGGGACCGCTCGATCTGGCTACCGGCGAGGTGCTTCACGGGACTATCGAAGAGGAAACCTTGTTGACGCTTTCGCACATTCAAAAGGTGGTCGAAGCCGCGGGCGGAACCGTCGACGACATCGTCAAATGCACGGTGCATCTCGAAAATATCAACGATTTTGACCGGTACAACGAGGCTTACCGCTCGTTTTTCACCGGGATCAAACCGGCCCGAACCACGGTTCAGTCGGTGTTGTCGGACGGGATCAAGATCGAGATCGACGCCATTGCCCGCATCCAACCCCAACAAGCGTGAGCATGGAAAAAGGACGAATCGGAACGGTGGGGCTGGGGCTGATGGGCAGCAGCATTGCGACCTGCCTGCTGGCCGCCGGGCATGAAGTGATTTCGCTGGTCAAAGACATTGCGCAGGCCGACGAAGCCCGTGCGCGCATCCTGAGTTACCTGCAACAATTGCAAGAAGAAGGCTTGCTGAGCGCCCCACCGGAAGCGGTTTTGCAGCGAATCACCGTCACCGACGACGTAACGCAACTCGCCGGTCTGGAAGTGGTGATTGAATCGATTATTGAAAATGTGGCCGAGAAAAAACGGGTTTACGAGCAACTGGAGACGGTTTTGAGTCCCACGGCCATCATCGGCAGCAACACCTCGGCCATTCCGGTGTCGGTGCTGCAAAGCGGTCTGCAACACCCCGAGCGGGTGCTGGGCATCCACTGGGCCGAACCCGCGCACATCACCCGGTTTATGGAAGTGATTTGCGGCAACGAAACCGACGTTCAATACGCGCACCGGATTGTGGCGCTGGCCGAGGGTTGGGGCAAAGAACCGTCGCTGCTCCGGAAAGATATTCGCGGGTTTATCACCAACCGCATCATGTACGCCATGCTCCGGGAGGCTTTTCACCTGGTCGAAAACGGCTACGCGACGGTGGAGGACGTGGACCGCTCGCTGCGGAACGACCTGGGCTACTGGATCACCTTCGCCGGGCCGTTCCGGTTTATGGACCTGACCGGCATTCCGGCCTACCTGACGGTGATGAAAGACCTGTTTCCCGACCTGAGCAACACCACCGAAACGCCCCGGATGCTGGAAGAACTAGTGGCTTCGGGCGCGAAGGGCGTCGGCAATGCACACGGTTTTTACCCGTACACGCCCGAAACCGCCGAAGCCTGGGAAGCCAACTTCATCGCGTTCAGCTATGACATCCGGAAACTGGCGCAAACGTATACGCCCAAACCTACCGACGAATCGAAATGAGCCGGATCATCGCCATCAAAGCCACCGAAGTCATTGTTCCGGCCAAACCGGGTAGCTTGAATTCCGAGGAGGTCGTGGATAAAGATGCGGTTTTTGCGCAAAAATTCCTGACGGGTGAACGCTGGACCGAGTTTGCCAACCAGCCGAAGTGGATCATCGAACTGACGCTGGACAACGGCCTGGTCGGACTCGGCGAAACCTACCGCAGTGCCTCGCCGGAAGCCCTTCGGGCGGTTTTGCACACGCTCGTCGGGCAGGACATCCTGAAACTGAACTGGCGACGGTTGCCGATTGCCGACCAGCGGATTTACGAAGCCTTCGAGTCGGCGGTGCTGGATGCGGTGGGCAAAATGCTCGGCGTACCGGTGTACCAACTGCTCGGCGGGGCCTACCGCAACCGCGTCGACTGCTTCGGCTGGACGGGCCGGCGGACGCCCGAGGAGGCCGCGCAAAAAGCGTTCGAAGCGATGCAGAAAGGCCACAAAGCCTTCAAATTCAAGTGCTCCGACGAAGACCCCGTGCGGCTCTGGACGGAAAAGATTCGGAAAAAATGCGGGGACGGCATCAAAATCCTGCTCGACCCCAACCAACGCTGGACCGATGTCGAAACGACCCTGCGGCTGATGGAAGGCGTTGATAAAACCGTTATGCTCGGTCTGGAAGATCCGATCCGGCACGCCGACGTTGCCGGTTTTAAGTCGCTCCGCCGGACGCTGGAGATGCCCCTGTACCGGCACATTTCGCTGCCGTATACACAGGACATTCGCGACATGATCGCGTTCGTGCGGGCCGATGCCGTCGACGGGTACAACTTCAACGGCTCGGCGTACAATGGCGTGTTGCTGGCCGAAATGGCCCACCTCGAAGGCAAAGCCTGCTGGCGGGGGTCGGAGGTCGATCTGGGCATTTCCGAAACGATGGGCCTGCACATTGCGGCCGCCAGCGTCAGTTGCACATTGCCGTCGGACCTGTTCGGCGAACTGGTGCGCACCGACGACCTGATCACGGAACCGATCCGGTTTGAACAGGGGGCCGCGCTGGTACCACAAGGCCCCGGTCTGGGCATCGAACTGGATCAGGAGGCCCTCGACCGATTCAAAACCAATCAAATCTTATGCAACCGGGTATGAAAAGTAAACGACTTTCGTGGGCCATCCTGTTTTTCTGCAACCTGATCTGGGCGTTTCATTTCACCAGCATCAAGTTGACGCAGGATCAGGTTGGGCCGTATTTCACGGTCTGGGCACCGATGCTGCTGGCAACGGTTTTTCTGGCCCCATTTGTCGTCCGCGATTTTCGGAAAGGTCGCAAAAAGCTGAAGGACGTGCTGGTTTTCGTGCAACTGGCCGCGCTCGGAGCGTTTCCGTCGCAGGTGCTCATGACATACGGAACGCAGTATTCGCTGGCGAGCAACGCGGCCATTCTGGTGATGGCGCTGCCGGTCATCACGGCGGTTTTTGCCTTTGTGTTGCTGAAGGAAAAGATGAACACGGCCCGGTGGATCAGCTTCGCCATCGCCATCGTCGGCGTGGTGCTGTGCTCGACCGAAGACATCAAAAGCGCCGATTTAAGCTCCCGCTACGCTCTCGGCAACACGATGATTTTCCTGGCCATTCTGGGCAATGCGTACTACAACGTGGGCTGCAAAAAGGTGGCCGAACAGTACACCGAAATGGAGATGGTGTTCTACACGTATTTGGTCATGTCGATTCTGCTGACGCCCCTGGTGCTATATTACGAACCCGGCACCTTCGCCCGGGTGCCGGACTTTACGACCAACACCTGGATCGGCATGATTTCGCTCACGCTGTTCCATAACTTCCTGTCGATGCTCCTGTTTTTCAAGGCGTTGAAGAACCTGGATGCGACGCAGGTGGCGATTTCGAATTACCTCATCACCTTCATGGGACTACCCATTGCCGCCCTCTGGCTCGGCGAAACACTCAACGAGCAGGCCATTTTGGGGGGCGTGCTGGTCCTGACCTCAACCCTGATCCTATCCATTGTCGATAGCCGGGTACAACAAAAAAAAGTGGATACGATCAATCAAGAACCTGCTAAATTATGACAACGACAGAAAACGAACTTTTCGGCGTAGTGCCCATTATTCCCACCCCGTTTACGGCAACCGAGGAAATTGACGAAGATTCCCTGCGGAACCTGGTTGATTTCGCCATTGCCGGGGGCATCGGCGCAGCCTGTCTGCCCGCGTACGCCAGCGAGTTTTACAAACTGACCGACGACGAAAAACTGCGGGTCGTCAAAGTCGCCGTCGAACACGCGGCCGGGCGGTTGAAAATTGTGGCTCAGTCGAACCATCCGTCGCTGAAAGTGGCCATTCGGCTGGCCCAGGCCAACGTGGATGCCGGGGCCGATGTGATTTCGCTGGCGGTTCCGCGCATTTTCAGCCTGCCCGAAAGCGCCCTGAAAGCGTATCTGTCGGAGTTTCTGCAAGCCATTCCCAACACACCGGTTTTGATTCAGGATTTCAACCCCGGCGGCTCGTCGATCAGCGTGTCGTTCATTCAGGAGCTGATGGCCGAAAATCCGAATTTCAAGTACCTGAAACTGGAAGAACCGCTCTGCGCGCCCAAGTTCGAAAGCATCATTCAGGCGACGAACGACCAAATCGGCCTGTTCGAAGGCTGGGGCGGTCTGTACATGCTCGAACTGGTGCCGATTGGCATTCGGGGCGTCATGCCGGGGCTGGCGGTGGCCGACATTCTGCAACGCGTTTTTACGCTGCGGAAAACCGGCGAAGACGCCAAAGCCTTCGATCTATTCGAGAAAATCATGCCGCAGATTTTCTTCTCGCTCCAAAACATGGAACTGTTCCATTACGCCGAGAAGGAATTACTGATGGCGCGTGGCATATTGCCCAACAGCATCGCCCGGAAGGCCGCCTACATTCCCGATCCGTCGAGCGTGCGCTACATCCGGGAACTGAACCAGCGGGTTCTGGAACTACTCAGCGACGAAACCTACGCCATCCGGCCAGTTGAAAAAGCGCTTGTTTAAAAGGGAGCATCGGCAAGCCAGCGAATTGCGCGTAACTTGCCAACGGTGCTTTTACCCTGACCATTTACCTAACAAAACACATGCAGGAATTTAGTGGACAAGTGGCCCTGATCACCGGGGCCGCTTCCGGAATCGGATTAGCCATTGCCGAAAAACTGCTGGCCGAAGGAGCCAAAACCGCCTTGCTCGACTTTAACGAAGACGGCCTGAAAACCGCCTTTGGTGCATACGGTGACCAGGTGTTGCTGATCAGCATCGACATTACTGACGAAAACCGCGTGGCCGAGATTGTTGGGCAGGTCGTCGGGCATTTCGGCCGAATCGACGCGCTGGTGAACTGCGTCGGGATTACCGGCGCGACCAACATCAAGAGCCATGAGGTGAGCAGCGAAAACCTGCACAAGGTGTTTGAAGTCAACTTCATGAGCAGTTTTTACACCTCGAAAGCCGTGTTGCCGACCATGCTGGCGCAGCGCTACGGCCGGATTTTGCACATTGCGTCCATTGCCGGAAAGGAAGGCAACGCGGGAATGCTGGCGTACTCGGCTTCGAAAGCAGCCGTGATCGGCATGACGAAGGTGCAGGGCAAGGAGTATGCCGAAACCGGCATTACGGTCAACGCGCTGGCTCCGGCCGTCATCCGAACCCCGCTGGTCGATGCCATGCCCGACGCCCAGGTGACGTACATGACCGACAAGATTCCGATGAAACGTTGCGGCACGCTCGACGAAGCGGCCAACCTCGCGGCTTACATCATTTCGCCCAAAAACAGTTTCACCACCGGTTTTACCTTCGATCTGTCGGGCGGCCGGGCGACGTATTAGAACGCCATGAAAAGCCTTGTTTTCGGAATGCTGGCCGTCTGGCTGGGAACGCTGGAGGTCGGCGCCCAGTCGCGGCCGGTTTTGCTGCCGGAACCGCAATCCGTTCAGTACGGCACGGGGACGCTGGCGCTGGCCAACCTCACGCTGCCCCCGCCGACGAACGCGCCCACCGACGTGGTTTTTGCGCTCGGCGAATTTCGGAAGTGGATTCGGGAGCAAACCGGGTTACCCCTGAAAACCGTCACGTCGGCGGCCGGGGCGACGTTGCGGTATTCGATCCAAAAACCGGGGCAGGACCTGCCGGGAACCGACGACGCCACGAACGGCAACGCCCGCGAACAGTACCGGCTAACCGTCAGGCCGAAGGGCATCGACATTGCCGCCGAAACGTCGACGGGCTTGTATTACGCCGTGCAAACCCTTCGGCAATTGGTGCAGGGCACCGGAAACCGGTCTTTTCTGCCCACCGTAACGATTCAGGACCGCCCGAAACTGGCGTACCGGGGTGTCATGATGGACTTCGCCCACGGCGGTTTGCTGACTGTGGCCGAAATCAAACGTCAGATCGACTTTTTGGCCCGCTGGAAAACGAATCAGTATTATTTCTACAACGAAGTCAGCATCCAGCTCGATGGCTACCCGACCCTGAATTACCGGGCCAGCTACTCGAAAGCCGAGGTGCGGAGCATTCTGGCCTACGCCCGCGAACGGCACCTGGACGTGATTCCGTTTGTCAATTTCTACGGGCATTTGCACGAGTTGATCCGCAACGAAAAGTACGCGTCGCTGGGCATCGGCACCTACGGCCACGAACTCGACCCGCGCAAACCGGCGGTGCAGGCCGTCCTGAAAGACTGGATCGGGCAGTACATGACGCTGTTCAGCAGCCCGTTTATCCACGTCGGTTTTGACGAAACCTGGGAAACCAAGCGGCTGGCCAGCGATCCGAAAACCGGCCTGAACCCCGAAAACCTGTACATCGACCAGCTCGCGTTTGTCAGTCAGGAACTGAAAAAGTATGGCAAAACACTGATGGCCTGGACCGACATGAGCGCGTTTTACCCCGACATCATCGCCCGGTTTCCGCCCGACGTGGTGCCGGTGATCTGGGAATATTCGCCCGATACGACGAACATGTACCGCTACCTGAACCCGGTTTTGAAGGAACGAAAACCGTTCTTTATTCAACCGGCGGTCTCGGGTTGGGGGCATCTGTATCCGTCGGCCGACTACACCTACGAAAACATCAATCTCTGCCTGCAAGTCGGGTTGCGGCACCAGACGCGCGGGTTCATCACCTCCGTCTGGACCGATTCCGTCGAGCCGCTGGTCCGGGCGTCGTGGCTGTTTATGGCCTACGGTTGCATCGGGGCCTGGCAGGGCAAAGTCCCGGAAAAAACCGGTTTTCCGAAAGCCTACACGGCCGTGATGTACCCAAGGCTGGCCGGGGAACTGGGTCCGGCGCTGGACCACTTGGCGAGGGCGGGCCAGCACCTCGAAAAATGCCTCGGGAAAAACACGCAAAGCCTGCCGCGCGGGACGCTGGTGGAAAGCTGGTCGAATCCGTTTTCGACGTATTACCTAACGAATACCGCCGAGCATCTGGCTGATTTTCAAGCCGTCCGGCAGCAGACGGAAGAAGCGCAGGCCTTGCTGATTACGGCCCTGCAAAAAGCCGCCAAACCCGATAGCGGGATGATTACGTCCCTGCTGATGACGGCCCGGCTGATCAATTACTCGGCACAACGGTTTTTGTGGGCCAAGGCCATCACCGACCGCTGGAACGACGCGATGGTGACCCGGAAGCAGGAGGATTACGTCTTTTACGACCTGACGTACCCCTGCCACAGCCTGCTGGTCGACGCGATGGACGAAACCGGCGAGCTGAAAACCGCCTATGCCCAGGCTTGGCTCGATGAGTGTTTGCCGTACCGCCTGAACACCATCCTGGGGCGGTTCGATGTGGATTTTGGGCTCTGGCGGAAGCTGCACCTGAACGTGCTGGACTACAAAATTCAGCAGAAGAAAACCGAGCCCGTGCCGATGTTCGAAGTCCTGTTTAAACCCGATTTTTAACCCGCTGATGAACACCCCAACCCTGCAGTTTCTCCACCCGGTTGACGGCGACATGCTCCACGCCCGCGACGGCGTGATGACCGACACCTTTCTTGAAATTCGGGCGCAGGTCAGTGCGCCGACCGGCCATCTCGTAACCCTCAACGACGAAACCGCCACGGAACAGGACGGAATCTACTCGGCAACGGTCCGATTGACAGACAGTACAAATGAGCTGATCGCCGTCGATACCACCTCGGGCGATAGCCAGTCCATTACGGTTTTCTGGCTGCCGGATTTTGCGGGCCATTACCGCCTTTCAATTGATGATAACATCTGGTTTCTGCGGGATATTTACCAGTATCAGGCTAGTTATAACTCGCTGTTTGATAATCTATTTCTTGGTTTTCTGAAGCAGGTTCACGACGAATACGGGACCAAGGTTCACCTCAATCTTTTCTACGAAACCGACGGTTTCAATCTGTCGCAGTTCCCGGATAAGTACCGCCCTGAATGGGAGCAGAACGCTGACTGGCTGCGGCTGAGTTTCCACGCCCGGGGGGAGTTCCCGGACATGCCTTATCGCACGGCCGGCTACGCGCAGGTAAAGCAGGATTGCGATCTGGTGATGGCCGAAATCCGCCGGTTTGCGGGCGAAGCCGTCATGGGGCCGGTCACGACGATTCACTGGGGTGAAGCCACCGTGGAGGGTTCGCGGGCGTTGCGGGATGCGGGCTATTGGGGGCAACTCGGGTATTTCAATGTTGACGAAGACCTGCCCGCCGTGTCGTATTACCTGAGTGTTGAGCAACGACGGCACCTGAAAAAACGGTTTGTCTGGCGCGACAACCGGGAAGGCATTGCTTTCGTGCGGAGCAGCATCGTGCTGGATAAGAAAGACGTGCCCGACATTGTTCCGTTTCTGGACCACTATGCCAGCCAGCCGTCCGGTTTGCCGCCCTACGTCGATTTCCTCGTGCACGAACAATATTATTATCCGTTTTACGAAGCCTACCAGCCTGACTACCGCGACCGGATTCTGACCGCCGTTCGCTGGGCCACCGACCGGGGCTACACCCCGGCTTTCCTGGGCGATGCGCTGTTTGCGAAACCGCGAACAGAAACCCCTAAATCCCCTGAAGAGCAGGGTTGTTAAGTGCTGTTAAAACTCTGCCCCCAACCCCCTAAAGGGGGCTTAAATATCCGGATTTGACAGTTCCCTTTAGGGGGTTGGGGGTGAAAAGAGTCCGGAGATTGTCACTTTGTATGATCATCACTTAAGTACTTAACAGCCCTGCCCTGAAGAGGACTTTAAAAATTACGATTAAACGCGTCCAAGTCCCCTTCAGGGGATTTAGGGGCAATCAGCCATACAAAAGAACCAAAAACTGCCATGGAAACCAGTCGCAGAGATTTTCTGAGAAAAACCGGGTTGGGCGTGCTGGCCGCCAGTCCGTTGTCGGTATACGCCCGCACGCCCGACGAGTTGCTAAGCATCGAGCAGCAAGCGCAGCGAACGCCCCCGCAGGCATTCAACATGTGCGGCTATGCGGCTCCGAAACTGGATGTGGTGCGTGTCGGGATCATCGGCATCGGCAACCGGGGCATGGGGGCTGTCGAACGCTTGAACAAATTGGAAGGTGTGGAGATCAGGGCGCTGTGCGATCTGCGGGCCGAACGCGTGAACCTGGCGAAACAGAAAGTGGCAGCGTCGGGCCACAAACCGGAAACATATTCAGGAACGACCGAAATCTGGAAAAAACTGGCCGATCGCACCGACCTCGATCTGGTGTACATCCTGACGCCCTGGGCCTACCACACGCCGATGGCGGTTTTTGCGATGAACCACGGCAAGCACGTGTGCGTGGAAGTGCCGGCCGCCAAGACGCTCGAAGAGTGCTGGCAACTGGTCGAGACCTCGGAGCGGACCAAAAAGCACTGCATGATGGTCGAAAACTGCTGCTACGACTTTACCGAACTGCTGACGCTGAATCTGGCCCGCAACGGCTTTTTCGGCGAAATTGTGCATTGCGAGGGCGGCTACATCCACAATTTGCAGGAACTGGCCTTCTCGAAAAACCACTTTTACCAATTATGGGAACTGGACGAGATGGCAAAACGCAAGGGCAATCTGTACCCGACCCACGGCCTGGGGCCGATCTGCCAGGTGCTGAACATCAACCGGGGGGATCAGATGGATTACTTGGTGTCGATGTCGACCAACGATTTTGTGCTGGGCGCGCTGGCGAAAGAACTGGCCGCCAAAGACGACTTTTACAAACCGTACGTCGGAAAACCGTTCAACGGCAACATGAACAATTCGACGATTCGGACCAAGAAGGGCAAAACGATTCTGGTGCAGTACGATGTGTCGTCGCCCCGGCCGTATTCGCGCCTTCAGCTGGTGAGTGGCACGAAAGGCGTGGTGCTGAAATACCCCGAACCGGCGCGGTATTCGACCGGCCACGAGTGGATGACGGAGTCGGAATACAAAGCTCTGGAAACGAAGTACATGCCGCCAATTTTGACGAAAATGGGCGAAATAGCCAAGAAAGTCGGCGGGCACGGCGGGATGGATTTCCTGATGGATTGGCGCACCATCGACTGCCTGCGCAACGGCCTGCCACTCGATCAGGACGTGTATGATGCCGCGCTGTGGAGTTCGGTCGGGCCGCTGAGTGCCTGGTCCATTGCCCACCGGTCCAATTCCATCGACGTGCCTGATTTTACGCGGGGGGCCTGGCTGAAAAACCAGCCGGTCGACATTTCGATGACGAAAGGCGGAACGACGGGGGCGAAGGTGTAAGACCGTAGTGGCCGAAACCGTTTTTTTGTGGTTAAGCGGGTGTTATTTATGCAACCGCTCCAGCAATTCGCGCCGGTAGGTAATGCCCACCGGCAATTCGGACTCGCCAATCAGAACCGTGTTGCCGCTGAGCTTGTCAATTCTGTTGATGGCGACGATATACGATTTATGAACCCGAATAAACTGGTCGGACGGCAGGCGGCTTTCCAGTTCGGCGGTGGTCAGGGGTGTCAGCAGCATCCGGCCCGGCAGAAACAGCTTGACGTAATTGCCCCAGCTTTGGGCATAGAGCAGGTCACTCAATTTGATCCGCAGCCAGTCGGCATCGACTTTAACCATCATCGAATCCGCCGGTCCGGTTGCAGACTGAACCTGAGTCGGTGCCATACCTGCGGGCGTTGCGGTTTGGGCCAGCACGCGGTCCACGGCTTTCAGAAAGCGCGGAAACGGAATCGGTTTGACGAGGTAATCGGTCACCCCAAATTCGTACCCCCGCAGCGCAAACTCCGTGTAAGCCGTGGTAAGGATCGTCTTAGGGGTGTAGCTGAGCGTACTGAGCAAGTCCAGGCCGCTCAGTTCGGGCATGTTGATGTCGAGAAACAGCAGATCGACGGGCTGGCGGTGCAGAAAATTCAGGGCATCCAGCGCGTTGTAACATTGCCCGGCCAGCGTCAGCCGGTCCATCCGGCCGATGTAGTTTTCGAGCACGTAATGGGCCGCTATTTCGTCGTCGACAATCAGGCAGCGAAGCGGTTCCACCATGGGAATAAACGAGTTACCCGACCAAAGCCGGTTTTCAGGAGCGTTCATAGGTTGTTGTTTACTGTTCGTTCAGATGGAGCGGGCTAGGCGATGGCCATTTCGGCATTTTGCGCGGTCTGGGCCGACAGTTGCCGCAGTGGTAATACCAGATCGACCACGTAGTAGTCGGGCGTTGGCTGAATGGTCAATTGATGGGTGCCGGGATACAGCATATCCAGACGCTGCCGGGTATTTTCCAGGCCGACACCCGTTGAAACCGGCGCTTTGGCCCGGCATGGAATGGTATTGGCAACGTGCAGGTGCAACTGCTGGTTTTCTATCCGGATCGATACGGCCACTTCACAGGGCGTAATACCCGCCGTGCCGTGTTTAAATGCATTCTCGACAAACGGCATCAACAGCATGGGTGCCACCACGTACCGATCCGGTTCCTGCTGGTCGGGGCCTTCGAAAAGCACCCGGCAGCGGTTGCCGACCCGTTCGGTTTCGAGTGCCATGTAACTTTCCAGAAACTCCAGTTCATCGACCAGCGGTACCCATACCCGGCGCGTACTATCGAGTTGATACCTAAGCAGTTGAGAAAGTTGCATGATCATATCCGGGGTACGACCCGGTTCGTGCAAACTCACCCCGTACAGGTTGTTGAGCGTGTTGAACAGAAAATGCGGATTCAGTTGCGATCGCAGCACGCTGAGTTCCATCTCCTGCATACAGAGTTTGAATTGTTCCTGCTGCTGACGTTGCTGGTAAAACCGGTTGATCAGTAGCGGTACGTTAAACAACAACAGACTGACCGTGGCGCTGGCGACCGTGTAGAGGTAAATCAAGGCGGGCGTGAACCCTTTCTGGAGCGTGTCCGTGCAAAGCCACACGTTGACCTGCATCAGAAGCACCGAGAAGAGCAACAGAACCACCGCCGACCACCCGGCATACTGCCGGGTTTTCTGACCGTCGAGGAGTTTTGGCAGGACAAAAAACCGCTGGACCTGGGCGTGTCCGTACAGCAGGCAGAAATACAGCAATTCGCGCCAAAGTACCTCCCTGGAGTTGAGTAACTCCCAGGAAGTTAGTGAGTTAAGGGTGAAAAAGGCCAGGAATAACAGAGCTTCCTGCAACCAGCGGTGGCGGGGGCAAGTCTGAAGTTGCTGCATCATACGCACGATCGGCTGAAAATCAATACCCTAACAAAGTAAGGGTGCCCGCCGGAGATTGCCAAGTTTAGATGACCAATTGCATTCGTCCGGCGTTTAACCGCGTACGTCATCTATAGTTTTTTCCGCTGTTGTCCGGCTGCTTACTTTGCAATGCTATTTCAACCTGAACCCGCTCAACCGGTTTGGGCAACGTTTTTGAACGCTGCCGACCGGCTTCCGTGCCTTTCACACCTAACCAAAAACACGCTATGCAACAACCTGAAAAACATCATTCCTCGTTTTTAACCCTGGTTCTGCTGCTGTCGGGCAGTCTGCTTGCGCTGCTGGGCTGTAGCGCATCGGGCCAGGAATCGCAGCAAACCGCCAGCGAGGTACCGACGCTCCCCGTTGTCGAGGTGCAAAAAGCCGCCATGACGACCTACCAGGAGTTTCCGGCTACGCTGGAAGGCAAGGTCAACGTCGATATTCGTCCGCAGGTGGAAGGATATCTCGAAAAAATCTTTGTCGACGAAGGAGCCGCCGTTCGGAAAGGGCAGCCGCTGTTTAAAATTGATGAACAAAGCTACCGCGAACAACTGAGCAACGCGCAGGCCAGCCTGCTGATGGCGAAAGCCAACCAGGACAAGGCCGCGCTGGAAGTGGCCCGGCTGACACCATTGGTGCAGAACAAAGTCATTTCGGAGGTACAGCTCAAAACCGCCCAGTCGATGCTGAATGCTGCCAAAGCGAGCGTGGGGCAAGCCGAAGCCGCCGTCAGCACGGCTAAGACCAACCTGAGCCGCACGCTGATCACCGCACCGGCCAACGGCTACATCGGTCGGTTGCCCTACAAACCGGGTAGCCTGGTGGGCCGCGCCGAACCGCAACCGTTGACGACCCTTTCGGACGTACGCGAACTGTACGCTTACTTTTCGATGAGCGAGACGGATTTCCTGCAATTCACGCAGCAGGCGGGGGGCAATAGCCTGGCCGACAAGATCAAACGACTTCCGTCGGTGGAACTGCTGCTGGCCGATAACACGCCGTACGCGCAGAAAGGCCGGATCGAGATGGTGTCCGGGCAGTTCGACAAAACGATGGGTTCCATCAGCTTCCGGGCGACCTTCCCGAATGCGCAGGGGCTGCTCCGGTCGGGGATCACAGGCCGCATCCGGATTCCGGAGCCGCACGGCGCGATGGTGGTGGTTCCGCAGGAAGCTACCTTTGAGCGGCAGGACCGCGTGTTTGTATTCGCCCTGACGGACAGCAACAAGGTGGAAAGCCGACCGCTCCAGATTCTGGGCGAAAGCGGAACGTATTACCTGATCCGTTCGGGAATCCAGCCCGGCGACCGCATCGTCCGCGACGGCCTGGACCGGCTGCACGACGGCGACGTGATCGTGCCCAAACTCGTCAGTTCGGACACCAACCGGCTGACGAAGGCGTCTCTATAACATTCAACAAATCCGTCACATGAGCTGATGGGAACACGGCCGGGTCGCCGTCGCGATTAAACAGATTAAACGGATGAGAACAGATTTATCCGTTGAAATCCGTTCTATCCGTCCAATCCGTGTTCCTATCCAACCAGACTGACCTCTTTTTTTATGCTCAAGCTATTTATTGAACGACCGGTACTGGCAACGGTCATTTCCATTCTGCTGGTCATTCTGGGAATCATTTCCCTGCTGACCCTGCCAGTGGCGCAGTTTCCGGACATTGCGCCCCCCAGCGTGCAAGTCACGGCGACCTACCCCGGGGCCAACGCCGAGGTGGTGGCCCGCTCCGTGGCCACCCCGCTCGAAGAAGCCATCAACGGGGTCGAAAACATGACCTATATGACCTCCTCCGCCGGAAACGACGGAGCCGTCGCCATCAACGTCTTTTTTGAACTCGGCACCAACCCCGACCTGGCGGCTGTCAACGTGCAAAACCGGGTTGCCAAAGCCACCAGCCTGCTGCCGACCGAGGTGGTGCAGGCCGGAATTTCGACCCAGAAGCAACAGAACAGCATGATCATGTTTCTGGACCTGATCAGCACGGCGGAGGTCTACGACGAAACATTTTTGCAGAATTACGCCAAAATCAACATCATTCCCGAATTACAACGCATTAAAGGCGTCGGGCAGGCTGTGGTGTTTGGGGTGAAGGATTACGCCATGCGCGTCTGGCTGAAACCGGACCGGCTGACGGCCTACGGGTTGTCGCCCCAGGATGTGCTGGCGGCCATCCGCGATCAGAACCTCGAAGCCGCTCCCGGTCGGATGGGCGAAAGCAGCCCCGAAGCGTTCGAGTACATCATCAAGTACAAGGGCAAATTCACCAAACCGGAAGAGTTTGACCAGATCGTGCTGAAAGCCAACGCCGACGGGTCGGCGATCCTGCTGAAAGACGTGGCCCGGCTGGAGTTCGGTTCGTTTACCTACAACGCCAACACGCGCGTCGACGGCAGAGCCGCCACCGGGATCGCGATTTACCAGACAGCGGGTTCTAACGCCAACGACATTCAGATTGCCATTCTGGAGGTCATGAACAAGGCGACGCGCTCGCTCCCAAAAGGCATTCATTACGCGGTGGAATACAGCACCAAAACGTTCCTCGATGAATCCATCGATCAGGTGACACACACGCTGGTAGAAGCTTTCATTCTGGTGTTTATCGTTGTCTTCCTGTTTTTGCAGGATTTCCGCTCGACGCTGATTCCGGCCATTGCCGTGCCGGTGGCCATCATCGGCACGTTTTTCTTCATGCAGTTGTTTGGCTTTACCATCAACCTGCTGACGCTCTTCGCGCTGGTGCTCGCCATCGGGATTGTGGTCGACGACGCCATTCTGGTAGTCGAAGCGGTCCACACGCGCATGGAGCAGGGTATCCAATCGGCGCGGGCGGCTACACTGCGCTCGATGCAGGAAATTTCCGGCGCCATCGTGTCGATCACGCTCGTCATGGCGGCCGTGTTCGTGCCGGTGGGCTTCATGAAAGGCCCGGCGGGCGTGTTCTACCAGCAATTTGCGTTTACGTTAGCCATTGCCATCTTTATTTCGGCCGTGAACGCCCTGACGCTCAGCCCGGCGCTCAGCGCCCTGATTCTGACCAACAAACACGCCGATGACCACCCGCAACCGCAAAAACCCGGTTTCAAAACCCGGTTTTTCAAGGCCTTCAACGCCGGTTTTTCGGCCGTCACGAACCGGTATGTGGGCGCTACCCGCTTCCTGATCCGGCAAAAATGGGTGGCCCTCAGTGGGCTGGCGCTGGTCCTGGCCGTGACGGTCTGGCTGGTTCGAACCACCCCCACCGGTTTTATTCCGTCGGAAGATCAGGGCTTTATCGTTTACTCGCTGAAACTGCCGCCGGGCGCTTCGCTGCAACGCACGCAGAAGATTTCCAGCCGGATGGAGCAGATTGTGAAACGGATTCCTGCCGTGCATAGCCACTACGGCATCAGCGGTTTTAACGTGATCGCCAACTCGTCCAGCCCCTCGTACGCCGTGGGCTTCATCAACCTGAAACCGTATGCCGAACGGGGTGAGGTGCCTGACCTGGATGCCGTGATGGGCCAGATCAATACGGAACTGGGGAAAGTGAGCGAGGGGCACGTCGATGTGTTTACGTTCCCGACCGTACCCGGTTTTGGGAGTGTCGATGGCTTCGAACTGGTCTTGCAGGACCGGACGGGCGGCAAGCTCGACAAGTTGGGCCAGAGGGCCAAAACGTTCATCGAAGAGATCGGGAAACGGCCCGAAATTGCGGCTGCGTTCACGACCTTCGATACGGGTACTCCGCAGTATTCGGTGGAAATCGACGTGAAAAAAGCGAAGCAGTTGGGTGTTTCGACGGGCGATATTCTGCAAACCATGCAGGTGTATTACGGCAGCACCTTTGCGTCGGACTTCAACCGGTTTGGCAAGTTTTACCGCGTCATTGCCCAGGCCGACAGTCCCTACCGGGCCGATCCGTCGTCGATGAACGGAATTTACGTCAAAAACACGGCGGGGGAAATGGTGCCGCTCACCACGGTGGCGTCCCTGAAACGGGTGTTCGGTCCCGAAGTGGTTACGCGCAACAACCTGTTCAACGCAGTCGTCATTAACGGAATCCCAAAACCGGGGTACAGTTCCGGCGACGCCATCCGGGCCGTGGAAGAAGTGGCCGCGAAGATTCTGCCCAACGGCTACACGTACGAGTGGACCGGCATCACGCGGGAGGAAATTGCGGCCGGAAACCAGACTGGCGTCATTTTCCTGCTGAGTCTGGTGTTCATCTACTTCCTGCTGGCGGCCCAGTACGAAAGCTACCTGTTGCCGCTGGCCGTCATTCTGTCGGTGCCGACGGGCGTGCTGGGCGTGTTCTGGGCCATTAGCTGGGCCGGAATCGATAACAATATTTACGTACAAGTTGGGCTGGTGATGCTGATTGGGTTGCTGGCCAAAAACGCCATCCTGATTGTCGAATACGCTGTTCAGCGACGCCGGGCGGGGATGCCGCTGGTGGCATCGGCCCTGGAAGCGGCCCGCTTGCGGTTGCGCCCCATTCTGATGACCTCGTTTGCGTTCATCGTGGGCCTGATTCCGCTGATGAGTGCCACAGGTTCGTCGGCCAAGGGCAACCATTCCATCAGCATCGGCACGGCCGGGGGCATGCTGTCGGGCGTTGTACTGGGCATTTTCATTGTCCCGGTTTTGTACGTCATTTTTCAGAAACTCCAGGAGAAAATCAGTGGCCGCAAACCGCTTCCCCAACCCGAACCGGAGGGTGAACTGGCGGCCTAACATTCTTGAATCAATACGCATGAAAGTTATTCAATTGGTACAAAAACCGCTGACGGTCGTCTGGGCGATGCTGGTGCTGACGCTGGCGGGGTGTAAAGTCGGCCAACCGTACCAGCGCCCCACGATGGCCTTGCCTGAGCAGTTCCGCTCGGCCCCGACGACCACCGATTCCGGAACAGTGGCCCGGATTCCCTGGCGCGACTTTTTCCGGACGCCCGAACTGCAAAACCTGATCGGCACGGCCCTGACCAGCAACTTCGATCTGCAACTGGCCCTCAAACGGATCGAAGCCAGCCAGGCGTATCTTCGGCAGACCCGGTATGCGTTGCTCCCCGCCGTGAATGCCCAGATCGCGGCTTCGACCGTGACGCCTTCCAAAAACAGCCTTAACGGGCTGAGCCTGGAAAATTTCCTGGGCACGCGCCATCTGGAAGACTATTCGGCCAACCTCGGCCTGTCGTGGGAAGCCGACATCTGGGGCAAAATCCGGCTCCAGAACGAAGCCACGCGGGCTGCGTATTTGCAAACGAACGAAGCCGCCAAAGCCGTGCGGACACAACTGGTGTCGCGGGTTGCCAACGGGTATTTCAACCTGCTGTTGCTGGATGCCCAACTGGACATTGCCCGGCGGAATGTGGCGCTGAGCGATTCGATTGTCCGGATGATCCGGTTGCAGAAGGACGCGGGCGAGGTCACCGAACTGGCCGTCGAACAGGCGCAGGCGCAGCAACAAGCCGCTGCCTTGCTCCGGTCGCAACTCGAACAAACCGTCACGCTGGAAGAAAACGGCTTGCGGCAACTACTGGGCGACATGCCCGGCGAGGTGCCCCGGTCGGTCCGGCTGGAAACCTTTCCGGTGGCCGATTCGGTGCTGGCGGGTGTTCCGGCGCAGGTACTCGCCAACCGGCCCGACGTGCGGGCCAGTGAACTGAACCTGGTAGCCGCCAACGCCCGGGTGGGCGTCGCGCAGGCCAGCCTGTATCCGTCGCTGGTGATTACGGCCACCGGTGGGCTCAATTCGTTTCAGGCCAGCAACTGGTTTATGTTCCCGGCCTCATTGTTTTACTCGGTGGCGGGTGGGTTGACGCAGCCGGTTTTTCAGCGCCGACAACTCAAAACCCAACTGGAAGTGGCGCACATTCAGCGCGACGAAGCCGCCATTGCGTTCCGGCAGACGGTGACCAACGGCGTCCGGGAAGTGGCCGACGCGCTGGTGCAGACCGAGAAGCTGAAAGAGCAGGAGCAGGTAGCAGCCGCCCGGGTCGTAACGCTCAAACAGGCCATTGCCAACGCCCGGCTGCTGTTCACTAGCGGGCTGGCCACGTACCTCGAAGTCATTACGGCCCAGAGCAACGTGTTGCAGGCCGAACTGACGCTGGCCCAGATCAAACAGCAGCGGCTGAGCGCGATGGTGGATGTTTACCGGGCCGTCGGGGGCGGCTGGCAGTGACGGCTGAATTGGCGGAAGTTGTTGCCGTAAGAGACCAACCGTAAACTTAAAGTCGCCCGTTTTGGCTCAAAAACCACCTGTTATCGATTGCCGGTTTTGAAAGGGCGGTTTTCGGGTAAGTTTGTAGTCGTTCCATCCGCTACGTCAAACGCTCAAACTGCCATGCGCTCCTTCTTTACCTATTTCGCCCTTGCCGTCCTGTTTGTCCTGGGTGTCAAACTGGTCAACGTTCAGCAGCGGTATGTGAAGCCAGTCGCGCCCGTGATCAAAACCGACGATGGAAAGCTGGCGGATGAAATGATTTCCCGTCGTTAACCGCTTCGTTTATCCTTTCTTCCCGACTTATCGACTTCGTTAACTTCGGTGTTCGGATACACCATTGGCCTGCATTAGGGCCAAAAAACTAGCCCGATCCGGTCCGGATCGGGCTTCATGTCGGTGGGTTAGTGGTAAGGTGGTTGACTTAGGCAACAGCGGTTTTGGCTTTCGGGTCGTTGCCGTAGGCGTTCGGTCCGGCGGTGCCTTCCGTACAGGCCAGAATCAGGTTGTACACCGGAATCAGGCAGTACCAGCCGCTTTTGTTGACGTCGTGCATCCGGCGGATGGCGACGGCCACCGAGGGAACCAGCGTGGCCAGGCTGAACAGCATCGTGACCATACCCATCAGCGTTGAGCCGCCGAAGAGCAGGATGTTCGTGAAGTTCAGCACCTGCGTGATGCCCATGTTGATCAGGAAAAACTGCCAGTACTCGCTGCGCCGGGCGCGGCCGTTGAAATCGTTGTACTTCTTCAGCACCGAAACGTAGTTGTCCAGAATGGAAGAAGAGGCAGACGAAGGCATGGAAGTGTTCATTGTGTTTGTTGTTTGGATTGTGGATGGTTTGCGTTTTTGTTTGGTTTATTCAGTCCGGCAAAGGCTTGAAGTCGTTGGCTGTCAGGCGGCTGGCGGTGAATTGTTGAATCAAAATTACAAGGCCGGAATGCGCTTCGCTACCGCAGAACGGTAACTGGTAGGGAAATTCTGGTAACTGGCGGGCGAGGGGCCTTAACTGGTTTTATCCGATTCCCTAAAACCCTGTCAGCGGTCGACGACCCTGAAAGCGGTTCTAGGGCTGCCCGCTACAGAACCGGAACGGCTTGTCTTAAAACCGGACGCGGGCTGTCCGAAATCGGTCAGGTCTTTCAGGAAAACCGCTTTTAGACGCCCGTCAGCGTGGATTCAAGGGCGTGGTATGAAAGTTGAGCCGGTAAAGGAAACCTTAATCCTCCTTGTTGAATATCATGAAAAAAGGATTTTTTACCTTGCTTTTTGTTTTCTCATTAACGGCTGCTTTTGCCCAGACGACGCCAGCCGATGAGGTTGCGGGCGTTCGGCAGGCCTGCTTCAATTACATTGATACATTCTACAAAGCCGATACGACGCTGGCCTATGCGAGCATTCATCCGACGCTGCAAAAACGCGGATTCTTTTTCGATGAAAAGACGGGCCGCTATTCGAAGCAATTGGAAATGCCGTTTCCGGCTTTGATCCGGCTGGCTAAAACCTGGAACAAAGACGGCAAACGGGCTAATGCCGGGTCGCCCCGAACCGTCGAGGTGTTCGAGGTGGCCGACAAAACCGCAATGGCCAAAGTGACGGCAGTCTGGGGAATCGATTACCTTCACCTGATTAGGGAGAATGGTAACTGGATGATCGTCAACGTGCTGTGGCAATCACCGCCGAAGTCGTTGCAGGCATTGAAGTGAACATTGCCCTCTGTCCGGAGCAATGCACACCTGTACGGTTTTCACCCAAAGAACAATTCAATCTACTTCGGAAACCGATTGAAGCAGGGCTTCAATTTTTTGCAATAGGTCCTCAACGTTGAACGGTTTGGACAGGAAGGCATCGGGTGTCGCCTGGGCAATGCCTTGCCGGGCGATCGGAGGTTCGGCGCCTGAAATTAAAATTACGGGTATTTTATGACAAGCCATTTTTTGGTTTTCCAGAAAATCAATTCCGCTAAAACGGGGCATCAGCAAGTCCAGCAACACCAGGTCGGGACGTTGTTCGGGGGAGCGGAGCCAGCTCAGGGCGTCCTGCCCATCGTTGGCAATCAGCACATCGTACCCGGCTTTGGTTAAGTATAAAGTCAATAGTTGCCGGTACGTCACATCGTCATCCACAATTAAAATTCTTCGTTTTCGGGTCATTTCATCGTCTCTGTTCATTGGCGGCATGAGTTAGCTGTCAGCTATTTTGCCTGTTTTCACTTTGTTAAATTACATACTACCGTCGGCGGTTGTCGTTTTGGTGACTGCCTGAGCGAGTTCATCTTGGCCTGGTGGCTTGTGCACAGCACATATAGATCGCGTGCCTGGTTTTCAATTTGTGCTTACCATCGGTGCAGTAGTAGATCCATTTTTACTTCATTTTGTTCAGCTCACTTAGCGAACGGTTCTATCCGGATGCCGGTATGCTGCAGGGATTGCTGTAAACGAGTCGCCAACTTTGAAGAGAAACGCCCTGGTGGTTATTTTGCCCGGAACTTACCCCAACGCGGAATGAACCGCTGGTTTCAACCGGTCGGCGTAGACTTTCCCGGGTTTGGTTGACCGCTTACTTACAATTTCTTCCGTTAAGGCAAATAGGCACGCAGATTGACTTCTGATTGATACCAGTGTCCGGATTGAAATCCGGCGACAACAGAAAATTGATGACAAGTTCCGTACTGCATTGGGGCAGTCTGGTTAATCACTTTGCTTGTGACGTTATGTGGCTTCACGTCTCGATTAAGTACACACAGGGGAACACCCGCAGGTACCGCTTTTTTGGGACTTCTATCGAAGACCTTATGGAAGTGTTGAATTATTTTGTCAGGCAGGGTTTGGAGCTTCAGTCGGCTTTCCTGACGGATGCGGAGGGGCGTCGTACGGAATTACCCGTGGCTGGCTTTGATGGCGGTGTTGTATCCGAAACAATGCGCAGGCTGGAAGCAGAATACCAGACCCTGTTCCAGTTGGTGAGCATTCCTAAGAAATAAAATGGGCTTATACGACTTTCGGCTTCGGAGAAAGCGGCAAGTAGATCGTAAACATGGTGCCGTGGTTAGGGCGGCTGCGAACGTGAACCAAACCGCCATGGTTGTCGACGACTTTCCGGGCGATGGCCAGACCAATCCCCGTACCCGGATACTGGGCGCGCCCGTGCAGTCGCTGAAACAGTTCAAAAATCCGCTGGCTGTGCCGTTCGTCGAACCCGATTCCGTTGTCGGTAATCCGGAGAGCGGCCCAGGTCGCGGGCGTCGTTTGTTCCGGTAACGAACTTTCCCATTCCTCCGGGGAGACAGCCTGAATGGTGACACGCGGAGGCTCATCTGATTTTGAAAATTTCAGGGCGTTTGAAAGCAGGTTTTGAAACAGTTGCCGGAGTTGCAGCGGACTGCCCGTAAGGTGAGGCAGTGGGTCTACCGTTATCTGAGCGTGTTTCTCCCGGACCACCATTTCCAGATCGCTGAGGATGTCCTTTAACAACGAGTTCAGGTCTACCCGAACGAAAGGCTCCTGGCGACCCGTCAGCCGGGAGTAGGCCAGCAAGTCCTGAATCAGGTCCGCCATCCGGCTGGCCGCGTCCTGCATCCGCCGGAGCCAGTCAGCCCCATCGGTTCCCAGCACCGGGCCGTACTGATCGGTCAGCAGATTGCCAAAGGCCTGAATTTTGCGCAGGGGTTCGCGCAGATCGTGGCTGGCGACGTAGGCGAATTGCTCCAGAGACTGATTGGAACGCTGGAGTTCCTGGTTGAGGATTTCGAGTTGCCGCGCCTGTTGCTGCTTTTCATCCTCCACTTTTTTGCGGTCCGTAATGTCCAGCATGACGGCCAGCAGCCCATCGCCCAGCCGGGTTATGGATACGTCCAGCCACTTGTTCAGGTGCGGATAAAAATGCTCCCGGCGGAGGGGATGCCCCGTTTCAATCAACTCAATATACCGTTTCAGTAGTCCGGGATTTTGCTCTTCCGTCAGCCGTTCCTGGAAGGTGCGGTTGTAGACATCGTCGGCGGTGACGGCAAAAACGGTTTCGTAAGCTGCGTTATGAAAAACCGTTTTCAGGTTGATGATCGGCCCCGGTTTTCCGGCTTGCCCCGGCGCACGCACAGCCTGGTAGGCAATGATGGCGTAGGGCGAGGTTTGTAGCAACTGGTCGAGGAACGTGGCCTGCTCAAGGCGGTTCAGTTCGGCCTTTTTGCGGTCGGTACTATCCAGAAAGCTGACGAGTAAACCGTCTTCGTGCTTGACCCCGGAGATGTCCAGCCAGTGATCCAGCCCATCCCGGGTATACTGAATTTCGGATCGCCGGGCTTCTCCGGTTTCCATCAGTTCGAGCGCCTGATCGAAAAGGCCAAGCTCCTGGTACGACGGTAGTACGGCCAGCATGGGTTGCCCGATCAGGTAGTCGGGCTGGAGCCCAATCAGGCTGGAGGCCATCTGGTTGACTTGCCGAATGACAAAGTCCGTAATCCGGCCGTCGTCGGCGCGCAGCGCCTGGTAGAGTACAATGCCGGTCGGGACGCTTTGCAGGATGTTTTGCATCAGCTCCGACGTTTGCTGTGCTTCCAGCTCCGATGCTTTGCGAACGGTGATATCGAGGAAAGTAATCACCAGCCCGTCGCCCAGCTTGTTAATCGCTACATCGAACCAACGGGCAAGTTCCGGATTAAATTGCTCCGCCCGGACCGGCTGGCCGGTTTGGTAAACGGCTCCGTAAAACGGCCACATCCCGGTTTTTTTCGTCTGCGGATAAATCTGGGTAATGGTCTTGCCCACGACCTCGGCCCGGTTTTTTTCGGCTAGCCGGAGGGCAATTTCGTTGGTGAGTACCACCCGAAAATCCGGCAGATCGCCGTTTGGGTCATGAACCGCCTGGCAGACAGCGATCCCGGCAATCGAAGCATTCAGCACACCGTCGAGCAGGTCGTGCTGCTGCTGAATCTGCTGGCGGGCTTCAACGAGTTGGGTAATGTCGCGGAAGGAAGTGAAAAAACCGTCCCCCAATGGCCGGTTAAAGACTTCGAACCAGCGGCCGAGCCGTGGGTTGAAATACTCCCAGTTCCATTCGTGGCCGGTTTCGACCACCTGCCGAAAGGTGTCGGCAAACCGTTTTCCGTCCGGTTGTCGTTCAAACAGGGTCTGTTGCTGTAATTCAGATTCGGTGAGGCCGGTTATTTCCAGTGCTTTGGGGTTGTAAAAGAGCGTGCGGTAATCGTCAATCGTTCCGTCGGCTGCCCGAACGGCCTGATAAACCACCAGACCGTTTGGCGAATGGGCCGCGATGCCTTCCAGCAGCGAAACGCGGTTTTCGGTGGTGGGCTGTGACAACAGCGTGATGGCGATGCCGTCGGGCGTAGGTACCAGCCGAACCGACTGCTTCATCCGGTTGCCGTCCCTGAGCGTTATCCAGCCGTCGACCGGTGCCGTCGGTCCAACATCGGTCCAGTCGGGGGCCGGGAATGTCAGGAGATGATCAAGCGGCTGTCCCTGTAGCTCGGTGGTTGAATACCCGGTCAATTCTTCCGCCAATCGGTTCAGCAGGCTGATGCGAAAAGGAGTGGAGAGGCTATTAGCAGGAGGGGCGGTTTGGCAGAGAATGATGCTACAGGCGGCATAATCTAAAATGGTACGTGTCAAAGGCAGGCTGGCGGGTAAACTCATATCACAGGTACGGCAAGCAAATTCATATCGTCTGTCTGCCCGGAACAGGGGGCGTTGGGCAAAACTCTAAGGTAGGCATTTTCCCGGATTTAACCGCACGGATTGCGGGCGATGGGTTGGCTGGAAATGCGATCAGACAGGCAGCAGACGGATTTGGATGCGGAAAAGCACAAAAACCGGCCGGACCGGAGTTTATAAAAAGTTCGGACTGAAGGCGTCGATGGATCGTTAAATTTTCATTATTATGCCGGACGAAAAGTGTGCGATTCCTTAATAAGAGCCGGAGATGATTAGAATAAAATTAGACCGAACTTTGTAGAGCAAGCTTATCCGGTTACGGACTTAGGGAATCCAGGTTATGAACGCAGCGTATTGTGCATATTCCGATGAAAATCTCCTGATGATGATCGGTGAAACCGACGACGAACTGGCGTTTGCCGAGCTTTACAACCGTTATTTCCGGCTTCTGTTCAATTACGTTTTCAGCAAAGTCGACGACCGGTTTGTGGCGCAGGAGATTGTTCAGGAGCTCTTCGTTACACTCTGGCAACACCGTCACCGCGGCCCCGTCCTGGCTTGTCGCCCCTACCTGTTTGCCTGCGCTAAGAAACTCGTTATTTCGCATTACCGGAAAGAATACACCCGGCAGTTTCATTACGGCCAGTGGGAAGCGCGGCACGAATCGGCTACGCTACCGACGGACCAGCCCCTGCTGACGGCCGACCTCCAACACCGTTACGAGCAAAGCCTTTACCGGTTACCGCCCAAGTGCCGCGAAGTGTTCGTGCTGAGCCGCCAGGGCCACTCCAACCGGGATATTGCCTTGCAACTCGCCATCTCCGAAAAAACCGTCGAACAGCATGTTACCAAGGCAATCCGGCTGTTGAAAGATTACCTGAAAGAGCATTTTGTCTACGCCTTGCTTCTGAGTGCGTTTTTCTGAGCGAAGTAACTCCGCAGGAGCAGCTTATGGATAACCCCGAGTGCTGGGGCTGTCGGGGATCAGTGTATCCGGCATCCAGGCAGGTCCGGGCGGCTGGGGTGTGCCTCTCCCCGTATACAGGGGCTGTCGGGTGTTGGTGTAGGCGTCCGGTGGGTTCGCGGTCGTCCCGGGGTTGCACCCGGGGATATCCAATGTCAACCCCGTTGGGGTTGGTGGGTCGGGTCGCTGTTTTTGTGAATTTTTTTTCAAACCGACTAAGGGTCGGGTGCTTGGCGGGCGACATGGGGAATAGTTATCATCCCAATCGCTATGCCGCCGTCGAAAATCTCCCCGCTTTTGCTTGAAAAATACCTCCGCAACGAATGCACGGAGGAGGAAAAGAAACGGGTGGAAGCCTGGTATGCCGCCTTGGATGGCAAGCCGGATTACCTGGACACGCTGCCTCAAGAACAGCAGCAGGCGATTCAGAAAGAAACCTTCGCTCAGATTCGGGGCCAGATTCAACCCGCAGAAGCGAAACCGGTGCCGGTTTTCCGCTGGGGCTGGCTGACCGGGCTGGCGGCTTCGGTCGCGCTGGCGATCGGATTTTTCCTGGTGTATCGGTACGCTGATGAGCAAAAGGATTCGACTTCCACCACCGTAACGGCTGCGAAACAACCGGTTGAAAAACCGGCTGAACTGGTTCGGTTCGTCAACCAAAGCCCCCGGCCTGTGAAGCATGTGCTCCCCGACCAGAGTTCGGTCTGGATGCACCCGAGCGCGTCGATTGCTTACCCGAAAAAATTCAGCGCTGACCAACGGCTGGTGACGTTCGCGGGGGAAGGCTTTTTCGACGTTCGGAAAGATCCGGCGCGCCCGTTCCGGATTCAGAGTGGGGAAATGCAGATTAAGGTGCTGGGTACCAGCTTTAACGTAAAGGCCCCGGCGACGCACCCGGTTTTTCAGATTTCGGTCGTCACGGGTCGCGTGCAGGTCAGCGCACCCGACCACCGGCAGCACGAGCAACAGGTGATTCTGAAACCGCAGCAGCAGGCGGTTTTTGAAACCGAATCGAAGCGGCTAATAGCCTCGGCGATTTCGGTGCGGGCTAAAAAGCCGATTTACGAACCTGTCACGATCACGTTTGCCGAAACCCCGCTGGATCAGGTCGTGAAGAAGCTTGAGAAACGGTTTGCCGTCCGGATTCGTCTGGCCAACCCGAAAGCCGCGTCCTGTCTGTTCAGCGCCGATTTTGAAAAGCAGCCGTTGCCGCTGATTCTGGAAATGCTCTGCACGGCTTTGGAGGCAACGTATACCATGAACGGTAATTCAATTCTGCTCGACTGCCCGCCCTGCACAGCATGAACTCAAAACCCATACTCATAAACCAACTTTCATGAAAAACCGCTACCCGCTTCCTCCTTAATGCTAAAAACCGGGAGTGTACCACCACCCCCGGCTCAGGTAACCCCTTCTGCTTCGTACCACCGAACGAAGGGGCAATCATCCAACAGCTCTCAACTATCAGACAACCAAAAGTATGCAAATTTTCATCCCTAACAAGTCCGTCGACTGGCGAAAAATCATGCGTATCGGATTACTGCACTGGATTCTGGCCGTATTGCTGACGGGCATCGCCAATGCCCGGGAAATTGCGGCACAGTCGATCCTGAGTAAGGATATGACGCTCCAGCTTACCAATGTTACGCTCAAGGAAGCACTGGATCAGATCCAGGAAAAAGCCAATACAAAGTTCGTCTACAGCAGCCGCGTTTCCCTGCGGGAACAGGTTTCGATTAACGTGAAAAACCAGAAATTGTCCCGGATCCTGGATCAACTGCTGATGCCCCGGGGCATTACCTACAAAGTGATCAACGAACAGATTGTGCTGGCCCGCGAACGGGGCTTTAAACCGGAAACGGTGCTGCCGAATCTCGACGAAAAAATGGAAACCTACCTGGCCCGCCAGGAAATCCGGCTGAAAGGAACCGTGCGGGCGTCCGACGGACAGGGCGAAACGCTGGCCGGGGTGAGTGTGGTGCTGAAAGGAACCACGCGGGGAACGACCACCGACGTCGGCGGAAACTACGAACTGGTGGTGCCGAATGCGTCGGCGGTGGTGGTGTTTAGCTTTCTGGGTTATACCTCGCAGGAAATAACTGTCGGCAACCGCTCGGTCATCAATGTGACGCTGAACCCCGACAGCAAAAGCCTGGAAGAACTGGTGGTAGTCGGTTACGGAACCCAGAAGAAAGTGAACCTGACCGGCGCCGTGTCGCAGGTGCAGGCCAAAGACCTCGAAAACCGGCCCGTGAACAATATGTCGCAGATTTTGCAGGGAATGATTCCGAACCTGAACATCACGTTCAGCACCGGGCAGCCGGGGCAGGGCGGGAGCCTGAACGTGCGCGGAGAGACCTCCATCAATGGCGGGGGGCCACTGGTGCTGATCGACGGTGTTCCGGGCGACATCAACCGCCTGAACCCGAACGACGTCGAATCGGTATCGGTCCTGAAAGATGCGGCCGCTTCGGCTATCTATGGCGCGCGGGGTGCGTTCGGCGTGGTGCTGGTGACGACCAAAACCGCTAAAAATGGCAAAACGAGCATTTCGTACAGCAACAACTTCGGCTGGTCGAAACCGACCGTGAGCACCGACTTCCTGACGAACGGCTACGAGCACGTCCGGCTGAACGACGAAGCGTTTATCCGGGCGACCGGTAACAGTTACACCCGGTATTCGGAGGAAGATTACAAGGAACTGGAAGCGCGCCGGTACGATAAAACCGAAAACCCGGCCCGGCCCTGGACGGTCGTCAAAAACGTCAACGGCAAGGATATCTACAATTATTACGGCAATTACGACTGGTGGAATACGCTGTTTAACATGACGCAGCCGTCGGCCCAGCACAACCTGAACCTTTCGGGCGGAACCGACAAAATCAATTACTTCCTGTCGGGATCGATTTTCCAGAAAGACGGGATCATGCGGATCAATACCGATAAATTTACGCAGTATACGCTGCGGAGCAAGATCAACGCCCAACTGACGCCCTGGCTGCGGGTGAGCAACAACACCCAGTATTTTGACTCCAAGTACACGTATCCGGGTCTGGAAGGGGGCGCCAATGCCAACTTCGTCGCCATTACGGTGCACGCCTTACCGGCCTATGCACCCCGCAATCCGGACGGTACGGCTACGTACAACACGCTGAAAAACAACTATTCAATCGGCGACGGTTTGTTTGCGAACCTGTTGAAAGGCGTCGCGGGCGGGAAGAAAGGCGTACACGAACTGACGACGATCAACTCGGTGACCATCGACTTCACCAAAACCTGGAATCTGGTAGCCAATCACTCGTACTCGTTCTACATCGCTGACGACTGGTACCGCTCGGCCGTGGCGCAGTACTCCATCCAGCCCGGTATTCTGACGACCGTGCCGAACTACAACACCGACCAGTACCGGCAGACGATGTGGTTTGACCCGATGAACGTCACGAACCTGTTTTCGTCGTATAACCACACCTTTGGCAAGCATTACATGTCGGCCACGGCCGGGATCAACTACGAATCGAAAAAACACCAGCGGTTGTTCGGTGCGCGGAAAAATCTGCTTTCCGAAAGCCTGAACGACCTGAACCTCGGCACCGGGGAGCAATTGTCGGGGGGTGATTCGTACCGGTATTCGTTGTTTGGTGCCTTTTTCCGGCTGAACTATGATTACGTCGGCAAGTACCTGCTGGAAGTCAACGGACGCTACGACGGCACCTCCCGGTTTGGCGAAGGTCGTCGGTACGGTTTTTTCCCGTCGGTGTCGGCAGGCTGGCGGATCAGTGAAGAGAACTTCTTCGAGCCGCTGCGGAATGTGGTAAATAACCTCAAAATCCGGGCGTCGTACGGGACGCTGGGCAACCAGTTACCGTCGAACAACGCATCGGCCAGTTTTTATCCCTACGTCTCGATTATGCCGACGGCCCAGTCGAGTTGGATCAACAATGGGCAAAAACTGTATTACGTCAACAGCCCGACCCCGATTTCGCCCGATCTAACCTGGGAAAAAGCCACGACTTCTAACCTGGGTCTGGATGCCGATCTGTTGAAAAACCGCCTGAATCTGTCGTTCGATGCCTATATCCGGAACACCACGGACATGCTGGTGCCGGGCCAGGTGCTGCCGGCGGTGTACGGCGCGACCGTGCCGACCCAGAACGCCGGAGATTTGCAAACCAAAGGCTTTGAACTGTCGCTGGGCTGGCGGGACCAGTTTAAAGTAGCGGGCAAGACGCTCTCGTACAACGCTTCCTTTATTGTATCCGATTCGAAATCGACGATCACCAAATTCGACAACCCGAACAAAATTCTGTCGAGCCGCTACGTAGGGCAAGTCATTGGCGAGATCTGGGGCTATTCCATCGATGGGTTCTTCAAAACCGACGAAGAAGCGCAGGCCTACACCGTTGATCAGACGCTCGTCAACCGGCAGCGGCTGAGTGCGCCTGGCGAATGGAGCAAACTGCGGGCGGGTGATCTGAAGTTTATTGATGTGGACGGCAATGGCAAAATCGATCAGGGAGCCAATACGCTTTCCGATCACGGTGATCTGAAAATTATCGGCAACAGCCGGGCGCGGTATCGCTACGGAATGAATCTGGGCGCATCCTGGAACGGGTTTGATGTGTCGCTGCTGGCGCAGGGCATTCTGCGGAAACACTGGTATCCGGGCAACAATGCCGACAAGTTCTGGGGACCGTACTCGCGCCCGTATTACTCGTTCATTCCCAAGGATTTCGAAAAGGATGTCTGGACGCCGGAGAATCCGGATGCGTACTTCCCGGTTTTGCGCGGCTACACAGCCCTCAACGATGGGGGTGACCTCAGAGCGGCCAATGACCGCTACCTGCAGAACGCGGGTTACCTGCGGTTGAAAAACGTGGTTATCGGCTACACCTTCCCGGAATTGCTGACCCGGAAAATCCGGATTCCCCGGGCGCGGATTTACGTAAGCGGTGAAAACCTGCTGACTTACACGCCCCTGCGGACCAAGTACATCGACCCGGAACAACTGGACGGCGACGCGACGAACGGCCGGACCTATCCGTTGTCGAAAACCATTTCGGCCGGTCTGAACATCAATTTCTAACAACGACTTTCGATGAAAAAAATAATTAGTCTGATTGCGCTGGCCGTGGGCCTGAGTTCCTGCGATCTGGACCTGCTGCCGCAGGATGCCATTTCGCCCGAGACATTTTTCAATACTGAAAACGATTTGTTGCTGTATACCAATTCGTTTTACAACGCCCTGCCGTCGGCCGAGGACGTGTACAACGAGGATGTGGATAACATCGTAAAAAATAGCCTCCGCGACGAGTTGCAGGGCACGCGGGTGGTGCCTACGAGCGGGGGCGGCTGGTCGTGGGGCAACCTGCGGAACATCAATTATTTTCTGGCCAACTCCAATAAGTGTCCCGACAAGCGGGCTGTGGCCAAATACAACGGGCTGGCGCGGTTTTTTCGGGCGTATTTTTACTACGGCATGGTGAAGCGGTTTGGCGATGTGCCCTGGTATTCACATACCATCGAAATAACGGATCAGGACATGCTGACCAAAGCCCGCGACCCGCGAACGATGGTAATGGATTCCGTGCTGGCCGATATCAACTACGCCATCGCCAACCTCGACGCTTCCCGTCAACTGAACACCGTGACCAAATGGACGGCGCTGGCGCTGAAATCGCGCCTGGCGCTCTACGAGGGCACGTTCCGGAAATACCATCCGGAATTCAACCTGCCCAATTCGGATAAATGGCTGGACGAGTGCATTGCCGCTTCGGACGAGTTGATGAAAAACAGTGGCTATACCATCTACAAAGCCACACCCTCGACGGCTTATCTCCGCTTGTTTTCGTCCGACAACGCCATCCCCGACGAGGTGATTCTGGCCCGGGATTTCAGCGACGAACTCCAGGTGTACCACAACCTGAACTACTACACGATGACGGCTTCGTACGGCCGGCCGGGTTTGGAAAAGAGATTGGTGAACAGTTATTTGATGGCCGATGGGACGCCGTTTACGGATGTCAAAGGCTACGAAACCATGCAATTCGCGGAGGAAGTGCAAAACCGTGATCCCCGCCTGGCCCAGACCATCCGGACGCCCGGCTACACGCGCATCGGCGAAAACACCCCGCTCGTGCCGGAATTCGGTGCGACCGTAACCGGGTACCAGTTGATCAAGTTTGTGTCGGCTCCGAAATGGGATACGTTCAACAAGGACATTACCGACATGCCCATTTTCCGGTACGCCGAAGTGCTGCTGAACTTCGCGGAAGCCAAAGCCGAGCGCGGCACGCTGACGCAGGCGGATCTGGATGCGTCCATCAAGCTAATCCGCGACCGCGTCGGGATGCCGAACATCAACCTGGCGGCCGCCAACGCCAAACCGGACCCATATCAGGCGCAACTGTACACCCAACTGAAAGGAGCCAATACGGGGGTGATGCTGGAAATCCGGCGCGAACGGCGCATCGAACTGGTGATGGAAAACTTCTTCCGCTGGGACGACCTCATCCGCTGGAAAGAAGGCCAGGCCCTCACGAAGCCGTTCAAAGGCATGTACTTCCCCGGCCCCGGCAGCTATGATCTGGATAAAAACGGGAAAGTCGATCTGGTCATTTACGAAGGCACCAAACCGACCGTGCCAGGCGCGCAGTTGCTAAAACTCGGCAGTGAAATCCTGCTCGAAAATGGTACTAAGGGCGGTAATATTGTGATCAACGGGCACATCAACAAGAAGTTCAACGAAAACCGGGATTATCTGTATCCGATTCCGAAGCAGGAGCGGCTGCTAAATCCGAATCTGACCCAGAATCCCAACTGGGAGTGAGTCCGAATTGAATTTAAAATGTAAAACTATAAATGTCGGATGTAAAACTGAGGTGTCCGACCCAATGAGCAGTTCTACTGCTACATTCGACATTTAGAGTTTTACATTTTAAATTAAAAAGCCTTATCTATTCCTAAATCCTTCTTTAAATGCTAGCTGACCGACGTTCGTTTCTTGAAAAAATGTCTCAAATCGGGGCGCTGGGCCTGTTGCCCGGCATCCCGGCGGTGGCCGCTCCGACGGAGGAGAAAAACCACTTTGTCGTGGGGCCGTACCTGCAAAATTTGGGCAACCGCGAGGTAACCATCCTGTGGATCACCCACAAAAACTGCTTTAGCTGGGTCGAATATGGGGCCGGAACCTACACCAGCAAGCGGGAATTCGGCTACCACAACGGCCTGATTCAGGCCAACAACCGCATCAACAAAATCACGCTGACCGGCCTGAAACCTGGCACGGAGCACAAATACAAGATCGTCTCGACGGAAGTGCTGGGCTACAAAGGATCGAAAGTGGAGTTTGGCGAAACCATCAGCAGCCCGCTCTACGGTTTTAAAACCCCGGCCGAGAACGAGGAAGAATTCCGGATGGTGGTGCTGAACGACATCCACGACCGACCCCAGACCATTCCGCACCTGCTCTACCGGCACGGCTACACCGGCAACCGGCGGGATTACGACTTCGTGGTGTTTAACGGCGACTGCTTCGACTGGGTGTCGGACGAAAATCAGATGGTCGACCACCTGCTTAAACCGGCAGTGGATGTGTTTGCCACGGAGGTGCCGTTTATTTTGACCCAGGGCAACCACGAGTGCCGGGGCAGTTTTTCGCGGCAGATTCCGGCCTATTTCGCTTATCCGGAGGGAAAATACTACTACGCCTTCACACGCGGACCCGTGCGGTTTGTGGTGCTCGATTCGGGCGAAGATAAAACCGACGACAGCGTGGAATACGGTGGGTTATCGGCCTTCGACCGTTACCGCGAAACGCAGGCCAGGTGGCTGGAAAAGGAAATTGAAAGCCCGGAGTTCAAAAAAGCGCCGTTCCGGGTGGTGCTGATTCACATATCGCCCTACCACTCGGGCGACTGGCACGGTCCGATGCACGGGCAGCAGGTGTTTGGGCCGTTGCTGAACAGAGCCAAAATCGATCTCCAGATTTCGGGCCATACGCATCGCTACATGACCCATGACCCGGACGCAACCCATAACTACCCAATCGTCATCGGGGGCGGCCCGCTCGAAGGCAAACGGACGATCATCAAACTCCACGCGACCGCCAAAGCCCTGGATCTGAAGATGATCCGCGACGACGGCGAAGTAGTGGGCAAATACACCCTCCCGAAGAAAAACCGGACTTAGCATTCATCCATGAAAACCGTATCATGAAACCACTTTTTGCATTGCTGCTTGCCCTTCTTTCAGGATTTGGATATGCCAATGATGGCACGGCCGCATTGTCGAAAAAACCGAAAAGAGTGCGCGTGATGACCTACAACATTCATCACTGCAACCCGCCCTCGGCCGGAACGAACATTGAAGTCGAAGCCATTGCGCGGGTTATCACGAAGGAAGAACCGGATCTGGTCGCCTTGCAGGAAGTGGATGTCAATACGGAGCGTTCGGGAAAAGGCATCCACCAAGCCCGCGAGCTGGCCCGGCTGACCGGAATGTATTATTTCTTTTCGAAAGCCATCGACCACCAGGGGGGCGATTACGGGGTGGCCGTGCTGTCGCGGTTCCCGATCCTGGATTCGAGCCGGTTTATTCTGCCCGTCGACCCGGTTCTGGGGGGCGAAACCCGGACCATTGCGGCCGTTACCGTCGAGGTGGCGAAAGGGAAGAAAATCATTTTTGCCAGTACGCACCTCGATTTGAAAGAACCGAACCGGCTTTCGCAATCCGAATTGATTGTGAAGCAGTTTGAAAAAACCGGGTTGCCAATGGTGCTCGGGGGCGATTTCAACGCCCGGCCCGACAGCAAAGTCATTCAGTACCTCGACCAGCATTTCGTCCGAAGCTGCCAGGAGTGCGCGCCGACGATTCCGGTGAAAAATCCGAACCGGGCCATCGACTTCGTGATGTACACACCGAATGGCCTGATCAAAAGCCTGTCCACCCGCGTGATTGACGAGCCGTATGCCTCCGACCATCTGCCGGTGGTGGCTGAGTTGGAGGTGAACTAACTCAGAAAAATAGGGTGCGACGGCGAACGCCCGTGTGAATCGGGCCACGGAATACGGTTTTTCCCTTTCTACAGTTTCAATAAATCGGCGGCCAGCAAGCCAAAGGTTTGCACCGCCGAGTCGTCTTTGTTGTTGACCAGCATGATGATCACCATTTGTTTCGTTTTCGAGGTCACGAGCAGGCTGCTAAAACCACCCGTGCCGCCGGATTTCAGCACCCCGTCGAATTCGGGGTCGGTGAGCACCCAGCCCAGGCCCTGACGGCCGTCGGTGGCCGACACAAACGAAACCTGCCGGGTAGGGGCCAGGATCTTCTCCAGCGGGCTGTCGCCCCGCAGGTGTGCCTGTCCGAATTTCATCAAATCAGTACCCGACGACACCAGAATACCGGCGGCTGCAAAACCGCCCAGGTTTTTCCAGCGGGCCACGGTTTTGCCCGAGGCATCATAGCCCTGCGCCATCCGCTTTTCCTGCTCCGCCGACAACGTTATTCCCGTATCATTCATCTGGAGCGGCCCGGTAATGCGCTCGCGGACCAGCGTTTCGTAAGTCTGCCGGGTGTTGCGTTCGAGCAGAATCCCGGCCAGCCCGAACGCCAGATTCGAGTAGCTGTAGGTTGTTCCGGGGGTGTTGGTCAGCCCCCGGTTTTTCAGGTAATTGTAAACCTGAGTGCTGTCGAAATGCTGGAACGGATTAGCCGGATTGTAGCCGGGGGCACTGATTAGGTCCGGGGCCAGGGTGCCGTCTTCGGGCAGGCCGCTGGAATAATCCAGCAAGTGCCTGAAAGTCATCGGTTTGTTGTTCTTGCTGGCTCCCGAACGGGCTTCGGCAGGAAGATAGGCAGCTACCGGGGTGTCAAGTGTCAACTGGTTCTGTTGAAGCCAGTCGATTACCAGAGCGGCCGTGATTGGTTTGGTGATTGAGCCGATTTCGAACAGGGTATTGGCACCGGGGCGCTGGCCCGAGCCTTTGGCCGTCTCGCCGTATTCGTACCAACTCACGGTGCCTTGCCGGTAAACGCCGACCAGCGCACCGACATGCACTTTTTGCCGAAAATAAGGCCGTAGTCGGGCATCGATGGTTTTATCCTGCTCCGATTGAAGCGGATTATTGGTCGAAAGGTCGTCGACGGGTGTACCATCTTCTTGGGTGCAACCGGCCATTGCCAGAACGGCCAAAAGGACAAACCATTTGTTTTTTTTCATCGGTGTGTAAGAAAAACGGGTAAGCCAAAGATCGGTACTGTTGCCCCGCAAATCCACAGAAAACCGGCTGAATCTTGAAAATTACCATGTGAACAGGGCAAATTGAGCCGTAGTGATCAGGGGCCTGGCATAAAAAAAGCCATCGAGAGACAGTTGATAGTCCAAGTGAAAAACATAGCGTGTCAACGTAGGATGATGCGGTTAATATAGAATCGCATCCTAAAATCCGAAGTGGTGTTACGGCACTGACGGTTAATAAGTTAGTTTTCTTCCAGCCACTGCCGGAATTCGCGCACCCGGCTGGCCGACACCACGATCGGCTTCGGCGTTTGAACCGCCAGTTTGATCGCATACCGGCTACCGGGATAGGTTTCTACTTCCCGAATGGCCTTGACATGAATGATATGCTGGCGCGAAATCCGGAAAAAATCGGTCGGCGACAACAGGGCTGTCAAGTCGTCCATGCGGTAGTCGACCACGTATTTACGGCCTCCGGTGTCGTACAGGGTTACGTAATTGCCTTCCACTTCGAAGTAAGCGACCTGGCTGGTGTCGATCAACTTGAGGCCGGTACCGACCCGGATGGCGAAGCGGGTTTTGTAGACCGGTTTCAGGTTTTGCACGGCTTCGCGCAGGTCCGTGAGGTCGGCGCGGGAAATCCGCGATGCGGTTTCCGCTACGCGCTGAATGCTGCCTTTCAGTTCAGCAGGATCGATGGGCTTGAGCAGGTAGTCAACACCTTTGACCTGAAACGCCCGCAGCGCGTACTGATCGAAGGCCGTTGTGAAGATGACCGGCGCACCTGGTTCGGTTTCTTCAAAAATCCGGAAGCTCAGGCCGTCGGACAACTGGATGTCCATGAAAATCAAGTCGATTCGGGGCTTCTCCGAAAACCACGCTACGGCATCCTCAATCGTGGTCAGGTGTTCGACGACCTGCACCTGCGGAGCCACCTCGGCCAGCAACCGACACAACTCCTGGTAAGCAGGGTATTCGTCTTCGATAATTACGGCGTTCATAGTTTTTAGTTAAGAGTTAAGAGTTATGAGTTGCGCTGCCTCAATGGAATAGAATGCGTCAGCCAACTCATAATTCATAACTCATAATTCATCATTCATAACAGTGGTAGTTTAACGGTAAACCAGTCGGTGGTTTCTTGAATGGATAATTGCTTGTCGGTCAGGTAACTGTAGCGGGTTTGGATGTTGGTCAGACCCATGCCCGACGAATACACCTGGTCGATTTTGGGTTGGCGGTTATTGCGTACAATCAGTTGATCGCCCTCCCGGTAGACCTGAATCCGCAGCGGTTTTTTAATCGAAACCATGTTGTGCTTGACCGCATTTTCGACCAGCATCTGCACCACCAAAGGCGGCACGTAACCACTGGAATGAACCGCGTTTCCCGGATCAATTTGCAGGGCCGGGCCGAAACGGGCCTGGAGTAAATTCCCGTAAGCAGTCAGAAACTGAAGTTCCTGCTGCAAAGGCACCAGGTCGGCATCCCGGTTTTCGAGGACATAGCGGTAGACCCGGGCGAGTTGCTGAATGCAGTCGCGGGCGCGGGCGGGGTCCTGGTGCGTGAGCGAGGCCAGCGTGTTGAGCGAATTGAACAGAAAATGCGGATTGAGCTGGCTTTTCAGGGTCGCCAGTTGGGCTAACGCTTTTTCTTTCTCCAGCGTTTCACTGCGCACCAGTTCGCGACGCCAGTAGGCAAAAAAATCCGTCGAACTATAAATTGCGGCCCCGATCATCGTAATCAGAAAAGCAAACAGCAGGTCGTGAAAGTTACGCGAGGGTTCGTTTTCGGCTTCGTTGAACAGCACCATAAACAATTGCAACTCGGCCAGCAGCACCAGTACGGCCCCTAAACCCGACAGGAAAATAGTAAACAATAGTTTTCGGTAGGGTGCATCCCGCCAGCTCAGCCAGCGGTCGGAGAACCACTTGACCGGCCTGATGACCAGCCAGAAGACCACAAGGGTGAGCACAATTCCGTTGACTGTCAGCAACAGCAGCAAATCGGGTTGCCAGCCCACTACATTCAAGTCACTCACAAACCCCAGCAGGAGCGTAAAGCCAAACAACTGCCACAGCAGCGTCCGGGCCGAAAACGGTTTTTTACCAGCCTCTTCAGGTCGGGGAGGAGCAGTCCGTTCGAGGTTATTCATCATCAATCCATTCAGCGGTCCTTTGGCGCAGGTTCGTTGAGGGCCCCAAGTTCCGGAATCGAGCCGGTTTTGAAAAGCAGTATCCCGATGAAGGTAGAATTACCGCCTTTGAAGTCTGGTTTAGACCGGATGAACGGCCAAATACAACGCCAGCCTCCCAAGTTTTCCGCTCTTTCGGGCTGAAATCATGAGAAACTGACGCGGTAATTCGCAATCGGAAGAGACGAGCGATAATGATCAATCGCCAAGAGCAATGCGCTCTATTTTCGGACGGTTACCCGCAGGAAGGTCGCCGGTATGGATGTCTCATTTTCCCGGGAACTTTGATTCTGACTGACAAACAGCGCTTCCAGTTCACGCTGTAGCTCATCCGTTTTTCCGTTCTTTTCGGCGGCTTCAAATGCATTCATAGTCGGGCCGTAGTAGGTCCGGAACCGGCTCAGGAACTCGGCGGGCGGAAAGGCCGCGTTGAAAGTGTAGGTGTCCCTTTCAAACGTGATATTCCCGGCCGGTATTCCGGTTTGTCCGAAGCGTTCGAGCACCTGGCTCTCGACGCCCCACAGCATGGGACTGACAAAGCCCTCCGGGGGCGGGGGCGTGTAAGCCGAACTGATTTTCAGGATCTGGGCGACCAGGGTCGGGTCGCCCGGAATCCAGTTACCCATTACAATGCGGCCACCGGGTCGGGTCACTCGTACCATTTCCCGGGCTACGTCGAACGGTTTGGGCGCGAACATGGCCCCGAAGATGCTGATAACCAGATCGAATGTTTCGTCTTTTAATTCACTCAGATTCGTGGCGTCGCCTTCCCGGAAGGTACAGGTGGTCAACCCTTCGCTTTGTACCCGCTTGTTACCGGCTTCAACCAGATTCCGGGCAATATCGACACCTAACACCTCAGCGCCCGCTTTGGCGGCTGGTATGGCGGTCGTGCCGTCACCGCAACCCAGGTCGAGTACCTTCAGGCCTTCTGTAATGCCGATTTTTTCGACCAGAACGGCACCGCTTTCGCGCATTGTTTCGGCCAGGCGAGTAAAATCACCTTTTTCCCATAATGCTTTGTTTGGATTCATGCTTTATTGTTTAATGCGTTAACATGAAAAGGGATGGATACACATTGCAAGAGCCTGGTTGGGAGCGAAAACCGGTCAGTTTCAGGCTTTAAAACCCGGATGCTACCCAAAACAGGCGCGGTAGGACGCCGGAAACAAACCCCGCTAAACTTGGGCAAAGGTATCGGGCATTTTCGTCGGAACCGTCACCGAAATCAGTGATTTAGAAGTCCCTGAACCGGGTGATTTTGGGCGGCTCGCTACTTGACCGTCTGAACTGGCAGGAAACTGCCAATGGCTTAAAAGTCGGGAAATCAGCCGATCTGGTGACAAATGTCACTGACTTTCCGGTACTTAAGTCCGTGTTTCGTACAAAAAAAGGCCATGAAAAAGAACATTGGATTTTCCGACAAAACCGTTCGTATGCTGATTGCTGCTGTCCTGTTGGGCGTGTTCATCGCCGACCTCCTGAGCGGAGTATGGGCTGCGGTGGCGCTGATCGTCGCTGGACTGATGATTGTGACCAGTCTGGTGAACTTTTGTCCCTTGTATCACCTTCTGGGAATTAGTACCTTCCGTCGGAAAAAGATGTCCTGAAGCCGGATGGCTGGTCTGGAGCGGATTCGACCGATTCCGTACCGACACATCGGGTCCGAATAGATTCGCGAATGGTGAACGACAGTCAACGTGTTTTTGACGCCCTGCAGGGACATTTCGAACCGGCATTGATTGAAGAAATCAGCCGGGTCGGAATTGAACAGGAAATTGAAGAAGGCGACTATCTGATTCGTCCGGGCAGTTACGTTCGGTCGGTACCGATTCTGCTGAGCGGTTCGGTCAAAATCATGCGGCCTGATGCCGAGGGGCGCGAAGCATTGCTCTACCACCTGGGTGGGCTGGATTCCTGCGCCATGTCGCTGACGTGCTGTCTGGAAAACAAACCGAGCGAAATTGTGGCCGTGGCCGAAGAAAAAACGCGGCTGATCGCCATTCCGATTGGAAAGGTGGAAGAATGGATTTGCCGGTTTCCGACCTGGAAACAATTCGTTTTTCGCACCTACCAGCGCCGGTTCGACGACATGATTGCGACCATCGACAGCATCGCGTTTCAGAAACTCGATGAGCGGCTGCTGACCTACCTGCGCAAAAAAACGCAGAATGCCCAGTCGGCGGTTTTGCAGATCACGCACGAAGAAATTGCCCGCGAAATGGCGACCTCCCGCGAAGTGATCTCCCGGTTATTGAAACAACTCGAACGGGTGGGCTACCTCCGGTTGTCGCGAAACAAAATCGAAATTCTGGATAAAAACCGCTTCCGTGTGACATAAATCACGGAAAGCGCCCGGTTTCGTGCCGTGTTTTGCTGAAAAAACGGCATGAGTACACAGGTGATTCTGGGCTTTTTAGCCTCCATCCTGATCGGCGTGGTGCTGGGGCTGGTCGGGGGCGGAGGCAGTATTCTGACGCTGCCGGTGCTGGTGTACCTGCTCGGCATCAATCCGGCTATCTCCACCACCTATTCGCTGTTTGTGGTCGGCACGACCTCGCTGGTCGGCACGGCCCGATACCTGCGGCAAGGGCTGATCAATTACCCGGCCGCGCTGGCGTTTTCGCTGCCCTCGTTCGGCGCCGTTTACCTCACCCGCACCTACCTCGTTCCGGCCCTGCCTGACCCGGTTTTCGCCACGTCGGTTTTCTCGCTGAGTAAAAACGTGACCATCATGGTCGTCTTTGGGCTGGTGATGCTGGCCGCTTCGGGGGCCCTGATTCGTGACCCATTGCCGGATTCCGACGTTTCCGGAAAACCGCCCCGACTGAATCCGCAGTTGCTGGCGCTCGAAGGGGTGCTGGTGGGAGTGCTCACGGGTTTCGTTGGGGCCGGGGGCGGTTTTCTAATCATTCCCTCGCTGGTGATGCTGGCCCGGTTGCCGGTTAAAATGGCGGTCGGAACGTCGCTGCTCATCATCGCGGCCAACTCACTGATCGGTTTTCTGAGCGGGTTGTCACAAGTGGCCATCGATTGGCGGTTTTTGCTCGAATTTACGGCGCTGGCGGTGGTCGGTATTCTGTTCGGGAGTTACCTCGCGCGCTTTATTTCCGGGCAGAAACTAAAAAAGGCATTCGGCTGGTTTGTACTTGTGATGGGGGTGTACATCATCCTAAAAGAAACATTTTTTTAAGCGCATCGTCTTGTAATAAAAGTCACTGACGGCCCGAAAGAAGCGCCGTAGTTTTGCTTTCTGAACGATAAACCTGAAGTATGGAAATAATTGAATGGCTCCGGAAGCCCTGGCCCTGGTACGTGGCTGGCCCGTTGATTGGGCTGACGGTGCCCGCGTTGCTGTTGATTGGCAATAAATCATTCGGAATTTCGTCGTCGCTGCGGCACATCTGCGCGGCTTGCCTACCGGCCGGACTCCCGTTTTTTACGTACAACTGGAAAAAAGAAAGCTGGAATCTGCTGTTTGTTGCGGGCATATTCGTGGGCGGTTTTCTGGCGACGCAGTTTCTGGCGAGTCCCGATGCGATTCGGATTGCGTCCGAAACCGTTGCGGCCCTGCACGGTCTGGGCATTCGGGACTTCTCCGGCTTGATGCCCTCGGATTTGTTCCAGGCCAGCAATTTGTTTACGCTCAGGGGCTTGGTTTTCTTTGTGGCAGGCGGTTTTCTGGTTGGTTTCGGAACGCGGATGGCGGGCGGCTGCACCTCCGGTCATTCGATCATGGGCCTTTCCAACCTGCAATGGCCCTCGCTCGTGGCGACCTGCTGTTTTATGGCGGGCGGTTTTGCCATGACGCACCTGATTCTGCCGTATCTCCTGCAATGGTTTTAACGAACACAACAATCAACGTACACCATGAAAGAGATTATTTCTGAGCAGGAACTAACCTGCGATGCCCCCAACGACATGAAACGGCCCGAAACCGGGTTGGCGAACCTTAAATACGGGCTACTGGGGGTTGCGTTCGGAATTGTTTTTGTCAAAGCCGAAATCATCTCCTGGTTCCGGATTCAGGAGATGTTCCGGCTCCACAGTTTTCACATGTATGGTGTCATCGGCTCGGCGGTACTGGTGGGGATGCTGTCGGTCTGGCTAATCAAACGGTTTGACATCAAAACCCTGGCGGGCGAAAAAGTCGTCTTTCATCCGAAACAATTTCATTCGGGCCAGATTTGGGGTGGTTTGCTGTTCGGCCTGGGCTGGGCCATCACCGGCGCTTGTCCGGGGCCGTTGTTCGCGCAGATCGGCAGCGGTTTTCTGGTCGTCACAGTTACCCTTCTGAGCGCCATTGCCGGAACCTGGGTGTACGGTTATTGGCGAAGTCGGAAGGGCTAAAACCAAATAATTGGATTGCGGATCGGCAGGTTGCGCAGCACTTCTTCCACCTGCGGCTTGTGATCCAGTTTCTGCCAGGCTGTCAGCCAGTTTTTCTCCTTGAACGCCACTGCTCCAAACGCCAGAAATGGGTGCGCCACGGGCCAGTCGTTCCAGTACATTACATCCGGTTTTAGGGGCCAGCGGCTTTTGTCGGCCACGAACGGGTACAGATATCGGATGCCTTTTTCGATGCTGCGCCCGTCGGGGGTCTGATAGGTCCAGAGGTTGTCGGCGGGGGTCGCCAGAATCTGACAAATCGTGGTCATGGCATCCAGGTTGAACAGCGAATAACCGTACGGTTTGGTCCGGCGGAGTTCGAGCGGAAAGCTCCCGTCAGCGGCCATCTGCTCGGGCAGCAACACGGTTTTGTAGCGATTTCGGCAGAAGGCCAACACGGAATCGTTGCGGGTCAGTCGGGCAAACGAAGCTGCCTGCATGACCCAGCAGGTGGCGTGGTTGTTTTTGGCGTTCATCTCGTCCCGGCCGTACGGATGCGTGGTCAGCCAGGTGAGGTAATTGGCAAACCATCGCCGGATGGCGGCCACGGCGCGCGGGTCGCAGCTTTTTGCCTTTTCCATGACCATCAACCCCTGCGCCACTTCCATCAGGTGAATGGTGTCGATGATGCCGATGCCCCGGCCCGTGGCCCGGCCTTTGATGGCCTGTGCGTAGAGCAGGGATGGATTCATGCGGGTAGTCGTGTCGATAAACCAGGCGTTGAGGTGCCGCAAAGCGTGCCGGACGTAGGTTTCATCCCGAGTGACGACGTAAGCCGACGCCAGCGCCCCCACAACCCGGCTGAACCGGATCATGGCCTGGCGGTGGGCCACAAAATTGTCTGGATTGGTCATGCCGTCGCGCTGGATGTATGGCCCCTGCGGATTCGTGGAGTCCGGCCACCAGTAGTCGCCCTCCGAGAAAAAGTCATGTTTGCTGCCCGTGCTCCGGGGCGAGGTCTGGGCCGTCACGGTCACCGGTTGTTGTTGCATCGCCCAGTGGGCTTCGGCCAGAATCGTCGGTTTTAGCGTGGAAACGACGGTTTTGGGCGGTTGGCTGTGTGCTCGCCCAACGACCATCAGGCCAATCAGAAGAAGAAAAAGAAACCGCATCAGTAGCGAATGAAAGATAGAGCCCGGGAAAACAACCATGCATAAACGGATAATAAAGCGGTTCTTCGAGCGATCTACTCGCCTGGCAGTGAGCTAATTTTTATGCTGATAGAACGAAATCAACGAACGGACAAAAGGATACGGCGGTAGCGGGTCAGCGCGGGCTGGCCCGAGTCGGTCACCGTCAACAGCAGCGGAATGGTTTGGGGCTGGGCGGTGGCAGCAATACGCACGGTCAGACGCGGAGTGCGGTCACCTTCCAGCACGACAACCGGCGATGCGGTTTGGGGGTAAACCTGCCAGTGGTACGAGAGCGAATGCCCGTCGGGGTCCGACGACTTTCCGGCGTCGAATCGGATGCGGTTTCCGGGCGCTGCCAACTGCGTGATCGGCTGGTGGGTGGCATCGCCATTGACTACAATCCGGGGGTGATGATTGGCCGCTCCATAAGGTTTCGTACACCACTGCAAACGGGCTTCGAAATCGGCCTGCCAGTCGGCGCGCCAGCGATAGACAGCGGCCATGTACGGCGTCGGATCGGTCGCAACAGCGGCCGTGGAATCGGCCTGATCCTGAAAAAAGCCGGTTTCGTTTCGTCGGAAAAAACCGCTCCATCCACCCAGTTCCGGTTTTTCGGGAATGGGTAAGCCATTGGGAATCAAGCTGAGGAATGAGGGCGTGTCGCCCTCCTTGATGCCCTTTACCCGTCCGATTCGCGCGCTCCAGATGTCGCCCCCCGCGTAGTTAGGGTACAGCGCGCCGAGCCGATTGCCGCTGCCCTGAATGCGGGTAGCCACCCAGGTCGAGTCGACCAGCCGGATGTTGCCGCCCCGGTACATACCCCGGAAATTGTGCCGGTTCAGGATGTAAAAGAGTGATGGAAATTCCGCGCGAATCCACGGACCCGTGGCGTCCTGATCGCTGATGGCGTGAACGCGCAGTTTCCGGACAAAAGCCTGCACGGCCTCGGCCGAACGGGTTTGCCGGACCTTCCAGAGTGCCTGGGCCAGATCCGTCGTGCCACCCCAGACGCACACCCAGACCGGGCGCGGATCGGGCCGGTCAACGACCCGGATGATCCATTCCGACGCATCCGTGTCGAGCCCCAGGCCGACGCTGCCCGTAACCGGAATCGTTGGCCCGGCCAGTGGCTGCCCGGCTTTGACCAACGTTTTTAAGTAACTGGCCGATGGATAGGCTCGGTCGTGCTTTAAAAGGGTCGGCTGAACAGTTTCGTACGCGTCAATTACCTGTTGAATCAAGCCCGGTTTTACCCGTTGACCGTGTCTCAAATTCGAGGAAGCAATCAGGCCCTCAATCTGTAATTCGTTGGTATACAGCATGAGCCGGATCAGCGATTGGCCATCGTCGGGTTCGGCAACGCCCGCTTGCAGGCTGCTGATGTCGGTTAAAATCAGCACCCGGGGCTTTTCCGGATTTTCCAGGCGGGGTGAAGTTTCCATTCCGCTGAAAAGGAACGCCAGCAAGCCCAGCGGGCTGGCCCAAATCCAGGGAATGCCTGATCGTTTCAGCGAGGAAAACCGCATCATGGAGGTCCGTTTTTACTGGGGAGTTTGTACGAACTCGTTTATATTTTCCTTCGTGATGCGCAGCAAACCGGTGTTGACCGTGGCCGGAATCGTGGTGATGTCGGAGCGCGCGCCGGTGTGTCCCAGTTGGTTCGTTTGGTGCACCATGTCGTACAGAAATTGCGCGCCGTACCAGGTGAACAACTCGCGTTTCTGGCCCGCCAGCATCTGAATGACGCCGTCCTGGACCAACCGCAGATGTTCCGGTTCCCAGTCGACGGTCGTGATCTTGACCTTCCCGGCTTTTCCGGCTTCCCGAACCGCCAGTGCCATACCCGGCCCGGAGTTGGAGTCGAAACCGCACAAACCGGTCAGGTCGGGATGAGCCGCCAGCAGGTCGGCGGTGATGCGGGCGGCTGCTTCCACGTTCGCTTTGTCGTCGAATTTTCCCACAACTTCAATGCCCGGATGCTGTTTCAACACGTCGAGCAGTCCCCGAAAACCGTCTTCCATGTTCGTCAGGCCCAGGATGCCCATGTAGGCGATCTTGCCTTTACCGCCCAGCAACTTCACCATTTCGCGGCCCTGCATTTGCCCGATTTCGTACCAGTTAGTGCCCAGAAAAGCGTGCCGGTTCGAGTTCGGAATGTCCGAATCGTACACCACCGTCGGAATCCCGGCGGCCACGGCTTTGTTGATCACCGGAGCCAGGGCTGGATCGGTGCCGTTGATGAGCAGGCCCGACGGCCGCGTGCCGATCACCTCCTCGATGGTGTTGATCTGCGCCGGAACATCCCAGTCGGCCGGGCCAAGAATGGACACCTTGACGTTGCGCGCGTCGCCCCAGCGCCGGAACGTGGCCTGGTCGTGGTTGACGTACATCGGCATGGTCACGGCTGTCGTCACCATCACGTATTCTTCCTCCGCCCCGGTTTCGGCGGCTGTCGTGGCCGTTCGCAGGGCGGTGGAATTGCCCGCGCCCCGGGGAGGCAGTTCGCAGGCCAGCAGCAGGAGCAGCGGGAGGAGGGCCAGTTGTTTCATGGCGAAATCGAAATTAGCGGTTTTGTCGTTGCAGTGCCAGATCGCTCCAGACGGCGGCAATCAGAATCAAGCCAAGGATGATTTCCTGCCAGTAGCCCGACACCCGGGCCAGAATCATGACGTTGCTGACGAGGCCCATGAACAGCGCCCCGAGTAGCGCCCCCAGAATTTTGCCGTGCCCGCCCGACAGGCTGGCCCCGCCCAGAATCACCGCCGTGATGACGCGCAGTTCGAGGCCCCGGCCCGCCGTGGGTAAGGCTGTGCCCAGCCGCGACGCCAGCAGCAATCCGGCGACCCCCGCCAGCAGGGCGGTCAGCACGAAGCTCCATAGCTTCATTCGCCGGACGCGAATGCCCGACAGATCGGCCGCCCGTTCATTGCCGCCTATGTAATAATACCGCCGAAAAAAGACCGAGCGATTGGCCAGAAAGGAGAAAATGCTCACCGTCAGCAGCATGTACCAAACCGGCATTTGCACGCCCAGCAGCCTCGATTGCCCAATGGCGTTGAACCAGTAGGGGAGATTCTGAATACCCGAACCGCCCAGTAACAGCGTGGCCCCCCGCACGATACCCATCATCGCCAGCGTCTGAATCATCGGGTTAATGCCTTGATAGGCAATGAGGTAACCGTTGGTCAGGCCCACCAGCCCGGCGCTGAGCAACCCGAGCAGCAGGGCCAGGGGCACCGGCCAGCCCAGTGAGACCATCGCCATCGCGGCCATTCCGCCCGAAAACGCCACCACCGAACCGACCGACAGATCGAACACCCCGCTGATGAGCAGCAGCATCATGCCGACGGCCACGATGGTATCGATCGACATATTGAGCAGAATCTGACTCAGATTGCCGAAGGTCGGAAACGTTTGCGGAAAAACAACAGCGGCCCCCGCGCCGATTAGCAAAATCAGCCCGGCCAGGGAATAAATCCGGTCGCGCAGCAGGACTCGCATGACGGCCGGGTCTTAGCGTTGCGTGATGTCTTTCACCTGCTCGCGAATGTCGTCCATCTCGAAGATATGCTGCCAGCCCTCGCGGAACAGAATCGGCTTGGCGCGTTTCGAGATTTTGTAGGCCGCATCCGAGAACGTGCCGTTGACTTCCTTGAACAAAACCGCAATCTGGATGCGCAAATGGCCCAGCACAAAATCACGGGCGGCTGCTTCCGGAACGCCCAGCGACACAATTTTGTCGTAGCCTTCCCGCACGACTTCCATGCAGGTTTGCGCCAGTGTCTCGACCATCGCTGGTTCCAGCATCGCCATCTGTTCCAGCGTGATCCGGTGCGTTTTGTCAATCGGCCCGTACATGTCCTGCGATACTTTTTCGCCCAGCGCGTAATGGTCTTCGCTGCCGTGCATCAGGGCCACTACGATGGACTGCTTGGCCGAAATACCGCCGTAGAAATCCCGGAAAGCTGCTTCGGTGGGTTCCCAGTTGAAAACCGAGGGGTGACAGGGGTGGGCGATGACGTAGCCCAGCTCGTCGCGGTGGAAAAGTACGCCGTCGAGCGGGGCGGCCGGGTCCAGCGTCAGCACGAGCGCCCCCGGTTTCATGGCCGGAATAAGGTTTTCCGAAATCCGGCCAATCGCCACATCCGGCACGGCCAGAATCACCACGTCGGCATCCGGAATTACCTCGCCGGGCTGGCTGGTCGTGACGCCCCGTTGCCGGAGGTTTTCGCAGCCCTGCTCACTGACTTCCAGGTAGGCCACGTCGTAGTCGGGATATTTCAGGAAATTGTCGGTCAACCGGCAGCCCATTTTGCCACCCGCACCGACCAGCACGATCTTGCGCATAAAAATTGGGTAAGGAGTTTAAAAATCGAGTCCGTTAATTGTTCGTAAAAACCGGATACTTTCGTCAGCCCAGGCCGCTTCTTTATCAAGGGTGGTCGGCAAATCCGGTTCCGGTACAACCCACTGTTCCAGAATAGCTGTCTGACAACGGCCCTGCGCCTGAATCGTTTCGACCAGCCAGGGAATGTTCAGCATCCCTTGTCCGGCGATTCGCCCGTCGATCTGGAAGCCCATCAGATGCGGCAAACGCGCGATGCCGAAATCCTTCAAATGCAGGTTCACCGTGTACGGGGCCAGCGTCCGAACCACTTCGTGCAACCCTTCGCCCGCACCCATCGAATTGACCGAATCCAGGCAAATTCCGACCCAAGGGCTTCCGACGCGCTCGATGATCCCGGCAAATTCCCGCGCTAACAGCCGGTCGTGGTTTTCCAGCCCCAGCGTTAGGTTGTTGGTCCGCAGCGCCGGTTCGGCATTCCGGAGCAGCGCCACCACCGCATCGACCGACGGTTCGTAACCCGGCGCATCGACCACAAACCGCAGTAGGCGGCTTTCCAACGGCTCGCACAAGTCAATGTATCGCTGCAAATGACTGTCTGTTAACCCACGTGCCCCCACTTCAAGAGCGACGCTTTCCCGTTTCGCCCGTTGGTGCAGCGCGTGAAGTCGTTCGGGCAAGAACTCATGGAGCGGCAAATTGTCGCCAACCTGTACCAACCGAACACCAAATGCCCCGGCCCGGTCCAGTAAACCGACCTCATCCAGCGCAGAAGTGGGGCGGTTTTCCGGCGTACCGACGGCCCAGCCGTAGGTATAGGTGCTGATTCCCAGTTGCATCGGCTCAGAGCGATTGTCGTAACAGTAAACCGCCCGGATTGGCTAGTTTCGCCCGTTTACGCTCGGTCAGCAGTTGCCCAGCGGTTTGGCCCATCTGGGCAAAATCCGTTGAAATCACGGTGATGCCGCCCGCCAGAATCTCCTTCATCGGCGTGTCGTCGTACGAGATCAGACCAATATCCTGCCCCAGTTGCCAGTTCATCCGGCTGGCGTGTTTGATGAACGCAATCAGGTCGCGGTCGGCAAACAGCAGATACGCTTCGCCCGGCTGAACGAGGTCGTCGCGGTAATTGTCGACCACGGCGCATTCAAAACCGGTTTCGTCGCCAAACCGCCGAAAACCGGCCAGCGTGCCCGCCGGAATGTATTGGAAATGCGCTTTCGACCGCACCAGCGTCAGTTTCCGGTAGTTCAGAAGCGACGGCAAACCGGCCACCAGCGACTGATACATATCGGTTTCAAAGTCCTGATAAACAGCCGCGTACTCACCCGGTAAGGACGGAAGGTCCTGGTCGATCAGCAGCAGTTTGTCGGGCGGAATCTGCTGCACAATACCTGTTACGTCAGTATCAAAATGCGGCATGAGCACGTAGGCGTTGTAGCGGCCCAGGCCATTCCGCACCAGACTTTCGAACACCTGCGGGTTGTAATGGTGAAAGAAAATGCTCAGGGCTGTATCGGCGGGCAGAGCGGTTTTTAGCGCTTCGTACAGCGTTTCCTTGTAAGCGTTCAGCGTATCAAAAATCACCAGCACGTTCAGGGGCGTCCGCACGTCGGTGCTGGCCACATAAAAGCCTTTGCCGTGCTGGGAGCGAATGACGCCCCGTTGCCGGAGTTCTTCGTACGCCTTCGCCACCGTTACTTTGCCAATCTGTTGCAATTCAGCTAGTTCGCTAATGGAAGGCAACTGCTGCCCGTGCGTGAGCGTGCCGCGTTCGATGGCCGTCAGCACCGACTCGATAAGCTGCTGGTATTTCGGTTGTCCATCCTGAGAAAGCGCGGGCCAGACGAGCGAAGAAGCTTCCATGTGCCGTATAATTTTTACCGGAAAGGGGGTTGCATTACATGGAAAAACGGCTACTTTTGCTCAGAACCACTAGAGTAGAGTACAGTAGAGTTTCCGGGGCAAAAGTAGTAGCTTTTTATTTTTCTGCAATAATTTCATGCAAAAATTAAAATTTGCGGTGATCGGGACCGGTTTTTGGGCCAATTACCAGATACCGGCCTGGCTGATGCTGGATGGTGTGGAACTGGTAGCGCTTTACAACCGCACCCGCAGCAAGGCCGAGGAATTTGCCCGTCAGTTTGCCGTGCCGCATGTGTACGACAACATCAATGAACTGCTGGACCGGCACGCCGACGAACTCGACTTTGTCGACATCATCACCGATGTGGACACGCACGCCCTGTTCACCGACAAAGCAGCCGCGCGGGGGCTGGACGTGATTTGCCAGAAACCGATGGCCCCGAATCTAGAAACCGCCCGGGCGATGGTCGAAACCTGCCAGCGGGCGGGCGTCCGTTTTTACATCCACGAAAATTTCCGCTGGCAAACGCCCCTGCGGGCGCTGAAAGCAAGGCTGGATTCGGGCATCATTGGTCGGCCGTTCAAGGCGCGGGTGAGCTTTTGCTCGGCCTTCCCGGTTTTTGACAATCAGCCGTTTCTGGCCGAACTCGACCAGTTTATCCTGACCGATATTGGCTCGCACACGCTGGATGTGTGCCGGTTTCTGTTCGGGGAAGCGACTTCGCTATATAGCCAGACCACCCGCGTGAATCCGGCCATCAAAGGCGAAGACGTTGCCCATGTCTTGATACAAATGCGCTCAGGATTAACGTGTTACGCCGAAATGTCGTACGCGTCTATTCTTGAACAGGAAGCCTTCCCGCAAACGCTGGTGGCGGTCGAGGGCGAAACCGGTTCGATTGTGTTGACACACGGTTTTGAACTGCGCATCACGACCCGCGATGCGGCCGGAAAAACCGAAACCCGGTCGGAAAACGCGGTTCCCATGGCTTATCCGTGGGCCGATCCGGCTTATGCCGTCGTGCATTCGTCCATTGTGGATTGCAACCGGAATCTGCTGGCTGATTTGCAGGGCCGGGGCCAGGCCGAAACCACTGGGGTGGATAATTTGGAAACCGTGCGGCTGGTTCACGCGGCTTACGACTCGGCGGCCCGCAACGAGGTGATTCATTTGTAACGCCATGCTCAACCTTCACCAGATCAGCAAAGCGTTTCCGGGCGTCCGGGCTCTCCGCGACGTTTCGTTCGAGGTTCAGGCGGGTGAAGTTCACGCGCTTTGTGGCGAAAACGGGGCCGGGAAGAGCACCTTGCTCAACATCCTGACCGGCAACCTCCCACCCGACACCGGCCGGATCGAATTCCGGGGCAAAACCGTTCAGTTCGGTGGTCCGGCTGAGGCAACGCGGCTGGGCATTGCGATTGTCTATCAGCAACTGAGCCTGGTCGATAGCCTGTCGGTGGCCGAGAATATTTTTGCCAACCGTCAACCCCGCAACCGCTGGGGCCTGATCCGCCAGCGGGCACTTTACGATCAGACCAGCTCGCTATTGACCGAGCTGAACATCGCTCAGATTCAGCCGGATACGTGGGTGGGTGAGTTGTCGGCGGGGCAGAAGCAGATGGTCGAAATTGCCAAGGCGCTGTCGCAAAAACCGGATTTGCTGCTGCTCGATGAGCCAACCGCTTCGCTGACCGAACGCGAAATCCGGACGCTGTTTGAGCTGATCCGCCAACTGAAAACCGCCGGGAAGGCGGTGGTGTACATTTCACACCGGCTTTCCGAAATTTTCAGCATCGCCGACCGGGTTTCGGTCCTGAAAGATGGCACCTACCAGGGCACCTTGCCGGTGCACGAAACCAGCGCCGACGAACTGGTTCGACGGATGGTGGGGCGGAATGTGCTGCTGGAACGCACGGTTTCGAAAGCCCGACCGGAAGTGGTGCTGGCAGTTGAAAAACTGTCGGGACAGCGGTTTTCGAATGTTTCGTTCGAACTGCACCGGGGCGAAATCCTGGGGCTGGCCGGGTTGGTCGGGGCCGGACGCACGGAATTGGCCCGGGCCATTTTCGGTATCGACGGGCGCACATCCGGCGCGGTGCGGCTGCACGGAAAACCGCTGAAGATTCGGCATCCGGCCGACGCCATCCGGGTGGGAGTGGGCTACTTGCCCGAAGAACGTAAAGTCCTGGGCCTGTTTCCGGAGCAAACCGTGACGCAGAATGTGGTGGTCACCCAGCCTTCCTTGACCCCAGCGGGCTGGTTGGATGCGACGGCTAGCGCTGCCAGGGCGGAGTCGTTCCGGCAGCGACTGGACATTCGGACGCCCTCGGTGCAAACCGCCGTTGGCACCTTGAGCGGGGGCAATCAGCAGAAAGTGTTGCTGGCCCGCTGGCTGCTGACGAACCCCGAGGTGTTGATCGTGGACGAGCCGACCCACGGCATCGATGTGGGAGCTAAAGCCGATATTTATGCCCTGCTCCGCCAACTGGCCGCCGAGGGAAAGGCAATTTTGTTAATTTCGAGCGAATTACCGGAATTGTTGCTGCTTGCCGACCGGATTCTGGTGATGCGCGAAGGCCACCTGACCGGCGAACTGCCGGGCGAATCGGCCACCGAGCAGCAGGTGATGCAACTGGCAATGGTTGACTAACTACGCGGTTTTTCGCTATCCGAACCCTTCTATGCAAAAAAAGACCCTTCTCACCTGGGTGTGCGGGCTGCTGCTCATGGCCCCGGCTACGCAGGCGCAGGACCATCCGAAAGCTAATGGTTACCAGGGAATCTGGTATTTCATCGGCCCCACCAAAAACGAGTATGCCTACAAATACAGCGGGGGCTTGGGCACCTATCCGGCCAATCACTACCCGTTTTCGGTGTATGCGCCAGCCGTCGATAAAACGTTTTTCTGTTACGGGGGCGTTACTGACTCGACCTCGCGCGAGCTTTGTCACATGATTGGCGTGTTCGATCACAAAACCGGGATGGTGTCGAAGCCGACGCTGTTGCTTAACAAACAAACCGACGATGCCCACGACAACCCGGTTATTCAACTCGACGCGCAGGGTTACGTCTGGATTTTTTCGACTTCCCACGGTACCGAACGGCCCTCGTTCATTCACCGGAGCCGACAACCGTACCGCATCGATGCGTTTGAAAAAATCGAAGCGACGCGCCTGGACAAAACCGGGCAGCGGGTTCCGTTCGACAACTTCTCCTACCTGCAGGTGTATTACCAGAACGGACGGGGTTTTCTGAGCCTGATGACGCACTACGACCGGGGCGTGTTGCGCTACGGCGAGAAGAAACCCCGTCGGACCACTTCGGCCATCACTAGCCCGGATGGGATCACCTGGTCGGGCTGGCAGGACATCGGGACCATCGAAGAAGGGCATTATCAGAGCAGCGGGCAATGGCGCAACAAAGTCGGGAGTGCGTTTAACTACCATCCTGACACCCAGGTTGGGGCCGGGCTCGATTACCGAACCAACCTGTATTACGTAGAAACCGACGATTTTGGCCAATCCTGGCACACTGCCGACGGGAAACCGGTGCAACTCCCGCTAACGGAAATTACGAATCCGGCACTGGTGAAAGACTACAAAAGCGAGAGTCTGAACGCCTACATCAGCGATGTAAATTACGACGACGCGGGCCACCCAATCATTCTTTACGTGACCAGCAAAGGACCGGAACCCGGCCCCGCCAACGGCCCGTATGCCTGGCACGTTGCTCACTGGACGGGCCGGGCATGGGCCATTTACCCCGTTATGGAATCCGATCATAATTACGACATGGGATCGTTGTACGTGGAAGGCAAAACCTGGCGGATCATCGGAACACTGGAAGCGGGTGCACAAGCGTACGGAACCGGGGGCGATCTGGTGTTGCTGGAAAGCCGCAACGGGGGAAAAAGCTGGAAGAAGGTCAAAGCTGTCACGAACAACCCGGCCCGGAATCAGTCGTACCCGCGTCGGCCGGTGGCGGCTCATCCCGACTTTTACGCCTTCTGGGCCGATGGCAACGCCCGAAAACCGTCGGCTTCGTACCTGTACTTCTGCAATCAGAAAGGCCAGGTTTTTCAATTGCCCGCCCGGATGCAGAATGATTTTGAGAAACCGGTTCCGGTGCGGTAAGGAAGCGGTTTTCTGATAAACTGCTCCATCGACCGTTCACTCAAAACCGGATCAGGTGATGAAAAATATCTTATCGTAATATTGCGATGAATAAAATCCGGCTTACCTTTGTGGCATGGGAGTGACAAAAACGGAAATTTTCTCGGAACAACAAAACCGGATAGCGGATCTGGCCAAGGCGTTTGCGCATCCGGCGCGGGTTGCCATTCTGCAATTGTTGATCGCTAAAAAAGCTTGTGTCTGCGGGGATCTGGTCGATGAGTTGCCGCTGGCCCAGCCGACGGTTTCCCAGCACCTGAAAGAATTGAAACGCATCGGGATTATTCACGGCGAGATTGATCCGCCCCGCGTTTGTTACTGCATCAACGAAACCGTGTGGGAAGAGGCTCGACAGGCTTTTGGTTCCTTGTTAGACGCTTCCATTTCGGCGGGCTGCTGCTAAGCAGACCGCTATTTTTTGCGAATATTAATCGTAATATTACAATAAATAAATGAACATGGAAACGACGGAACAACTGAAAGAAATCGTGCGCCAGCAGTACGGCGCTATTGCGGAGCAAACCGACACCAGCGGAGCCTGTGGGTGCGGACCAACCTCGTGTTGCGGCCCGGCCAGCGACATACCGGTTAACATGGCGGAAGGCTACGAAGGCTTGAATGGCTACGTGGCTGAGGCCGATCTGGGCCTGGGATGCGGTTTGCCGACGCAGTTTGCGCAGATCAAACCTGGCGATGTGGTGGTGGATCTGGGGTCGGGAGCTGGCAACGACTGCTTCGTGGCCCGGGCCGAAACCGGAGAAACGGGCCGCGTCATCGGGCTGGACATGACCCCGGCGATGATTGACCGGGCGCGTCGGAATGCAAAAGCACGCGGGTTTACCAATATCGAATTTGTGTACGGCGACATTGAGGAGATGCCTTTGTCCGACAACCTGGCCGATGTGGTCGTCAGCAATTGCGTGATGAACCTGGTGCCCGATAAGGTCAAAGCGTTCCGCGAAACGTTCCGGATTCTGAAACCGGGCGGGCATTTCAGCATTTCCGACATTGTGCTGCAAGGAAATTTACCGGCGGGTGTCGTGAAAGATGCCGAGCTGTATGCCGGATGTGTAGCGGGCGCCATTCAGAAGGATACTTACCTTCAAATCATTCAGGACGCCGGGTTTGTCAACCTTGTGCTGCAAAAAGAGCGCGAAATTTTCTTGCCCGACGAGCTGCTGAAAAACTACCTGACGGCCGACGAAATTGCCGACTACCGCCAACAGGCCAAACGGGGCATCTACAGCGTGACGGTTTATGCCGAAAAACCGGACTCTACCGGAGAGAAACCGGTTGAAAGTAAGGCGACCACGGGTTCGTGCTGCGGTCCGGAATGCTGCAACTAGTCTGTCTGTTAACTCTTCTTCATGATGCATCTGTCTATTGAAAAAGCCCGCCCGGAAGACCGGGAAGAAGCGCTTGCGCTCCTGGCAAAAACGCAGTTGGTGACGGACGATTTGCCGCCTGATTTAGCCGGTTTTTGGGTCATTCGCGACAAAACCGCCTGCATCGGTGTCGCGGGCCTGGAGCGTTTTGGGACGGTTGGCCTACTGCGTTCGGTAGCCGTTGATCCGGCGTTTCGGGGAAACCGGCTGGCTGCCCGGCTCATCAGTCGATTGCTGGAAACCGCCGAAGCCGACGGTCTAGACTCCATTTACCTGATCACGACCACGGCCGACCGGTATTTTGAGCGACACGGTTTTGGGACTGTCGACCGGCAGGACGTACCGGAGGCCATTCGGCAGACGCAGCAATTTAGTGCCCTCTGTCCGGCTTCTGCCGTTGTCATGAAACGAACCGTAAACCGCCTGAACGAATGAGCAACCCCCAACTTTCTTTTCTCGACCGCAACCTGACGCTATGGATTTTTCTGGCCATGCTGACTGGCGTAGGTATCGGCTATGTATTTCCGGAAACCGAACAGGTGATCAACCGTTTTAACGCAGGTTCGACCAACGTGCCGCTGGCGATCGGTCTGATTCTGATGATGTATCCGCCGTTGGCCAAAGTACGGTATGAGCAACTGCCCAAGGTATTCGCCCATACGAAAATACTGGGGCTCTCGCTGCTGCAAAACTGGATCGCCGGACCGCTGCTGATGTTTGGGCTGGCGGTACTTTTTCTGCCCGACAAACCCGAGTACATGACCGGGCTGATTCTGATCGGGATTGCCCGCTGCATTGCCATGGTGATAGTCTGGAACGATCTGGCTGGGGGCGACCGGCTCTATGCCGCCGGGCTGGTGGCTTTCAACAGCCTTTTTCAGGTGCTGTTCTATTCGCTGTATGCCTATGTTTTCATCACGGTTTTGCCGCCCCTGTTCGGGCTGAAGGGTTACAGTGTCGACATTACCATCGGTGATGTGGCACAGAGCGTCTTCATTTACCTCGGCATTCCGTTTCTGTTGGGCCTGCTGTCGCGACTGATTCTGCCCCGGCTTTTGGGTCGAAGCTGGTACGAGCGAATCTTTCTGCCCGCCATCAGCCCGATCACCTTGCTAGCCCTGTTGTTCACCATCGTCGTTATGTTCAGCCTGAAAGGGAAGCTGATTGTGACCATCCCGCTGGATGTGCTGCGAATCGCCCTGCCTCTGACGGCCTATTTTGCGATCATGTTCTTCTCGGCTTTTTACCTCTCGAAACGGGCCGGGGCCGATTACGCTAAATCCACCTCGCTGGCCTTCACAGCAGCCGGGAACAATTTTGAACTTGGCATTGCCGTCGCCATTGCGGTATTCGGCATCAATTCCGGAGCAGCTTTTGCCGCCGTCATCGGACCGCTGATCGAGGTGCCGGTGCTGATTCTGATGGTCAATTTTGCCCGGAGACAACAGAAAAAATTTGGCGTGTTTTCTTTAAAAACGATTCACAAAACCGCATGAAACTGGCTCTTTTCTCCGATATCCACGCCAATCTGCCCGCCCTCGAAGCCGTTTTGGCCGACATTGACGACCGAAAACCGGATGCCGTGTACTGCCTGGGTGATCTGGTCGGCTACAACGTCTGGCCCAACGAAGTGATTGCCGAAATTCGCCGTCGGAACATTCCGACGATTGCCGGAAACTACGATTTCGGCATTGGCCGGTCGTCGGACGATTGCGGTTGTGCGTACAAAACCGATGACGAAAAAGCCAACGGCAAGGTGTCGATTGCCTACACGAATAAAACCGTAGGTGACAATGAACGAGTTTATCTGCGCAGCCTGCCGACCCAAATCCGGGTCAACTACGAACTGGCCCACGATGCGGATCACCTTTGGCAGCAACAGACACCGGTTTCGCTGCTGCTGGTGCACGGCAGTCCCCGGCGCGTCAACGAATACCTGTTCGAAGACCGGGGGGACCGGAGCCTGGGCCGGGTGCTGGAAGCGGCCCAGGCCGACATTCTGTGTTTCGGGCATACGCACAAACCGTATTACAAAGTGGTCAACGCGCGGGGCGACGATGAAACGCCGTATTTTCGGCACGCCATCAACATCGGTTCGGTCGGCAAGCCGAAAGACGGCGACCCCCGCGCCGGGTATGTAATCCTGACGATTGATGAAACCGCCAAACCGGGGGTGGCCGGGGGCGTGAGCGTCGAGTTCATCCGGGTGCCATACGATGTGGAACGGGCGGCCCGGGCCGTGGAGGAAAGTGAATTGCCGGACGTTTATGCCCAGGCGTTACGACTGGCGAAGTAAACGGTTGGCTGGCAAAAACGGCGTAATAAACAATGAATGAACCGGTCATACGGGATGTGATCATTATCGGTGGAGGGCAGTCGGGCCTGGCTACAGCCTACAACCTTCGGCGCAGCTCGCTGGATTTTCTGCTGCTGGACGAACAGGCCCAACCCGGCGGAGCCTGGCTGCACGGCTGGAAATCGCTGCGTCTGTTTTCGCCGGCCGACGCCAGTTCGTTGCCGGGCTGGCTGATGCCGCGCACCCACGAACTGTACCCAACCCGGCAGGACGTGATTGATTACCTGACGCACTACGAACAGCGGTACGGTTTTCCGGTGCAGCGGCCCGTGCGGGTAGCGTCCGTCGAGCAGATCGATGCCGGTTTTCGGCTAAAAACCGATCGGGGCGAGTACCAAACCCGGGCGCTGGTTTGCGCCACGGGAAGCTGGAGCCAGCCGTACAGTCCCGATTACCCCGGCCGGAAAACGTTTCAGGGCCTTCAGCAGCATTCGGCTTTTTATGCGACGCCCGACGAATTCCGGGGCAAGCGGGTGCTGGTGGTGGGCGGAGGCAACTCGGGTGCCCAGATCCTGGCCGAAGTCTCAAAGGTGGCCGATGCAACCTGGATGACCTTGCAGGAACCAACCTTTTTGCCCGACGAGGTAGACGGCCGGTTTTTATTCCAGGCCGCTACCCAGCGGTTTCAGTCAGGCAATACGGCGCAGGGCGGTGGGCTGGCCGATATTGTCATGGTCGATTCCGTGAAGGAAGCCCGCAGCCGGGGCGTGTTGCAGGCGGTTCGTCCGTTTACAGCGTTGATCCAAAACGGAGTCGTCTGGCCGGATGGTCGTCAGGAAAGTATTGATGCCATCATCTGGTGTACCGGTTTTCGGCCCGCCCTCGGTTTTCTGGAACCGCTCGGTGTGTTGACGCCGGAAGGCAGGGTTCAGGTGCAGGGGACGCGGTCGGTTCGGCAGCCCGGTTTGTGGCTGGTTGGCTACGGCAACTGGACCGGTTTTGCCTCGGCGACCCTGATCGGCGTTAACCGCTCGGCCCGTCAGACGGCCCGGGAAGTGATCGACTATTTGCAATCGCCAAACCGTTCGTAACAAGCCAAACCGGAGATGAACTCCGGTTTGGCGATCATTACCTTTTTTGTCAAACCGCAGCCACTTCCTTGCGCTCGCCGATCTGTTGCCGCCACATGGCGTAGTATAGCCCCTTCTGTTCCAGCAGGTCGGCATGGCGGCCCTGCTCGGCGACGTGGCCCTTTTCGAGTACAAAAATCCGGTCGGCGTGAAGAATGGTACTGAGCCGGTGGGCAATCAGAATCGTGATGTGCTGCCGGGAACCCGACAACTGGCGGACGGTTTTGCCGATTTCTTCTTCCGTCAGCGAATCGAGCGCCGAGGTCGCTTCGTCGAACACCAGCAGCGTCGGACGGCGCAGCAGGGCGCGGGCGATACTCAGCCGCTGTTTTTCTCCACCGGACACTTTCACGCCCCCTTCGCCGATGACGGTATCCAGGCCCTGCGGGGCGCGGTTCAGCAGCGAATCGGCGGCTGCCTGACGGAGCGCCCGGAGGCATTCTTCGTCGGTGGCGTTTGGGGCGACGAAGCGGAGGTTCTCGCGGATGGTTCCGGCAAAAAGCTGGGTATCCTGCGTCACAAAACCGATTTGTTCACGGAGTTGGTCCAGATCAACATCCGTACTGGGGATGCCGTTGTAGAGAATACGGCCCGCCAGCGGAGGGTACAGGCCCACCAGCAGCTTGACGAGGGTGGTTTTGCCCGAGCCAGATGGACCGACAAACGCGATGGTCTCGCCCAGTTCCACGTCGAATGAAATGCCATCGAGCGCCGGTTTGTCGGCCGATAAGTGTTTAAACCGGACGTCTTCAAACGCCAGGGTCTGAATCTTTTTGACGGGTTGCGGATGGGCCGGTTTTACATCGCGGGGCGTGTCGAGAATTTGCTGAAAATTAGCCAGCGACGCTTCGGTTTCCCGGTAAATGTTGATGATGTTGCCCAACTCCTGCAACGGCCCGAAAATGGCAAAGGAATAGATGAACAGGGAGAAAAACTCGCCGACCGTAATGCGTTCCTGCACCACCAGAAACAACATCATCAGCATGATGGCATTGCGAAGCAGGTTGACAAAGGTGCCCTGCACAAATGAGAGCGAGCGGACATACCGCACTTTTTTCAGCTCCAGCCGCAGAATTCTGTCGGTTGTGGCGTTGAGCCGTTCGGTTTCCTGCTGGGCCAGGCCGAGGCTTTTCACCAGTTCGATGTTGCGCAGGCTTTCGGTGGTTGATCCGGCCAGAGCGGTGGTTTCAGCCACAATGGTTTTCTGCACGACCTTAATTTTTTTGCTCAGCAACGAACTGACGAAACCGAGCAGCGGGATGGTCAAAAAGTAGGCCGGAGCGATGGGCCAGTATACCGTGCTGGCGTACCACATCACGAAGACAATGCCGACGACGGACGTAAACAATACGTTGACGAACGACTGAATCAGTTTTTCGACATCCGTCCGCACTTTCTGCAACTTGCCCAGGGTTTCACCCGAGCGCTGGTCTTCAAACACCTGATAGGGCAGGTCGAGCGAGTGACGCAGGCCGTCGGAGTAGAGCTGGGCACCGAGCCGTTGCGTGATGACGTTGACGTAATAATCCTGAAAGTTTTTGGCAATCCGGCTGACCATCGCAACGCCCAACGCCTGCAAAATCAGCAGACCGGCGCCGTCGCTGAGGAAGCTCACGAAATCCAGCCGCTGAATGGCCGAACCCGGTTTGACGACGTACTGGTCGATGATCTTCCGAAAAATATACGGATCGAGCATCGAGAAAATCTGGTTGATGGCAGCCAGCAGCAGGGCCAGCCCAAGGAGCGGCCAGTAATGGCGCAAATACCCGTAAAGAAGTTTCATACCGTAAAAAAGAGGTTGGAGCCGGACTGTTGGCGAAGGTAGTGTACGGTTTATGGTTTTAGTTTATAATCACAGTCTGAAATATTATTGACTATCAGTCTGTTAGAAGACTATGAGTTATAAACTAAAAACCGTAAACTATAAACTATTGCACATTCCGAAGGCGGTTTTCCCGCTGAAATTCTTTGATCAGCTTGGTGTTTCCGGCCAGCCAGATAACATCGCCCGGATTAAAAAAGGTCGTTGAATCCGGATTTAATATGCGGGTGCCCTGGCGTTCGATGCCGACGATCAGTCCCTGCGTTTTTTCGCGGATGCCGGAGTTCCGGATGCTCAGCCCGAGGTAAGGGAAGGTGTCGTCGACGGCGATCTTCTGGAGCGAGATTTCCTGCGCGGGCGTGACCGGCGCTTTGCTGGCCGGAGCCGGTTCGATCAGTGTATTAAACTGCTCAAGTTGCTGGTCGGTGCCGATGACGGCAATTTTATCGCCGGGAAACAACCGTTCGTTGCGGCCGGGTACCAGCATGGTCATGCTACCCCGGGCAATGGAAATGACGTTGACGCCGTACTTTTCCCGAAGTGCCAGTTCAGACAACGTAAAACCGACGCCCGGCGACTCGGCGCTGACTTCAAAATAGGAGAGGTGGGCGTCCCAGGGCAGCAGGTTCCGGCCCATACGGGTTTCCTGATAAATCTGGCGGGCGTTCAGATTGAGTAAAAACCGGTTTTCGATGAGTTCGTACACCAGCGGAAGCCGTTTGCCGAGCAGGAGCCACAGGACCAGGGAAATGACAATGACGAACAGCAACAGGCTGACCGAGAAAAACTGATCCATGAACAGCAGAATCAGCCCGCTGGCGATGGTTGCCCGAGTGACGGCCAGCGTCACGAGCGGCCCCCGATACGCCCGCCGTTCGGTCCAGAGTCGGGTATACACGGGTCGATTGATTCGTTTAAGCGCCAATGCCCAGAGAAACGGCGCCATCAGGACAAACGACAGAAAACCGGTCAGAATCCCGTCCCAGGGACTTCTCAGGAGTTCCTGGGACACCATCGGGAGCAGCCAGCGCGATGCCAGCAGCATGATGCCCAACACCACGACGGTGTTGACGACAATCACCTGAATGTGTTCCCGAACCAGGCGGTACCAGTCGCTGACGCTGCCGATGGTTTGCGCTCCGGAACTGTAACTGCTTAAAAATAAGCGGGTACGCACCGGAAGCCTGCGTTCCAGCCAGGTATACAGCGGATTGGCGGCCCGAATCAGGTATGGCGTGGTGAAGGCCGTCAGGGCCGAAACCGCCACGGCAATGGGGTACAGAAAACCGCTCGTCACGTTCAGGTTCAGGCCCAGAGTGGCAATAATGAACGAAAATTCGCCGATCTGGGCCAGGCTCAACCCAGTTTGCAGCGCCTGCTTCAGCGGCTGGCCCACCACCAGCGCCCCGAGCGTAACGTTGACGGCTTTTCCGACGATCACGACCACCGTAATCAGCGCAATCGGACCGGCGTACTGAACCAGCAAAGCCGGGTCGATCAGCATTCCGACAGACACGAAGAAAACCGCCCCGAACAGGTCTTTGATCGAGGTCAGCAACGTTTCGATGCGCTCGGCGTAGATGGTTCCGGCCAGGATGGACCCCATGATGAAAGCCCCTAACGCGGGTGAAAATCCGACGTTGGTGGCCACCACGACCATTAGCAGGCAGAGGGCTAACGAGATGATGAGCAGCGTTTCGTCGTTGATGAATTTCCGGCTGCTGCGCAACAACGATGGGACCAGGAAAATGCCCCCCAAAAACCAGATGACCAGAAAGAACGCCAGTTTCAGGATGGCCACCAGCATGTCGGCGCTGAAAAATTGCTTGCTGATGGCCAGCGTCGACAGCAGCACGAGCAGCAAAACCGCTACAATGTCTTCGATAACGAGAATCCCGAACACAATACCGGCAAATTGCTGGGTTTTGATGCCTAGTTCGTCGAAGGCGCGGATGATGATGGTGGTGGACGAGATGCAGACGATGCCGCCCAGGAAGATGCTGTCCATCGTCGACCAGCCGAGGCCCATACCGGTCAGGTAGCCCAGCAGCAGCATCCCCGCAATTTCGATGACGCCCGTTAGCGAAGCCGTACCGCCGATTTTGACGAGTTTCTTGATGTTGAATTCCAGTCCCAGGCTAAAGAGCAGGACAATCACGCCGATGTCGGCCCAGATGCGGATGGTAGTCGGATCGGAAACCGTCGGGAAAATGGAAAATTTTGGACCCACCAGCACCCCGGCCAGAATGTAGCCCAGCACGAGCGGTTGTCTGAGCCACTTAAAGAGGAGCGTCGTGACGGCAGCAGTTCCCAAAATAATGGCAAGATCGATGATCAGGTTTGGTAAATGCGCCATATTTCAATAAAATCGTGTGTAAGATCGGTTCGGTAGTCAGCCAAGAGGCCCGAACCGGCAAAGTTTAAGTACTCTTACAATAATACGACCTTTTTAGCCCTTACCGAATGGATCAACCGGATAACCGTCGTAAATTTCCCAGCGATGTAGCCACCGCCCGGCTTAGGATCGGTGGGCTATATTCCGCTTTTTCAACGCATCCGGCAACGTACAGGCTTGAGCGCTAACGGTTTGGCCACACGAATTCTGGTATTTGATGACTAACCCCTTAAACGATGCAATCTTCCTCTTCTTCCCGTCGGGATTTTCTCCGAAAAACCGCAGCCGGTACCGCCGTTTTGTCGCTGGGCGGGGTATTACCCGGTTTTAGTCCCCGCAGCTACGCCAACATTCTGGGCGCCAACGAACGCATCAAGGTCGGTGTGATGGGCGTCAATTCGCGGGGGCTGGCGCTGGCGAGCAACTTTGCGCTTCAGAAAAACTGCGAAGTCATTGCGATTTCCGATGTCGATTCACGGGCTGCCGATAAATGCATCAAGGCGGTGGAGGAATTGCAGAAAAGCCGCCCGAAAGCCGCACCGGATTTCCGGAAAGCCCTCGAAGACAAGGACCTGGAAGCCCTGGTGGTGGCGGCTCCCGACCACTGGCACGCGCCGGCGGCCATTCTGGCCTGCCAGGCCGGGAAGCACGTATACGTCGAAAAACCGTGTAGCCACAATCCCCATGAAGGCGAATTGCTGATGGCGGCCACGGAAAAATACAAACGAGTGGTGCAGATGGGTAACCAGCGCCGGTCGTGGCCCAACGTCGCCAAAGCAATCAAGGAGGTCAAAGAAGGCATCATCGGGCGACCGTATTTTGCCAAGGGCTGGTACACCAACAATCGACCGTCCATCGGGGTGGGCAAGGAAGCGGCCGTACCGACCTGGCTCGATTTCGACCTTTGGCAGGGACCGGCCCCGCGCCGACCGTTCAAAGACAACCTGCTTCATTACAACTGGCACTGGTTCTGGCACTGGGGCACGGGTGAAGCGCTCAACAACGGTACGCACATGGTCGATCTGATGCGCTGGGGGTTGAGTGTCGAATACCCTACGCGGGTATCGTCGTCGGGTGGGCGGTATCGCTACCAGGACGATTGGGAAACACCGGATACCCAGGTGATTACGATGGAGTTCGCCAACAATACGAGCATGGTCTGGGAAGGACGGAGTTGCAACGGCCGGACCGTTGAAGACAATAGCGTGGGAGTGGTTTTTTACGGCGATACCGGTTCGGTCGTGATCGAAAGCGGCAATACGTACAAGGTGTATGATTTGCAGAACAAATTGGTGAAAGAAGCCAAAAATGACTTTGTGATCGACCCCCGCGACCGCATGAATCCCTCGCAGGCGCTGGATGCGATTCATATTCAGAACTTTTTCGAAGCCATCCGAAACGGCGCGGCCCTGGCAGCCGACATCAAGGGCGGTCACCAGAGTACGCTGCTCTGTCAGTTGGGCAATATCGCCCTGCGCTCGGGCGAAACCCTGAACATTGACCCCGCCAACGGCCACATCAAGAATAAGGGCATCATGAAAAAGTACTGGAAACGGGAGTACCAGTCTGGCTGGGAGCCGAAGGTATAAACCGGTTTTTCACTCTTTCGCTCTTTGACTCTTTCACTCTTTCGCTCGTTTAAACCGGATGAAAACCTCCGTTGCCGCCGTTGAAGTCAGTACGTTAAGCCGCCGGGATACCCTGATTTCGATCGGGATCATTGGCCTGTTGTTCTTTATTTTCGGATTCGTGACCTGGGTCAACGCCATCCTGATTCCGTATTTCAAAATTGCCTGTGAACTGACCAACTTCCAGTCGTACCTGGTCACGTTTGCTTTTTACATTTCGTACTTCGTCATGTCGGTGCCGTCGTCGTATCTGCTGAAACGGACCGGTTTTAAGAAAGGCATGATGGTCGGTTTCTGGGCAATGGCGCTGGGGGCATTCATTTTTGTCCCGGCTGCGCTGACCCGTACCTATGAAATTTTTCTGCTGGGGCTGTTTATGATTGGCGTCGGGCTGGCGGTTTTGCAGACGGCCGCGAATCCGTTCATTACCATCCTGGGGCCACAGGAACGGGCCGCGCAGCGCATCAGCATCATGGGCATCTGCAACAAGGGCGCGGGCGTGCTGGCACCGATTCTGTTTGCCGCCGTCATTCTGCGGGCTACCGATACCGACCTGTTTGCGCAACTGCCGAGTATGTCGCCCACCGAGAAGAATGCGGCCCTCGACGCGCTGATTCGCCGGGTCATCACGCCTTATACGCTGATGGGTTTTGTGCTGATCGGACTGGGGTTGATGGTGCGGTTTTCGCCTTTACCCGAAATTGATACGGAGCAGGAAACCGCCGAAGTGGCGGCTGCCAATTCCGGCAAAACCAGCATTTTTCAGTTTCCGCACCTGATCCTGGGCGCGGTAGCGATCTTTCTGCACGTTGGGAGTCAGGTCATTGCCGTCGATACCGTGATTGGGTACGCCAACTCAATGGGCATCGATTTGCTGGAAGCCAAGACGTTTCCGGCCTACACGCTAACGGCCACCATCTGTGGCTACTTGCTCGGGATTGCGCTGATTCCCCGGACCATCAGCCAGGTGACGGCCTTCCGGTTTTGCACGGTGTTGGGCGCGGTCCTGACGCTGCTGATCCTGTTTACCAGCGGCCCGGTTGAGTTGCTGGGCCATTACGCCGACCGCTCGATCTGGTTCGTTGTCTTGCTGGGGCTCGCCAACTCGCTGGTCTGGGCCGGAATCTGGCCGTTGGCGCTCGACGGGCTGGGGCGGTTTACGAAGTTGGGCGCGGCCATCCTGATTATGGGCCTGTGCGGCAACGCCATCCTGCCGTTGTTCTACGGCTACTTCGCAGATGCCTACGGGGTGAAAACCGCCTACTGGGTGCTGTTTCCGTGTTATTTATACCTGATGTTTTATGCGTTTTGGGGGCATAGAGTGAGGAGGTGGGGTTGAAAACCGGGTTGCTCCGAGGATGAACACGGTTTTGCAGGGAGTTATGTCGTGAAGGTCAACTTCGTTTCAACGAGCCATCGATCATGTAAAGCAGCGGGTGCAAAAACCGGTTGTGAACGTCACCGCACTAAGTGAATAGAAATATTATTTTTAGAAGTTAGCACCATGAAAAAGGGAAAAGACTTCAGCGTTGACTTTCCGAATCAGATCCGGTTTATGCAACTCGAAGCCGACAACCGGGAAACGGAATTACAGTTGGAAATTCTGAATCTGGATTTCCAAGCTCAGCAACGGCAATATGCCGAAAAGGTGCTGGAACTGGCCGAACTCCGCCACCAGCTACGTAAGGAAGTAGAGCGAACCGCTATCAACGAGGATGAGGAAGGGGGCCGTCGGGAAGCGATAGCCAAGCTTAGTAAACAGATCGACGGTTTTGTGATGCCATCATCACCCGACAGAAAACGGTTTGAAACGCAAAAAGCGATTCTTAAAATGAAATTGCTGGAGAATAACCGGCTCAATGTAAATCTGTTGATTGGGCAGGCGATTGCATGGAAAAACTAATGTACCAGTTCCGAACTTCATTGCCTTATTATCCTCGTCTTCTTCCCGGAAGAACGATTCGGAATAGTGGGTGACCAATATCCTAAAATTCTTTAATTGGGAAGGGTTTATACTGACCTTAGTCCTAATCCTGGACTGTCAAAACTACCGAACTGGAATTGTATATTCTTTCTTCTTCACCCTCATTCTGACTTCAGATAGGGATAGTTTTCTGGTGGCCTATGAGGGCGAAATGACTGTACGCTTGGGTGAATCTTGTTGTTTCTATAAATATTTTTTATGTATGCTATAACAAATATAAATAAAATTTTATAATTAGTCTAGATAACTTTGCGGAAGTAAAGCAACCAGCTCAGCACCCTTATACATTACTGCTGAAAGCGTTGGTATCTAAAATTCACCAGTTTAAAAATCTAATGCAATGAACGAAACTGAAAAGATAGTTCTTATTGATGGAACTTTCCTGTGCAAGGAGGCAAAAGAAATTTTAACAAGTGTTCTTACGACCAAGATTAATTTCCATCAAATGAAAAATTTTAGTTCGCATGAGTTGTTCGGGAAAGATGATGTAATTGCAAAAAAAAGAATTCCAGCATTAAAAAAAGAAATGCAGAAGGTGCAAAGTATTCTACAGAAGGCCGAGGAAAAAAACAAGCATCTTATAATAAGTTCAGAAATAAAAATAGCTCTAACTGACAATCTTGATGCATAGAGACCCTGGAATGATTGAATTTCTGTACACATTCAATTCTGCATTTGAAGGCCCGGCAACTCCGGGCTTTTTTTTGGTCGGTAATCGACAGCCACTGCTGAATGCCCGCGTTGTTGATCGGCACCGTCGGGTCGGGGTGCTTCCAGCCAAACCGGTAGCTGACTCAACCTTGCAATTCCGTCAGATCGATCTGTTCCAGGTAAGGTTCCAGCCGTTGCTCGTTTGTGAAGGAACAGATGCAGGTCAATTGTTCAGTTTCTTTGTCGTAGCACATTTCAGCAAAGAAACCGCTAAAGCTGTAGAGATGGAGGACGCGGCACAGATCGACGCGCTTGAGGAGTGGTGTGCCCCACAGGTGCAAAGCACCCTGTTTGATCATGAGGGGTTTACGATCATACTCTTCCCGAAGGATATTCATTTTCTGTCAGATTCGTTGAGTTCCTACTAAATGGCTGCAAAAAACAACGAACCCAGTGAATTCGTCTCCTTCTCCCCATTTAGTTAGCGAACGGCCCAGCCTGTGCGATCTACCGACGGATGCCCTTTTTCGTACGCCAGGAGTGGGTACCCCGGAAAACCGTTGTAGCATAAAACCAGGCTGGCAGGGGCTAAATCCCTCAGAGCAGCTTGCCCTCAATCAGCAAGACCCGCTCGATCGATTGCTCTTTCAGGCTCATCCACCGGATGCGTTGCGGGTCATCGCGGTAGGCTTCAAAATCCGCTCGGCTGGCAAAACTGACGAAGTGAATTTCGTACGGATGGCCGAACGTCGTTGTGATCACCGAGGTTTCCGGGGGCCGGACTCGGTACAGCAACTCGCCATTGTGATGCGTCAGTAATGGCAGTACCTCCTCCTCAAATCGGTGGAATGTCTCCTCTTGTCCTGCTTTTAAATACAGAACCTGGGTGTAATAAAGCATGATATATTGATGTAAACGGCCTTCTTGCAAGATCCGAACGAACCGATTGTACTTGTCAAAAAACTTGGCTTATTTCGGTGCAGTCAGCAGCGAGCGCAGGGCGGCTTCGTCCTGAAAACCGATTTTTCGCTCCACCAGCTTCCCGTTTCGGTACACCAGCACCGTCGGCAATTCCTCTACCTGAAGTTCTTTCAGCATCGTTTTCTCCTGATCGGCATCCAGCTTGACAATGGTGGCTTTTCCAGCCCACTCGGTAGTCAGCTTCTCAACCACCGGAGCCATTTTCTTACAGGGCGCGCACCAGGGCGCGTACACATCGACCAGCACCAGCGATTGGGCGCGGGTCAGGCTGTCGAGCCGTTTTGGACTCCACTGTGCCGGCCCTGAGTCCGACCGCGAAACGCCCTCCACCGGCAGCAACCGTGCCGACCATTTCAGGTAACCTCCGCCGAGTTCATACACCGGGCCGTAGCCCCATTCCCGCAGTTTTTCGGCGGCTGCCCGGCTGCGTCCGCCCGAGAGGCAGTACACAAAAACCGGTCGTTTCGGGTCCAGCTTTTGGGCCGCTTGGGCAAAATCGGCCTGGTTGTAATCGATATTGACAGCATTGGTCAGGTGACCTTCCGAAAATTCCTTAGGCGTCCGAACATCGATCAACTGAGCCTGTGGACTTTGGGCAAGCTGGCGGGCAAAGGAATCGGGTGGCATCGTCTGCGCCAGGGTTAGGCGGGCAAGCAGTAGCGCACAAAACAACAAGGAATATTTCATAGGGTAGCGAAGGTAGGTTGGCAACCGGGTTTATTGATTGAACGTGTTTTCAAAACACGCAACGCATTCATTCTGGTTTCCTGTTGCAAAAATAACCGGTTTTTTGGGTGGAAACCCATCGGGAACACGCCCGGAAAAGGATAACATTCAACCCGTACCGCGAGTTAAGAACGGGATGAAAAGACTATCATTTCCTTTCGGCCTCGGGCAATTTGCCGAAAACCGCCAGGAATCCGCTTTCGGGCGCAGGCTCGTTGTCTACGTTGGTTATGGCATCCATTAATTTGTTGCTGGTCGTGTTGGGAATCGCCGTTTTGGTGGTTGCCTGGTTACCATCTTTTCTGAAAGATTATCCGCTGTCGTATCCGACGATTGTCGTGGGATTGGGGATGGCCATTTACCTGTTCGATGTTCCGCTGCCGGAGCCTGATCCGCTGCAGTATACGGCCATCACCACCCACTTGAGCGAACTTTGCGTCATCATTGCGCTAACGGGAACCGGCCTGAAAATCGACCGCCCGTTTTCGTTCAAAAACTGGCGAATGCCGCTTCGGCTGGTGACGTGGGCCATGATACTGACCATCGGCGCAATGGCACTGGTAGCTTGGTACGGCGTTGGCCTGCATCCGGCTTCGGCCTTACTACTGGCGGCTTCGCTGGCCCCCACCGATCCGGTGCTGGCGGGCGATGTGCAGGTGGGCGACCCCGGCGAAGGCGGTGAAGACAACGTGCGGTTTGCTCTGACCGGCGAAGCGGGCCTGAACGATGGCCTGGCCTTTCCGTTCGTTTACGGAGCCATTGCTTTGTTGCCAGCAGAAATGCCCTTGTCGGAACGTTTCTGGAACTGGCTGGCAATGGATGTGCTCTACCGGGTTGGCGTCGGAGTGCTGGCGGGTTGGTTGTCGGGGAAGCTTCTGGCTGCGCTGATCTTCCGGTTGCCCGAGAAAATAAGCCTGAAGGCGTCGGCCAACGGGTTTGTGGTGCTGGCCGTGACGCTGACGACCTACGGAGCCACCGAACTAGTGAAAGGATATGGCTTTTTGGCGGTTTTTGTAGCGGCTATTACGCTCCGGAGTTACGAACGGACGCACGAATATCACCGGCACATGCACGATTTTTCGGATCAGATTGAGCGGATTTTTATCGTCATTTTACTGCTGTTGTTCGGGGGAGCGATTGCGTACGGTTTACTGGCTTCGCTAACCTGGCCGGATGCTTTGCTGGGCCTGACGTTGCTGCTGGTGATTCGTCCGTTGGCCGGGTTGGTGTCGCTGGCCGGAACGCCGTCGGTACGGAGCGAACGTTGGGTGATTACTTTTTTCGGAATTCGCGGAATTGGTTCGTTTTTCTATCTTTCGTTTGGTCTGGAAAAGGCTGATTTTCCGGAAGCCGACCGGCTTTGGGCCATTTTGGGATTCGTGGTGCTGATTTCCATTGTCATCCACGGCATTTTGGCGACACCGGTCATGAAAAAACTGGACCAGCAACACATTCCCCCGCATTCGTGAACGCATTGGTTCAGGTTCTCTAGGCTCAATCTGTTCAAACTGAGCCTAGAGAAGAAGGGTAATTTATTGGCAATTTGTATAATCGAGCGCTACCTGCCTGATGTCGAACGAAGCGTTACCTTTTCCATATTTTTCGTTCAACATCTTGCATTCTTTGAGGTAATCAAGAATGTTCCGACGGGCATTCAGGTACGAAGATTTAACGCCTTTATCGTCGCCGGGTTTCTGAACAACATATTCGCTGGCATTGGGTAATACTGAGCGGTATACGGTTAATTTGGGCGATTGGTAATCCGACCGTAGTAAATACCAGGTCGCGCCATTTCCCAATCCGACGGTGCCAAATTTACGCAGCAGATACGGAGTCCCATCGGCTCCGGTGAGGGATTTGACGACTGCGCTTCGTACAGTCAGCGGTTTTCCGGAAGAGCCAGCGTTCGGAATGGTAATGAGCAAATCTTCTGCGCTTAAATTCATCATTCGGGAAGGGTTTTCATTGCTTTCCTGACCGGCGGGCTCAGGTTCCGGCCGTTTGACCAGAATCCGGCCTTGATACGTACCAGCGTTCTTGCCTTCCAGAACGATTGTTCCATCGATTGGCAGGTACGTATTCAGATTCAATACTTCCGTGAGGGTTAATTCCTTATCTGAAAAGGGCTTGATTTCCTGCCGGGCTTTGGCTTGAAGCAAATACAAAAGTACCTCCAAATCATCGCTATTGCGGGTACTCACCAGGCCAAACAGCGCTTTTACTTTTTTGTCAATGGGCTTGTAAGCCGCAATGTAAGCATCCGCCTTCTCGAAGTCCCCTTTTAGGATACTAACCAGAGAGAGATTCTGCAAGGCCGCCCGTTTCACCTCGTTGACATCGCCTTCGCCCTGGTAATTAGCCATTTTCTCCCAGAAAGGAAGGTACGCTTCACTAGCCGTCAGAAATTTGGCGACATCGTCTTTTCGGAGAATGGTTCGCAGTTCATCAACCTGCTCTTCAAATTTTTTTAACTCGGATTTTTTTTGACATCATCCAGGTAGGCCAGTTTGGAAGATAACCGGGGCGTAAATCCGTAAATTTGGTTAACGAAAGGAACCAGTGAGGCCGAAATGGCTTGCTGTGTAGCAATCAATAGTTTGGTCTTGGGGTCTTTGCGGTCATAACCGCTACCCCATTCGCTTTCGGCCGGGATTGTTAATTCCGGAAAATTCGAGGAGTCGTCGTAGAGCAGCGTGCCAAACTTGTCGTAGACACGGGTATGTAAGGCCACCTGGGCGGTCAGGCCCGGTGCTTTGGGCTGTGACATGGGCATAGCCGTCGGTGTGAAGCCCTGCGTTGGCTTCACCCATTTAAACCGCTGGATAAGCGATACAACGTGAAAATCACCCGTGGAATCGACCTGTGAGAACTTTCCAAACTGAACCCGCATGGGCGACCGGAACACGGTTTTCATCTTTTCTAACTCATCCGATGATAAAAATGAGTCTTTGATACGTTCAGTAACGGAAGCCCGAGCATCAAACGAAATGTTCTGTTGCAGAGTTGGATAAAGCGCCGGGACAGAATGGGTGAAGGACACATCATCGTAGTTGACTTCCTGTGCGGCAACAGAGCCTGCGAAGCAGGCCAGAAGGCAAGCGGATAGAATTCGGTACATGAAAAAAAGTGACGGTAGGTAGAACGAGCGCAAAAAAAGCAATTTGTTTTTGCAATCAAAAGAAACGTTGGTCCAATCTTGAAAAAGAATACGGTTTACCGATTACCGGATGCCTGACTCCAGTAGCTAAGTCGGTCGCCAACGAGAAAAGCCGTCTAAAAAATAACCCGTTCGGCGGTTTTCCAGATGTGTTCGTCGTACTGCAACCCCAGGCCCGGCCGGTCCGGAATCCGCATTTTTCCGTTGGCGATGGTGAGGGCGGGCAAGTACCAACCCGCCGGTTTTTCGTTCAGATTATATACAAATTCCTGTAAACCAAACAGATTCGGACAAACGGCGGCCACTTGCCAGAACGGCCCCAGCAGCGGGTCGGCTTTGGGCGAGTGCGGAGCCAGCGTCTTGCCCGACTGCCGCGCAATCTCGGCCACCTGCAACGTCCGCAAAATCCCGCCGTTGTAGTACACATCGGGTTGCAGCAGGTCGTACACGCCCGTCCGGGCCAGTCGCTGAAACCGGTACAGACTCGTGTCCTGTTCACCACCCGCCAGCACCAGTTTTTTTAGGGCCTGGTTGACGGTTCGGAGCCCTTCTTCATCCTCGAAATTGCACGGTTCCTCAAAAATCGCCACGTTGTAATCCTCCAGAAATTTCCCGGTTTCAATCCCGTCTTTGACCGAATACGAACCGTTGCCATCGGCGTAGATCGTCACGCGGTCGCCCAGTTTTTTCCGAACCAGCGGCACAAACGCCCGGGTTCGCCGGTCGTCTTCGGGGGTGTTGCGCATCCGGCCACCTACTTTGATTTTGACGCCCGTAGCGCCGGTCTGCGCCAGTTTTTGCGCCAGCCGGTCGACCACCACCTCCGCCGGATCGGTGCCCCGGTCGAAATCGGAAATGTAAACGCCGTAGTCGGTGCGAACGGTTTTACCCAGCAGTTGATAAACCGGTTTTTGGGCCAGTTGGCCGAGCAAATCCCAGGTCGCAATCTCAACCGTGCCGATGCAGTTCCAGAGCGGCATTCCGGCGTATTTGTAGTTGCTGTTCAGCCGGTAAGCATTATCGACCAGTGTGGGCAGGTCGCGGGCGTCTTTCCCGACAAAATGGGGCAAAACCAGCCCTTTGAGCAGCGAAACGAGGTGCGCCATCCGGTCGTTGCATTGCGTAACGCCCCGCGTTTCGTTCTCTGCGCTGACCACCAGCAGGAGTTCGCCCTGCGTCCGGAGTAACTCGACCGACCGAATCGGAATGGCCTCGGGAAAGGCGGTTTTTAGATCGGGCAGCGGCCAGACGGGCAACGCGTCCGGGTTGGTTGGGGGAGCGGCCCGCAACGGCCCGGCTATTGCCAGCGTCCCGGCCAGTCCAAGCGTCTGCTGGATGAAGTCAATGCGTTTCATCGGGTTTGAGAGGGTTTTGGAGTTAAATCTGACCGTAAGAAATGCTGGAAAAACGGATAAATTCGTTTATCCGTCCAATCCGTTTTATCTGTTAAATCCGCGTTCCCATCCCTCACTGCTTCTCCAGCTTCTTCAATTCCTTCTGAATGTAGGCTTTCGACAGCCAGTTGGTGCCGATCATGACGCCCTCGATGTGCTGCGTCTGGCTGATGTCCTTCAATGGGTTGCCGCTCAGCAGCACCAGGTCCGAGACGTTGCCGGTTTTGATCGTGCCCGAATCCGGTTTTCCGAAATACGACGCGACATTGACCGTGCCTGTCCGCAGGGTTTCGTAGGGCGTCAGACCCGCGCCGACCAGGTACCGCATTTCGTGGTGAATCGAAAAACCGGGTACGTTGAACACCTGGGGCGCGTCGGAACCGAGCAGAATATCGACGCCGTTTTTCTGGCATTCGTAGAGGATTTTCCGGCGCATCTGAATGTACTTCTCCGCTTTTTCGATCGAAAAATTGGGGTTGTTGTTGTAGTTATTTTTGGTATTTGTCCAGTTGCGCACGTCTTCGGCGCGCATGTACTTCATTTCGGGCGCTTTCACAAATTCGTCGGCCGGGAGCGGGGAGAGCCAGCGTTCCGCCAGGGCTTCCGTGGGCACCACCCGGATGTTTTTTTCGCGCAAACCGTTCACCAGTTTCGGAATGCGGGCGGGGTCGGCGCGGTAACCGATCCAGGAACCGAACAAACCGGCTTCCTGCTCCACGAGCGTGTCGGAACCGGGCGTGATGGCTTCCATGAAACTGTCTAAATGGTCGATGGACGAATACCCCGCGTCGATGGCCATCCAGGCCCCGACGTTGAACGAAACGTGGCCCACGAACGGAATCCCGACTTCTTTGGCGGTTTTGGCAATGGCCGGAAAGGTTTCTTTCGTCAGACCGGGGTGCAGTTTCAGGAAATCATATCCGGCGGCTTTCTGATCGCGCACCATCTTCGCGCCCTGCTCCGGCGATTTAACGGTTTGCCCGCTGAACGACGGCCCGGACGCGTAAAAATGCGGCCCCAGAATGTCACCGCTGTTGATCTTGCTGCGGAGTTCGAGGTGTTTGGGGTGACCCAGCATCCCGCGAATGGTGGTGATGCCATTGGCGAGGTAGAGGATCAGCACCTCTTTCATCGGCTCGATGTCGTCGATGGGCGGCACGTGGGCGTGAATTTCGGCCCAGCCGGGCGTCAGGTATTTGCCCCGGGCATCGATCACCTGCGCGTTCCGGGGATAATTTACTTTGCCATCGGCCCCCATCGCTACGATACGGCCATTTCTCACGACAACGGTCTGGTTTTCCAGGACACGTTCCTGGTCCATCGGGATGACATTCACCGACTTGAACACGATTTCGCGGTCGCGGTTGCTGATGAGGTCCTGGGCAAAAACCGACTGAGTCAGCAGGATGAAGACAAGAGCGAGGAAACTGCGCATGGTCTTGAGAAGGTTAGGGTTTTCGGGGATAGGAGTGGTTCGGCTGGCGTTGCACGGATCTTCCTTTTCTTGCCGCAAGGTCTTCGAAAAAAATTACAAAAGGAAGCATTCTCCGGCTGGTTTTCGCGGAACTGATTGACAAGAAATTTTTTCTGTTTAATTAAAACAATTCTAAATAAATTAATCAAAACCGTTTTAAATAAGCCCCGGCTGCTGTTACTTTGTGCTGTCATCTGTTGACTGCTTCGGCGCAGGTCGGGCGGTTTTCTTCACTTAACCAGACGGTATGAAGCTGTTTATTAAATCCTTCCTCTTTTTGGCCTGTTTCTGCCTGGCAGTCGCGGGCAGTTTTGCCAATAACAACCTGAACGACACGACCCGGGCCTACGCAACCCCGTTGTTGACGAAAACGCCGAAAGGGACCGTGGCGTTGTCGTGGACCGAGAAAGACGCCGACAATGTCATTCATTTTTATTGGGCCGAATCGAAGGACAAAGGCAAAACCTTTGGCGATAAGAGACTGATTTATTCGTCGGCCGGGATTGGTAACTCGCGGCTGATGAAACCCCGGCTGCTGTTCCGGAAAGACGGCTCGGCGGTGGCGGTTTTTGCCCTGCGTGGTGAAGCTCCGGCGGCTTCGACCGATCACAGCAACCACGGCGGTGGGCATCAGGGCCACGGGGAAGCCCCCAAAGCCGCTGTGGGCGGTGGACGGCCCAGCGATTTGCAGATCGTGTACGCCGTCTCGAAAGATCAGGGCACGACCTGGACCAAACCGCAACCGGTGCATCAGGACAAAACGCCGAACGTGGTTCGCGGTTTCTTCGATGCCACGGTGTTGGCCAACGGCGAAATCGGCGTGGCTTACCTGAACGACATTCCGGGCAAAGCCCACCAGCGCGACCTGCGGTTTGTGACGTCCAATGGTGACCAGTTCGGCGCTGAGCAAGTGGTGGATGCGTTCGTTTGCGACTGCTGCCCGATCAGTTTGCTGGTCGATGCGTCGGGAACGCTGAACATGTATTACCGGGAAAACCAGGAGAACATCCGCGATATTTACAAAACCACGTCGAAAGACAACGGCAAGACGTTCTCGCCCGCCGAGCCGCTGTACAAAGACAACTGGCAGGTGAACGGTTGTCCGCACTCCGGCCCCACGTCGGCCACCGGAACCGGCACCAACCTGATTGCCTGGTTCTCCGGCACGAAAGACGCCCCCGGCGTTCGGCTGGTTGATCAGCAGGGCAAGCGGTTGCTGGTGCTCGACGATCCGTCGGCCAAGAGCGCCTTCCTGGTGTCAGGGCCAAAATCGTCGGTGCTGCTGTGGGAACAAAGCCTGGCGTCGGAAAGCGGTCGCCTGTCGACCATCGGTTTTAAAAACATCACAGGCGCGGCTTCCAATCCGACGACGCAGTTTGTGAAAGATTCTCGCAACGCCATGAATGCCAGCGGCATCGTTGTCGACAACCAATTGGTGGTAGCCTATGAGGTCATGAACGAGAACAAGAAAACCGGGGTGGCGCTGGCGCAGATCAAGCTGTAGGAGACAGCCAGGAAAAGAAGTAAAATGTAAAATTTCAAATGATGAATGCTGAATGTAAAAGTGAAAGGGGCTTGGCGCTTCTAAAACACTTTTACATTCAGCATTTCACATTTGAAATTTTACATTAAAAGATAGTCCGCCTTCACGGGCGACCTGCTCTCAGGCGTTGGCCGGTTCAAATCCCGTCGAAACCGTCACGTCTTTCCAGGTTTCGAGGTCATTCCGAACCGCTTCTATTTTTTGATACGCCAAGTCATACGCATCCTGGCCCAGAAACAGGTGCAGGGGCGGGTTGGCTTCCGAAGCGACCCGAATCAGGGCCGCTACGGCTTTTTCGGGATCGCCGGGCTGGTTGCCATTGATCTGCTGCTGGTGAGCCGCCTGCACCTCCCGCACGGTCTGATACGCTTCGATTGGGTTCTGCGGAACCGCCAGGGAACCGGATGTCAGGAATTCGGTCCGGAAATAACCGGGTGAGACGATGGTGACATTGATACCGAATGCTTTCGCTTCGGCGGACAGTGATTCCGAAAATCCTTCGACCGCAAATTTGGTCGCGCAGTAGATGCCAAAACCGGGGAAGGCACCCGTAAAACCGCCGATGGACGAGATGTTGAAGATGTGCCCGGATTGCTGCGCCCGGAGTTGGGGCATCACCTGCCGGATGACGTTCAGCGTACCGAACACATTGACCTCAAAGTTTTCGCGGGCTTCGGCATCGCTCAGCTCTTCCAAACCACCCACCAGCCCGTACCCGGCGTTATTCACCACTACATCGATGCGACCAAACCGGCTGACTGTTTTCTCCACCGCATCGGCTACGCTCGACTCGGTTTTCAGATCGACTGCCAGCGGCAGAAAATCATCGCTGCTGGTGCCGACAGCCCGGCGCAGTTCGTCGGCGTTCCGGGAGGTAGCGGCTACCCGGTAACCGCCGTTCAACAATTGTTTAACCAGAGAGAGTCCCAGGCCTTTCGAGGCTCCGGTGACAAACCATACGTTTTGTGTGTCCATGATCTGTTTGTTTTTGTTGAGACAAAGGTAGACTGGACACGTGGGGTATGCCTTGCAGTTTTCAAACCGATCCTTGCAAAATTCAAACAGTACGGAAAGCCGAGGGCGTCTGGCGGGTGTGTTTCTTGAAGAAATGGTTGAAATGGGCCGGTTCTTCAAAGCCAAGTGTGTAACTAATCTCCGAAATATTCCAGTCGGTGTGTTTTAGGAGCGCTTTGGCTTCGGTAGCGAGTCGCTCGGCGATGTGGTCGGTGGTGGTTTTGCCGGTAGTTTCCCGAATCGAGCGGTTTAGGTGATTGACGTGGACCGCCAGTTGGTCGGCAAAATCCCGCGCCGACCGCAGCCGAAACCGTTGCGAGGGCGACTCAATCGGGAATTGCCGTTCGAGCAGTTCGGTAAAGATGGCCGTCAGCCGCGACTTGGCATCGACCTGGTGGTAAAGCGTTTCGCTCGGCTGCATTTTGAGCGCATAGTGAATCAACTCCATGACGTAATTACGCAGCAGATCGTATTTAAAGGGATAATCCGAGTTGATTTCGTCCAGCATCTTGCCGAACAACTGGCTAAGCTGCGCATTCTGTTCATCGGTGAGCAGGTAGGTGGGTTTTCCGCCGATGGCAAACATGGGCAGTTCGTTGAGGTTGCCCCGAAACCGCTCGGTGAAAAAGGCTTCTGTGAAAATGCAGAAAAAACCGGTCGAATCGTCGGACAGCGGTTCCCAACTGTACGGCACCTGCGGGTTGAAGAAAATCAATGTGGTGCCGTTGGTTTCCAGGCTTTTATCGGCGTAGTGGTACACGTTCCGCCCCCGGATCAGCGTCACTTTGTAAAAGTCCCGGCGGCTGTACTGGATCGGTTCCTGCCCTTCGCCGATGCAGTCTTCCAGCCGAAAGACGTTGAAATGCCCCCGATCCTGCTGGCGGTTGTCGGGGAGCCAATTGATTTTTTTCTGATAAAAATCTTCGAGGGTTTCCGGTTTTTCCATTCGGCAAACTTATGAAATTCAAACGTGGGATTCAAGACGATACCTGCTTCTGCACTATTTCGATAAATTTGTAAGATGGTTTTATCGTAAGATAAACTTGTCTTACGATGCTTTTATCTTAGATTTGGACTTTCAACTTTCTCTGTTCATGAAGCCATATCTACTTTCACCTACCGTTGGTACAATACCACCCGACAAAATAGTAGGGCGCGAAAAAGAACTGGAACGTCTCCGTAAGCTACTTCTAGCGCAAAGCGTGACAATTGAGGAGTTTCGCCGGATGGGCAAAACGCTATTGGTTCAGAAGCTGGAACACATAAGTGTACGAGATAAAGAGCCGAATCAAGTAGTTTACTTCATGCTGCAGGGTGTAAAAGATGTTACCGAGCTAACCGATGTTTTGCTGGATGTGCTACGGAAAAAGGAGTCACTGGGTGGCATCAAGACCGCCTGGAACTTCGTTCGGACACTTTACAACAAAGTAAAACCAGAAGAAGTAACGATTGATGAGGTTACTTTCAAATTACCCGAGTTCAAAACGAAGTGGAAAGACGCTTTGACGGCTTGCATCCGGGACCTGTCCGCCCGAAACCGGAAAAACGACGAAATTCTGACACTGGTGCTGGACGAATTCCCGGTTATGTTGTGGGATTGGTTGCAAAATGATAAGGCACAGGATGCCATTGAGTTGCTGGACTTGTTTCGGAAATTACGGATCGACTTGAAAGAACAAGGGCAAATACGGTTTGTCATTTGTGGTTCTGTGGGGATGCAGGTAGTACTGGATCGGCTTCGGCTCAAGCATAAATACACCGGTGAGCCGTTTAATGATACAAAACCGTTTCGGCTGGATGCAATGCAGGAACATGACGCTTTCTTTTTATGCCAATGTCTGGCCCTTTCCGGTTTTACGTGTGTTGTTGATCCGGAAGTACTCTATCGTCGGATCTGCCGGTTTGCGGAGAATCTGCCCTTTTACATCAATGCGCTTTTTCAGATCATCCAGTCAAATTTTGAAAGTATAATCAGTGAAGAGACCCTGGAAAAATCGGAAGCCATTTTGCTGAATGATCCGGACGAAGCCAAAATATTCAATCAGCTTCATCAGCGAATTGGTATCTACTATGAGCCAGCAAAAGCGGAGCGGATGATTTCAATTTTGAATCACGTATCGAAGCAACCTGGTCTGGTTTCGGAAGAGAATTTGCAGCAACATGTGCCCCATGCCGATCCGGCCGAGATTCTGAATTCGTTGGAAACCTTACGGAGTGAGCAATACCTGATTCGAGCGATTGAAGACGGTGCGCGAAAGTACCAGTTCAAATACAACCTCATCAAGCAGTGGTGGAGACTCAACAAAGCATAGGAACGAAAGGAATCAGTACGTTTCTGAGTTTCGGGGCCAAGAATGTGCAGCCCGATATTCTGGAAAAAATGCTGATTGGTCGCCGGAAGACGGTGGATTTGCTGGAGCAATACGCCCGCGAAATCGCCGGACATGGCGTCAATCACCAGGTGTTCATCGTCGGGCCGCGCGGTTCCGGCAAAACGCATCTGCTGCGCGTTTTGTACCACCGTATCCGCGATCTGGTGCAAAACCGGGCGCTGGTGGTAGCCTATTTTGCGGAGGAAGAGTACGGGATTTCAGGGTATCTCGATTTTCTGATCCGGATCATCAACGCCTTCATGCGCTGGTACGACGCCGACCGGCCCGCGCTGGAAGCCCAGTTGAACATCCTGCGCGAAACACCCGAAAGCCGCCAGGAATACGTGGCCGAAAACCTCATCGGCGAGTACGTGGGCGACAAACCGCTGCTAATCCTGAGCGAAAACTTCGATGACATTCTGGAAAAACTCGATAAAATCGGGCAATCCAAACTGCGGGCCTGGCTGTACCGGCATAACCGCATCAGCATCGTGGCAACTTCGCAAGCCACCAGCCCCGACCTGGGCCGGGAAGACCGCCCGTTTTACGGTTTCTTCTCCACGATTACGTTGAAGAAACTCACGTATGCGGAATCGCTGGAACTGCTGCAAAATCTGGCCGAAATCGAGCAGCGGCCGGTCATGATCGAACACCTGGCCGGACCGGGCCGGGCGCAGGTGCGGGCCATTCACGAATTGGTGAAAGGCAATCACCGGTTGCTGGTGACGTTCTACGAGTTTCTGAAAGCCGACAGTGTCGCGGCCCTCTCGGAGATTTTCATGAAAACCATGAACGATCTCAAGCCGTATTACGAGACGTTTATCCGGTTTTTGCCCGCCCAGCAGCAAAAGATTCTGTACTATCTGGCGCTGGCGAAAACCCCGCAAAAAGGCACTGACATTGGCAAAAACTGCTTCATTGCCACCACGTCGCTCACAAAGCAACTCAGCGAACTCCAGCGCCAGCACCTGATCGACGCCTTGCCCGACCCCATCGACAAACGAAACAAACTCTACGACGTTTCTGAACCTTTACTTCGGATTGCTATCGAAATTGGCGAACAGCGTGAAGGTATTTCGGCTTTGTTTATTGACTTTCTGGCTTTGTATTATTCTCACGATGAGATAAAAGAGCAGAAGTTGCGGTTTGAGGAATTGTATGAAGGTGAGATGGAACCGCTGAAAAAACAGAAATTTCAGTGGGAAGTTGAAGCTAGGGAGAGAGCGTTAAAAATGCAAATGGAGCTAGAAATCACGAATAAAAGCAAAACTGTAAGGGTCCAAGAACTAGTAGCTTTAGGAGATACTTATCGAGATCAAGAAAATTATGCTCTAGCTGTTAAGACTTACCAACAAGCACTTCAGATAGAACCAAATGCCGAATTGGCAATAATGGGTTTAGGGTACACTTATGATAAGCAAGGATATAAAGACCAAGCAATTGCTGCTTTTCAGAATGTTTTCAAGATCAACTCAGAATTTAATTTTGTTTTTTTATTAATAGGAATAAACTATATCGAAGGTGGCAGATACGTTCAAGCAGCTGATGCCTACACCCAATTTATTAAGTTTAATCCAGAAAAAAAGATAGGGTGGATGGGGCTTAGTATATCCCATGCATTCGCAAGAGCATTTATTCAAGCTATTGATGCTCAAAAAAAAGTAATAGAAATAGATGGTGAAAACAATGAAGCGATACAGATATTAGAAAAGAGAATTGTAACCTACCTCCAATCTCAAACCGCCACCGAACCCGAACTCGCTGAGTTAGAAACCTGGCTGCAAAACCGCCCCGGTTTTGAGATCATTTCAACCTACGTCACCATCTATCGCCGGGTCGTGTTCGGCAAAGAAGAGAAGGCGCTGTATGAATTACCCAAAGAGCAGCGCATCTTCTTCGAGCGCGAGATCTTGAAACGGGCAGTGGAGTAGGGAACCGGGCGGAAGTAAGGCGGTGTTTGCTGTCCGGGAGATTTTGCTACCTTTGAATTTTGCAAATTGCCGGGATATGGAAATCACTTCGTTGGAAAAATTTTACCAGGAAACCGCCGGGTTGGTGCCAGAAGGGATCAATCGGGAAATCGGGCATTTCAATGTATTTAAAATTGATGAGGTCAACGCGCGGCTGCGGAAGAATCCGAAAGCCACGATGCCCTACAACCGGCGGGCGTACTACAAAATCAGCCTGATCAACGGCCGAAACCGGGCCGAATACGCCGATAAGGTGATCGAAATCGAGAAGCAGGCCCTGCTGTTTGCAACGCCCAAAATCCCGTATCACTACGTGCCGCAGGACGACGAGCAATCCGGCTTTTTCTGCATTTTTACGGGCGATTTTCTGGTTCAGAGCAAAAGCGGGGTCGTGCTCGACGAACTGCCGATTTTCCATCCCGGCGGCTACCCGGTTTTTCAGCTTTCCGACGAAGCCGTGGAAGAACTGACGTACATTTTCCGGAAGATGTATAAGGAATTGGCGTCGGATTATGCCTATAAATACGATCTGCTGCGCAATTACGTGCTGGAACTGATTCATTATGGACAAAAACTGCAACCGGCTACGGCCCTGCACCCGACGCACAGCGCGTCGGCCCGCGTGACCTCGCTGTTTATCGAACTGCTCGAACGGCAATTTCCGATTGAGTCGCCCCACCAGAAACTCTCGCTTCGGACGGCCAAAGACTACGCCGAGCGGCTGGCTGTTCACGTCAACCACCTCAACAAAGTCCTGAAAGAAACCACCGGCAAAACCACCACCGACCTCATCAGCGGCCGGATTTTGCAGGAAGCCAAAATCCTGCTCAAGCAAACCGACTGGAATATTTCCGAGATTGCGTACTCGCTGGGCTTCGAAGAAGTGGCGCATTTCTCCAACTTTTTCAAGAAACAGACGACGCTGGCTCCGCTGGCTTTCCGGGCTTAGCCTGGTCTGATTTGAATTTTGCAAACCATGGATTGATGCTTGCAAACACCCCGGCCGCCGGGCAGGCTACCTTTGTGTCATCACAAATCACTCAAAGACAACGATGAACACAAGTAAGATTGCTCTGGTAACCGGCGGTAGCCGTGGTCTGGGAAAAAACATGGCGCTGCGCCTGGCCGAAAAAGGAATCGACGTCGTGCTGACCTACAACAGCCAGAAAGACGATGCGCTGGCCGTCGTTTCAGAACTAGAAGCGAAAGGCCGGAAAGCCGCAGCGCTGCAACTCAATACCGGGCAAGTTGGCGAGTTCGACGGTTTTTTTGCCCAACTGAAAACCGTCCTGAACGATACCTTCCAAACCGACCGGTTCGACTTTCTGATCAACAACGCCGGAATTGGCGTTTACGCGCCGTTTGCCGAAACGACCGAGGAGCAGTTCGATGAGTTGATGACCATCCATTTCAAAGGCGTCTACTTTCTGACGCAAAAAGCCCTGCCGCTGCTGAACGATGGGGGCCGCATCATCAACCTCTCGACCGGTTTGGCCCGGTTTGCGACGCCCGGTTATTCGGCCTATGCTTCCATGAAAGGTGCCATCGAAACACTGACCCGCTACCAGGCCAAAGAACTCGGTGCGCGCGGGATTGCCGTTAATGTGGTGGCTCCGGGGGCTATCGAAACCGACTTTGGTGGAGGACACGTCCGGGATAATGCCGAACTGAATCAGGGCATTGCCAGCGTTACGGCGCTGGGCCGGGCCGGATTGCCCGACGACATCGGTGGGGTGGTGGCCTTTCTCTGCACCGAAGAAGCTCGCTGGATCAACGCGCAGCGGATCGAGGTGTCGGGTGGGATGAATTTGTAAATGCGATTTCAGAACCTGTGATTCAAGTCACAGGTTCTGAAATTTATAAGCTTACCACGACGCTGAAAGGGGCTGCTTTAGTAAATAGTTGTATTTTTGCAATATTCTTTGACTTTTTGCACCATATCTGTATTTTTCAGTGTTATTGCGCTAATGGATGTTTTTTTCTCATGGCCAAACAAACACGATATAATAGCTTTGACGAACTGAAAGACAGTTCATTGGCGGTAGAGCAGCACCCTACCGTGGCGGCTGATCGTTATGCACAGTTTGCCGAGGCTATGACCGTTCTGCGAAAAGAATACATCCAATCAAAAGCATCCCCAGATAACACTACATCTGTAAGCAGGGCCGCTGCACATGGATTATCTTAATATTATCCGCAACGTTTGCAGGATATTCAATGAAAACGACGTTGACTACATGATAGTCGGTGGCACGGCTGTTGCGATTCACGGATATATCAGGCCGACAATTGGCAAGAATGGCCAGCCCACAGAGAAGGTCGATTTAGATCTTTGGTACAGAACTACACCTCAAAACCATGCCCGGTTGCTCAGTGCTGTGGAACAACTCGGAAAGGATGTAACCGAGCACCGAAATGCCGAAGTTATAGACCTAGCTCCGTTTCTAAGGTTCGAATTTGAAGAATACACCCTTGACCTTCTGCCAACTATAAAAGCCCCTCTAAGATTTTGGCAAGCTTACGAAAGGCGTCAATCGTTTAAATCTGAAGGTGCAGAGATCGTATTTATTAGCCTTGAGGATTTGATTCAAGACAAGCAAGCGACGGGAAGAACGAAAGATATCGAGGATATTGAGAATTTAAGAAGGATCAATTCCCCTGGTATTTGAATAATATTTTGTCAAAATTTGATCCGGTTGTTTTTATATTCAACGCGAACGATGAGATTGTTGATAATAGAACAGAGAACCGGTAGCCAACCATCAATACACCGAAGCACGGTCGTACCGGAACGGGTCGGGCTGGGCAGGCAGTTTTAAAGGCGAAAAACCGGTAAATTCCCTGAAGGTGCGGATGAAATGCGACTGATCGGCGTACCCGTTGTCGAAGGCAATGTCGGACAGCTTGCTGTAATCCCGGTTTTTCAACTGTTGCAGGCTCGCCTGAAACCGGCAAATCCGGGCAAAGAGCCGGGGCGAAATGCCAACGTACTGCTCAAACCGCCGTTCGAAGGTGCGTTCGGAGATGTTCAGCGTTCTGTGCAATTCCGGCAACGAGGCATTTCCCTGGGCCGTCCAGATTTGGTCGACCGCGAAATTCAGCGCCCGGTCGGCGCTGGGGTGATTAAGTTGAAGCATCCGCAGTATACAGGATGAAACCAGTTCAACCTGATCGGTTACGGAATCGGACTGAAATAACCGCTCGAACGCCGGGAGACCGGATAAGGTCGGCAGTGGGCCGAGGTCAACGCAGGTACCGGTTAGCGTGTCGGCCCGGATTCCGAGCAGGGGCAGGATGGCGTGCGGATACAGGAAAAAAATGAGCAGCCGAAACCGCCCCCGGGCCGTAATTTCCACCGGTTTGATGGTCTGGCCGTACAGAAAAAAAGACGTGGTTGGGTAAGTAAGTGCATTCAGCAGCATACCCCGCGACGATTGCTGGAAGATAATACCGGGACAGCCGTCGGCAAAAAAACGGAAGGTGTTCGGCGTAGCCACGCTCTCGCAGCCCTCCAACACCAGAATGTCTTTGACATACGGTTTTAAGGCGGCATGACAGTGGACAAGTTGCTGGACCATAGACGTCTCAAATTGACAACGCAAAGCTAAGGAGGGTAATAAAAACCGCCAACGAATAGTTGTTGAACGGGACATTCCGGCGCATTTTGTGTATTTTTAGCGCATTAGCAACCCAAACATTCGTTAGGATGGATATGGAGACCTTCCGGCGGCTAGCGTTGTCCTTTCCCGGCATGACGGAACAGGCGCATTTCGAGAAACCATCGTTTCGGGTTGCGGGGAAGATTGTCGCCACGCTCGACACGGCCAATCAGCGGGTGTGCCTGAAATTATCGGAACGGGATCAGGATTTGTTTTCAACGTTCGACAAAACCGTCATTTATCCCGTGCCGAATGGTTGGGGCAAGCAGGGCTGGACGTTTGTGAATCTGGAGAAAGTACCGGAGGAAACGCTGCGGGATGCCCTGACGGCGGCTTACCGGACCGTCGCCCCAAAAAAGCGGCAGACTGGATTTTGATGCGGTAAATTTCCAAAACCTTTTTCTTCCACAGCGCTTTCTTCCAATCAGCAGTAACGAACAGACCGTATGATCGAGGAAAAACTAGCCATCGTCACCGGAGCCAGTCGGGAAACCGGGTTGGGCTTCGAGACGGCGAAACAACTGACCGAACTAGGCTACCGTGTAATTGTAACTGCCCGAAACGTCGATTCGCTGGCGGCTTTAGCAGATCAGATCGGAGCCATCGCCCGGCCCCTTGATATTACCGATGACAAAAGCGTTCAGCAGTTTGCGCAGGAAGTTGAACAGCAGTTCGGAAAACTGGATGCGCTCGTCAATAATGCCGGAGCGTACTTCGACGCCGGTCAGCAGCCTTTGTCGGCGGAGATGGATTTTGTCAAAGACGCTTTTGACGCCAATTTGCTCGGAGCCTGGCGGATGATCAAAGCGTTTGTACCGTTGCTGGAGAAAAGCGGTCATGGGCGCATTGTCAACGTATCGAGCGGAGCGGGTTCCTTTACCGACCCGGTTTTTGGTTTGCCTCACCACCCGAACGGCGTGCCGGTATACGCCCTGACCAAACTGGCGCTGAACGGCCTGACGGTGAAGCTGGCAAAGCAACTCGAAGGCTCTACCATCAAAATTAACGCGGTTTGCCCCGGTTTTGTCGCCACTTACCCCGGAACGGCCGAATGGGGTGCCCGGCCCGTTCAGGAAGGAGCTAAGAGCATTGTCTGGGGCGTAACCCTTCCGGACGACGGACCCAGTGGCGGTTTTTTCAGAGACGGACAACCCATTGCCTGGTGATGGAAACCCACAAAGGCGTTAACGCATTCTACGCCCAAAACCGACAGGACTGGCGGAACTGGCTGGACCAGAATCACGACACCGAAAAGGCTGTCTGGTTGATCATGTACCGGAAAACCAGCGAAAAACCGGGTGTCTACTATGACGAGGCCGTGGAGGAAGCGCTGTGTTTCGGCTGGATCGACAGTGTGGCCAATAAACGCGACGAGGAGAGCTTTTACCTCTATTTTGCGCGCCGAAACCCCAAAAGCAACTGGAGCCAGGCCAACCGTGAACGGGTCGACAAACTGACGCAAAAGGGGTTGATCAGACCGGCTGGTCAGGCGATGATCGACCTGGCGAAAGAAACCGGGACCTGGGAAGCGCTGGTGGATGTGCAGAACGCGGTGATTCCGGATGATTTACAGCAATTGTTCAATCAGAATCCGCAGGCGATGGCCAACTTTCAGGCGTTTTCGCCCTCGTCGAAGCGCGGGATTCTGGAATGGATTCTGAACGCCAAACGGCCCGAAACCCGGCAGAAGCGGCTGGCGGAAACCGTTCGAATGGCCGAACAAAACAAACGGGTCAACATTGATCGATAAGCCGAAAATCGCTCATGACGCCTGCTCCGATCCGTTTGACTGGGCGACCAGCGACGGTTCTACGACCACACTCATAGGCAAATACACCGTAAAAATGGCTCCCTGTCCGGGGTACCCTTTGGCCGCGATGGTGCCACCGTGCATTTCGGCTACCTTCTTGCAGATGGTCAGACCGATGCCGGTTCCGGCGTATTGATCCCGGCCGTGCAGCCGCTGGAAAAGCTGAAAAATCCGGTCATGATACCGTTCATCGAACCCAATCCCGTTGTCCTGGACGCTGATAGCCAGGTAAGCGTTTTCCCGGTTGCGTATGGGCACCGGAATGTCGAAAATGTTGACGTTCTGTGTACTGATCCGAATCTGCGGAACCCGCTCGGGCGTTCGGAATTTTAACGCATTGGAAAGCAGGTTCTGAAACATCTGCCGCAATTGCAACGGATTGCCCTGTACAGTGGGGAGCGGTTCCAGGGTGATCTGCGCATTGCGTTCCCGGATGTTGAGTTCCAGGTCGCCCAGTACTTCTTTGATGAGGGTCGTCAGATCGACCGGCCGGAAGGGCTGGTGGTGGGTATTCAGGCGCGAGTAAGATAGTAAGTCCTTGATCAACAAGTGCATCCGCTCGGCGGCCGAATGCATTCGCTGAATCATATCCTGAGCCGCCGGATTAAGGTCGACGGAAAACTGCTCCAGCAGCAACGTACCGAACGACTGGATTTTTCGCAGCGGCTCCTGCAAATCGTGGGACGCCACGTAGGCAAATTCGGCCAGTTCCTGGTTGCTGCGGTTCAGTTCGCCGATGTTCATTTTCAATTCGAGTTGGTATTGCTCGAGTTGCTGTTTGATTTCGGTCAGTTCCTGATTGTCTTTCAGCGTTCGGTCCATCATCTTCTGGGCGTGAATATCCACCAGAAAACCGTTCCAGGACAGTACCTCGTTCTGCTCATTCAGAATGGGCGTAGCATTGATCAGGTGCCAGACATAATCCCCCGTAGCCGCCTGCCGAATCCGGATTTCGTTACGGAAGGTCCGGTCGCTTTGGGCTTGTTCCCGCCAGTTCCAGGGTTTGTAGGCATCGTCGGCATGGACCACGGCCCGCCAGCCTTTTTCGTTCAGTACGTCCATCGATGTTCCGGTATAGGCTTCAAGCCACCGGTTGGCATAGAGCAGTTTACCTTCGTTCGACGCCGTGAAAATCATCAGGGGCAGTGTGTCGGTCAGCGTCTGGTATTGTTTTTCACTTTCGCGGAGCCGCTCGGCCATTTCCTGCAATTGGCGGTTTTTCCGGCGAATTTCCTCGTAGGGCGAGATGGGCGGTTCGTCGCGAAACTGGGCTTTCCAGATTTCGACTCGGGCCTCACTGATTCGCGGGTTGGCAGGAAGCTGCACATACAGGCTGATTTCCGAGCCCCGTTCGGATTCGGCGTAGTCGAGCTGGTCGACCAGCCGCCGGGCATACCGGATGCCTTCATTGACGGTTCCCTTGATCCGCCGGTCCTTCACGCGCGCCAGCAGTTTTCGGTCTTTTGCCGTCGAAACACCCAGGGTCAGGGTAGCTCCGATGCCGTAGGTGATCGCATCCCGGGCCACCTCCGAAACCGCCGTGGCAAACGTCGTTTGAGCTGCCAGCGAGAGCCCGGCCAACTCGGCTAGTTTCATGGTGCTTTTATGCGCCAGAATTAAATCCAGTTCGTTATCTAAAGCTATCTTAGCAATCTCGTTCATGTCAGCCAATTCTTGCTACCACCACCGATGTGTCATCGGTTCGGCGGGAGTAATCTTTGTAAAGCGCTGCCGCCAGGATCGATAGATCATAATTAACAATCGCCGGATACTTTGACAGGTCCCAGCGCGATTTGATCCCATCGGAACACATAATGACCAGTTGCCCATTTTCAAACCCTACCTCCTGATCGCTCATCGTGCCGGGAATATTCATGCCGATTATACCATTGTAGGCCATGTGGCTTTTCGAAAAAAGGGTTCCCTGAAACCGGGTCGCGATGTTTCCAATGCCACACACTGTCCACCTCCGGGATTTAAAGTCAAACTGCAGGATGGTGCCCACTAACCCGCGGGTTTTTCTGACCGCCTGGTGCATGGACCGAAGGAGGTCGGTTGGTCTAGTTTCCGGACTAAGCTGGAAGGTTTTAATGGCTTCCTCGACAGCATGGCTGGCTTCTGGTCCGTGTCCGAGTCCATCGCCCAGAAACAGCTTCAGCCCGTTCGCGGTGATTTTGGTGGCATATCCGTCACCACATTCCGATTCACCGGGTTTTGGCACAACAACGGGGCGAATTTCAACCTTCGGTAAGGTAGCTGGTACGGGTGGCTTTTTGGTATAAACGCGCGCCAGAAGAATTGTTCCCCAATTTTTCAACGAATACAATTCAAATTTATCAGACAGGCGTTTGATCGCTCCAAGCCCTTGCCCGAGGGTGTTGGTGGTCGAGGTGCCATCGGCTACCATCCGGCCAGGGTCGGACATGCCCGGCCCGTTGTCGATGCTGATCAGTTCAATGCCGGCATACGCGGGTTCCTCCAGTTTACGAACCAGGATTTCGCCCCCACCTGCGTGTTTCACTAAGTTAGAGGCTATCTCGGCCACGATGATGTCTAGCTCAGCTTGTTTTTTAGCGTTAAATTCAAGTTGTAGGGCAAATGAATGAATTTCCTTTTTTACAATAGCCAGATAACTCCGGTCAGGAGCGCTGAAAACCGTATGGTGTCTATTACCCATTCTTCCATTTAACAATCGTGACTACTGTGCCTTCGCCAACGGTACTTTTCAGATTGAATTCATTGACCAGTCGCTTGGTACCGGGTAAGCCCAGGCCCAGACTTTTCCCGGTGGAATAACCGTCCTGCATCGCCTTCTCGATGTCGGCAATACCCGGCCCTTTGTCAATGAACGTCAGCCGAATGCCGTTTTCGCGGATTCGGCTGACTACTTCGATCAAGACTTCGCCCCCGTTGGCATAGCGTAACATATTACGCACCAATTCGCTGGCCGCTGTGATCAGCTTGGTCTGATTGACCAGCCCCATCCCAATTTTAACGGCATATTCTTTCACCCGGTTTCGAAACAGGACAACATCCTGGTCTTTTTGAATAACCATTCGGTCCTTATTCAATACCAGCATCGTCATCCTCATCGTCCTGTTCATCGTGATCCGGGCCAATCCTGGCTTTCAGCAGTTCCATGCCTTTTTCGACATTCAATGCCGTGTACACGCCTTTCAGTGGCAAGCCCAGTTCAATGAGCGTAATGGCCACGGCGGGTTGCATGCCCACTACCACCGTTTCCGCATCCAGAATGCGCGCCATACTGGCAATATTGCCAATAATTCGACCCATGAACGAATCAACAATTGTGACAGCAGAAATATCAATTAAAACCCCCCGGGCACCGGTTTTGTTTACGGTCTGGATCAGATCGGCTTCCAGATTCAGCGCCAGCCGATCGTAGAGATCGACCTGAATGGTAACCAGTAAATAGGGCCCCATCCTGAGAATAGGGATCTTTTCCATAGCGAGCGAAGCTTAGATTGATTGTTTCTTACGAACCTCCAGTTTTTGCAGCGCGAACGCATATTTCAGGGCGCTCGCCAGCGATGCTTTGGTGATGATGTTGGAGAGATCGATGCCCAGGTGGACAACGGTCTGGGCAATTTCGGGTCGAATGCCGCTGATGATGCACTCGGCCCCCATCAGCCGGGTTGCACTGACGGTTTTGATCAGGTGCTGGGCCACCAGCGAATCGACGGCCGGAACACCCGAAATGTCCAGAATGGCAATGCTGCTGCCGGTATCGACAATTTCCTGAAGCAGGCTTTCCATCACCACCTGCGTACGCGAACTGTCGAGCGTCCCGATAATGGGCAGCGCCAGAATACCGTCCCACACCCGGATCACGGGGGTTGAAATTTCGGCGATTTCGTCGGTTTGCCGCAAAATAACTTCTTCGCGGCCTTTGATAAATGTTTCGAAGGTAATGACGCCAAAGCTGTCAATCAGTTTGTTGATTTTCAGGCTTTCTTCGTAAAGAATGGTCGGGTCGCCCGCCAGTTCCTGCTTCAGGGTATCCAGAATGGCCTCTTTCAGGCTGAAAATGTACAGACCGGTTTCGCGGGGCGAAAAACCCTGCCGGGCCCGCGAAATGGAAATTCCTCCTAAAATTTCGTAGACGTCTTCAAAATCAGTTGAGTCGGGTTGGGTAATGTTGTTTTCATTGACAGTTTTCAGAATAACATTCATGAACTCTTCCGACTGAACCAGTAAATCCTCGTTACTCATCAAATCCTCCCGCAGGCCAGTATCGGCTAACTGATTTTTCATCCAGAGTTCGATAATCTGCTTCTTCTTTCGTTGCAGCACCTTGACGGCTGTATTCTTCATAAGTCGATTTTGGTTAAAAGACAAAAGTAAGGGTTGGGGTAGAGGAATCTGCTGAATCGGGAAAAGATTATCGACTGGGAATTCGAAGCAGCAAGCCTATACTTCTCAAAGGAACTTTCCAGCCTTTTGTAAAATGCGTTAATTTAACGTGAACTATGAGTTTTATGACCCCATCGGGGTCGAATGATTGTAGAAAAGTAGTGTTCTATGTATTCTACGCGTGCCGTAGGTACGCAACCCAGGGTGAATGGCGTACCTACGGCACGCTGATCGGCAGATACTGGCGGTTTTTCTCATAAACATTCCGTGCCGATGGCACTGAAACGACTTATTATTCAGATAGATAATCTCATAGTTCGCGTTAATTTAATCGATTTTAACCGACAAATTGAAATGAATTGGATCCGATGAAAATAGACAAAATTAAGCCAGTTTTTTTCTGCTTCTTATTCAGCGCCTTTCAAGGGTTGGCTCAGCAGCAGACGTATTGCAATCCGATGGACATCAGCTATCGGTATAATTTCGAGCAACTGAACGAGCGGATTTCGTACCGATCCGGGGCCGATCCGGTGATTATCAACCATAAAGTAGGCAATCAGCCCGGTGAGTATTACCTGTTTGTCACCATCTCCGGTGGCTGGTGGAAATCGAAAAACCTCGTCGACTGGCAATATGTGGTGCCCGACAAATGGCCGATGGAAGACATGTGCGCTCCGGCGGCTTTGTCGGTCCGCGACACGCTGTTTCTGTTTCAGTCGACCTTCGAGCAACGCCCCATCTTTTACTCCACCGAACCCGGCAAAGGGAAGCTCAAGTTCTACAACCGCTGGTTGCCGCGTCTGCCCAAAGACATCGGCCCCTGGGACCCGGCGCTCTTTCACGACCCGGATACCGACAAGTGGTATATGTACTGGGGCTCCTCGAATGTCTACCCGGTTTTTGGGGCCGAACTCGACCACGGCCGCCGGTTGACCTACAAAATTCCGGAACCGTCGAAGGCCTACCAGCCGATGTTCTGGCTCGATCCCTGGCAGCACGGTTGGGAGCGCTTCGGCCCGAACCATTCCGATCCGATCAAGCCGTTCGTTGAAGGAGCCTGGATGACCAAACACAACGGAAAGTATTATCTGCAATACGGTGCGCCCGGCACCGAATACAACGTGTACGCCAACGGAACGTACGTGGGCAAAGATCCACTAGGGCCGTTTGAGTACGCGCCTTATAACCCGATTGCCTATAAACCAGGTGGTTATGCCACCGGTACTGGCCACGGAAATACCTTTCAGGATAACTTCGGCAATTACTGGAATACCGGCACAACCTGGCTCGGCATTGTCTGGGGCATGGAACGCCGGATTGTGATGCACCCCGCCGGTTTCGACAAAGACGACCAGTTGTACGCCAACACCCGGTTTGGCGATTTTCCGCACAAACTCCCGACGGCGAAATGGCAAAACAGCAATGACTTGTTTACAGGCTGGATGTTGCTCAACTATAAAAAACCGGTCACGGCCTCCTCGACACTGGACACGATGCGGGCCGAACTGACGGTCGACGAAAACCCTCGGACCTTCTGGGTGCCGACCCAAAACCGCCCCGGCGAAACCCTGACCTCCGACTTGGGGGCCGAGCAGGACGTGCGGGCGGTTCAGGTGAATTATGTCGATTATAAAAATACCATTTACGATAGTGACTCTACGGTCTATACGCAGTTCAGGTTACACGCTTCGCGCGACGGGAAAAAATGGGAAATCATTGCCGACCTCACCAGGCAGCCGAAGCGCGATCGGGCATGTGCCTACGTGGAACTGCCGACGCCGGTGCGGGCGCGGTACGTTCGTTACGAGCATGTGTATACCGCCGGGCCGTACGTGGCCATCAACGGGTTTCGGGTGTTTGGCCAGGGACTGGGCAAGGCTCCGACGACGCCCGCCAAACTGGCCGTGGTGCGGCAGAAAGACCAGCGCAATGCCGACATTTCGTGGCAGAAAGTGCCCGGAGCCACGGGCTACAACATCCTGTGGGGCATTGCGAAGGACAAGCTTTATCAGACCTACCAGGTTTGGAACGACCAGCCGAACCAGTTGGAACTGCGGGCGCTGAACGTCGGCGTGCCGTATTATTTTGCCATTGAAGCCTTCAACGAAAACGGCGTTTCGACGGTTAGTGGGGTCATCGGGCCGCGCTGAAACGGAAGGGGCGGCTTTCCTTCGGAAAACCGCCCCGGATCAGTCGGACCCAAAACCGTCAGAGCGTTTGTTCGGTCTCTTCTTCGATATTCAGGTTGTTGGCTTTGGCAAAATCATCGCGGGTGCCCTCAAAATGGCTGAAGATATCTTTGACGGCATCGACATTGTCAGCAATCTTCGCGTGCATGTCGCCCAGTTGTTTTTCCAGGAATGAGTCGTTCAGGTTCATGTTGTCTACCTCGATCTGGCTGATCTTGTTGATCAGGGCCGTCTGGCTGTTCTGGAGGTCTTCCAGTTCCCGAACGATCTTGTTCATCAATTCAAATTTCTGTGCCTTATCCATGTTTTCAAACGTTGATTGTTTCCTGGATAAACGAGGATTTTAACCGGATGGTTTTACAATCATTTTTCTTTCTGCGAAAAGACGAGCAATTTCGGGCTGCTAATCTGTGCGTAATCAATCCATCCCATGCGTAACATTCTCTTGCTGGTCGGCTGTCTTCTGGGCAGCCTGGCCTTTGCCCAAACGCCCCAAAAACATCCCAACACCTCCGGTAAAGACTGGAAACCGCTGTTTGCGGCTGATTTGTCGGACGCCGGTTTTCCGAAAGGCATCTGGAGTGTGGAAAATGGCGTTCTGACGGCCACGGAAGATATCCCGATCTGGACCCAAAAAACGTACAAAAATTTTGTGCTGGATCTGGAATTTAAAAACGCCCCTGGCACCAACAGCGGGGTGTTTGTCTATTGCAGCGACACGGCCCGGTTTATTCCGAACTCGGTCGAAATCCAGATTGCCGACGACTACAGCGAGCAGTGGTCGAAAGCCCCGGCCACCTGGCAGTGTGCGGCTTTTTTCGGCCATAAACCAGCCGCGAAACCGAAGCTCGTCAAACCGGCGGGGGAATGGAACCGATACACGATTACGTGTCAGGGAAAGAAAATTTCGGTCGTGATGAACGGGCAACTGATCAACAAGATCGACATGAACCAGTGGACGTCCGGCAAAACCAACCCCGACGGAACCGAGATCCCGAACTGGCTGAACAAGCCCTGGGCCAGCCTGCCGAATGAGGGCCACGTCGGTTTTCAGGGCAAGCATGCCGGAGCGCCGATTTACTTCCGGAATATGAAAATCAAGGAGTTGAAATAAACGGGAGGGAAGGGGGGAAAGGTGGAGGCTGCCGGGTTGTAACGATCTCAGGTTGCAACGGACATGACCTTTCCGCTCCCTTCCCCAAAACCCGGTATTTAGCTTGAGGTCAGGCCGCGCAACAAACTCAGGCTGCAAATGATCGACAGGGCTTTACAAAGCGAACTCAGCATAACATCGTCGCTGAGCAGGAACGCCACCACCAGACCGGCAATCGACACGCTCAGTTGAAAGGCGATCTGTAAACCCGGCAGGTGGTACCGCAGCAGGGCGCTCAGAACGCCGGAGTACCGCAGAATGGATTTCATGGCAGGCTGATTTTTAACAGGGATTCGATTGCTACTGGTTTTCCCGCTGATTGAATCGCTTCCCGCAGTTCGAACAGGTCTTTTTGCAGTGTTTTGATCCGTTTCTCCCGCATCTTGACATCTTCCTCACTGCTGCTCGGATTGATTTTGCTTTCGTGGTGTTTGATCTTAATGTGGACCATTTCCGTAAGTAATTTAACGGCGTCCTGCGCTGAGAATTGACCTTGTATGAGTTGCATTTCCATGACGGTTTTCGGCAGTTTTTCTTTATTGACCCTGGCCTAACGAGAAAGCCGGTTGTCCGTTGAAAGCGTACAAATTCTCGGTTTTGACCGTATCGATGCCTGATTCGTGGGCTTTATACAGCAGCTTGATGATCTCCCCTTTCGGCAATAGTTCGCCCTCGGTTGGCTTGAACCGGCACCGCCAGTGGTCGGTGCAGAAGGTTTCCTGAAAACCGTCCGGCCAGACTTTGATCCCCCGGTTGGTGATCATGGACAGTTTGGCTTCCGGCGTCTGGATCGATTGAATCAGACTCGCCAGTTCATCCGGGTTGGTGCCGCCCCAGTGTACGAACAGGTCGACGCCCACCAGGTCTTTTTTAGCTGCCGGTTTGCGCTGGTATTTCGGCAGTTGCAGGGCCGAGCCTTTGGCAAAACTCACGGCTTTCAGCGTCGACGGTTTTTCGCCCAGGTTTCGGATAACCGCCTGCGCAAACTCCTTCGTCCCAACTTTCTGGCGGCTGATGCCTTCTTTATAGATGTCGTAGGTATGAATGCCGTCTTCAATGGTTTTCAGCCAGGCATTTTGTACTTTTTCGGCTACCTCGGTCTGGCCGATGTGGTTCAGCATCATCACGGCTCCTTGCAGCAAGCCGGATGGATTGGCCAGATTTTGCCCGGCCCGGCGGGGCGCTGATCCGTGAATAGCTTCGAACATGGCGCACTCTTCCCCGATGTTGGCCGAGCCCGCCAGCCCGACCGAACCGGCAATCTGGGCCGCTACGTCCGATAGTACGTCGCCGTATAAGTTGGGCATTACGATCACGTCGAACGCTTCGGGCGTGTCGGCCATCTTGGCGGCTCCGATATCAATAATCCAATGTTCGTTCTCGATGTCGGGGTACTCTTTGGCTATCTCGTCGAAGACCTGGTGGAACAGACCGTCGGTCTGCTTCATGATGTTGTCTTTGGTGAAGCAGGTTACTTTTTTGCGGTCATACTGACGGGCGTATTCAAAGGCGTACCGAACAATTTTTTCGCAACCCGGGCGGCTGATCAGCTTCAGACACTGCACCACTTCGTCGGTTTGCTGGTGTTCGATCCCGGCGTACAAATCCTCCTCGTTTTCCCGGACAATGACCAGATCCATCTGCGGATGCTTGGTTTTGACGTAGGGATGTAAACTCAGGCAGGGCCGGATATTTGCATAAAGACCCAGAAACTTCCGGGTGGTTACATTCAGGCTCTTGTAACCTCCACCCTGTGGGGTGGTGATCGGGGCTTTCAGAAACACTTTGTTCTTTCGGATGATGTCCCAGGATTCTTTGGCAATGCCCGACGTGTTGCCAGCTAGGTAGACCTGTTCGCCCACGGCGATTTCATCAATTTCCAGTTGAGCACCTGCCGCCAGAATAATTTCCAGCGTTGCGTCCATGATTTCCGGGCCGATCCCGTCGCCTTTTGCAACCGTTATTCTTGTCATGTTTAAATTGAATTTTTTTGTGGAATAATCGGCATTGTCTGTTGGATAAATGACAGAACCGAAACGGTTCTGAAAACTCTAAACAGCCTGCCGTCTTGATCAGTGAGTGATAATTGGTTGATTTTGACGCTGCAAAATTGTTGCAAGTGGACTATATATTTTTATTTATCTTTGTAATGGTTTGTATAAATATATTTTATGAACTATACGCTCAATCAACTCAGGATCTTTCTGAAAATTGTCCAAACCGAAAGCATCACCAAGGCGGCCGAAGACCTGCATCTGACGCAGCCTGCGGTGTCGATCCAATTGAAAAATTTCCAGAATCAGTTTGAAATCCCGCTGACGGAAATAGTAGGAAAGAAGCTGTACGTGACCGATTTCGGTCGGGAAATTGCCGTGGCTGCGGAGAATATTCTGAATGAAGTTTACGCCATCAACTACAAGACGCTGGCGTACAAAGGCCAGCTCGCCGGACGCTTAAAAATTTCGGTGGTCAGCACCGGAAAATACGTAATCCCGTATTTTTTAGCTGACTTTATGAAGCGCCACCAGGGCGTCGAACTGGTGCTCGATGTAACCAACAAATCGAAGGTGATCGAGAGTCTGGAGAATAACGAAGTCGACTTTGCGCTGGTTTCGGTGCTGCCCACGCAGTTGACGATCAACAAAATCGAGCTGATGCAGAATAAACTGTATTTGGTCGGCAACCGGGAAGTGACTGTTGAAGAAAAACTGTATCCCAAAACGGTTTTCGAAAGCATTCCACTCATTTACCGGGAAGCGGGTTCGGGCACCCGGTTTGTCATGGAACGCTATTTCGAAAACAACCAGTTGGCGGTGACCAAAAAGATGGAATTGACATCGAACGAAGCGGTGAAGCAGGCCGTCATTGCCGGGTTGGGCTACTCCATCATGCCCCTGATCGGCATTAAAAATGAACTGGAAAATGGGCAGCTTCAGATCATTCCGGTTCAGAACTTCCCGATTACGTCGGTCTGGAATCTGATCTGGCTTTCTCCTAAAAAACTGTCGCCGGTGGCCGCTATGTATCTGGAGTACCTTCACAAAGAGAAAGATGCCCTGGTCAAAGAACGCTTCGACTGGTTTGAAAACTATCGTTGACCTGACAACTGGCGCAGACACCACTGTCTGCGGGCTTTTCTTCCTCATGGTGTGACCTTAGCGGTTTTTTGTGGTCAAAAGAATAGGCAAATCCCCTTTCTTTTAACCACAAAAACTATTTATGAAAAAGCCACTGGCCGAGTTGATCGGCACCTTTTCGCTGGTACTTTTTGGCTGCGGAGCAGCCAGCATTTCCGGTATTTCTTCGACCGGGCCATCGGGCATCGGTTTGTTGGGTATTTCCTTCGCGTTCGGGCTGGCGGTGGTGGTCATGGCCTACGCCATCGGGCCGGTTTCGGGCTGTCACATCAATCCCGCAATCACGATTTCGATGCTCGTAGCCGGTAAAATCAAGGCCAACGAAGCCGTGAGCTATATCGTCGCCCAGTTCGTGGGGGCTACACTGGCGGCCGGGACTTTGTACCTGATTCAGGAAGGTGCCCCCGGTTTTGCGCTGGGCGAATGGGCGCTTGGTTCCAACGGCTGGGGGCCTGGTTATCTGGGAGCCTACAATACCACCTCTGCTTTCATCACCGAGGCCGTGCTGACGTTCCTGTTTCTGCTGGTTATTTTCGGGACTACCTCCCGGCTGGGTAACGGCACGATGGCGGGTCTGGCGATTGGCCTGACGCTGGTGCTGATTCACCTGGTCGCCATTCCCGTCACGGGCACGTCCGTTAACCCGGCGCGGAGCTTCGGCCCGGCTATTTTTGCGGGCGGAGCGGCTTTGAAACAACTCTGGCTCTTTATCGTGGCCCCGATCGTGGGCGGCATCGTGGCTGCGGTGTTTTACAAAGGCGTTTTCGAGGAAGCCGGGAAGTAAGGCAATTGAGCAGGTTAAAACGCCAGCCAGAAAACTCTTAACTTTTTGAACCTACCCTTTTTGTCATCTAACAAGGGGCTGCTCTGTGTTTAGAATGTTCGTTCAAAAATGCATCGGAAACGAACACGTCAAAGATCTAAAACCAAAACAACTTGTCTTCATTTATGGGAGGAAATTTCAGTGTAATAAATGTGAAAGGGCTGATAGCATTCGCAAGACCTCCGCTTTGGTCCACTTCTGAAAAAGAGTGAATCAGCCGCTCAATTTTAATCAATAACTCCTGCATATTGAATGGCTTCGCTAAAAACAAATCGGGATCGCATTGAGCTAACCCTTGCCGGGCAATTTCTGGATCAGTATCAGATACCAAAATCACCGGCAATTTACAGGGCAGCCTCTTGATCATCCTAAGTAGCGGATGCCGCCTTCCTGCTGGCGTTTCTGCTCGGCATCCTGTTTTTTCAGTACCGCACCATTCGTCGGGTTAACGACAAACCGGCCGAAACAAACAGACACTTTCCGATGCCAATGAACGGATCAATAAACAATCGGGCCATTGTGTCCAGTCTATTATACTTGCAGTCGAACCGATTGGAGGACGAAAGTGCCGTTTGGGCCGTGAGAGAAGGTCAGCAGCGGGTGGAAGTCATTTCGTTGATTCATCAGCAATTAACAAACCTGATAATGTTACCCGAGTCAATTGGTTAGCTGTCACTGAAAGACAAAAGGCTGTCTCCAATTCAGAGACAACCTTTTGTCTTGTCTTATCATTTGAGTTTAACGACCCAATAGTCAAGTATTCCTTTGGGCCGCTCGCTTTTGTCGCTGGTTCCTCCGGGTTGGGATTGAGAAGAACCGGCGGCAATAATTCCGCCATCGGGCGTGGTCAGCATATCAGCTAACCCATCCGTATACGCACCACCCAAGGTTTTATCCTGCCATTGATAGCTTCCGTCCGCTTCCAGTTTCAAAATCCAGTAATCACCACCTCCTTTAGGCATTTCAATTTTTTCACCACTAGGAGCAGAAGGCGAATCGCCACCCAGCCAGACACCCCCATCGGCTGTTACGGCCAGCGACTTAAAGGTATCGTCACCCCCAGCACCAACCGTCTTATCCCACAGTTTGTTGCCATTGGCGTCAATCTTGACAACCCAGTAATCGTTATGACCGGCAATACCGCGTAACCCTTCTGTCTTGTCAGCCCCGGCGGGCGAGGACGAGCTACCGCCCAGTACAAACCCGCCATCGGGCGTAGCGGCCGCCTTGGCTAACTTATCGTCCTGCGTTCCTCCGAACGTTTTCTCCCACTGCTTGTTGCCATTTGCGTCAATTTTAACCACCCAGTAGTCATAACCTCCTTTGCCGGCAGCCGTTTTATTGCCTGCCGCTCCCTGAGAAGAGGAGTAACCTGCAAGCAGATAACCCCCGTCTGTTGCCTTTACGACCGATTCCAAATAATCATTGCCTCCGTTGCCCAAGGTTATATCCCACTGCTTCTTGCCGTTGCCGTCCACCTTGACAATCCAGTAGTCGTAGCTCCCGTTACAACTGTTCATTGATTTGTCGCTGGTCGGCTGGGTTTGGAAAGAGCCTATTCCACCCAACGGGTTTCCAGATGGCAGGGGAACGATAGTAGCCTGCGAGGCCGAGATGCCCCCTACCAGAAAGCCCCCGTCGTCTGTTGCCACCATCGAGGTCAGGTGGTCTTCATTGGTTCCCCCGAGTACTTTATCCCACACTTTGTTGCCATTGCCATCCACTTTGACAATCCAGTAATCATACCCCCCTTTGGAACCCTGGGTTTTATTAGGAGACATAAATGGTGAATTAGACGACCCGCCTAACAGCATGGTCCCGTCCGACAGCGGCACGATGGACGCTAACAGGTCTTCACCTGCACTGCCCATAGCACGTGCGTAAGATTTAGTGCCATCGGAGGTTAATTTAACCACCCAGTAATCATTCCCTCCATAGGCCTCAGACTTATCGTTAAACGGCGTGATGGCAGATCCTGGTGAATTGGAGTTACCACCAAAAATATACCCTCCAGCAGGGTTGTTTACGGCGACAGTCAATATATCAATGCCAAATCCGCCCAGTGTTCTATCCCATTGTTTAGGAGGGGCTTCAATGCGCGCACTTGAGTGCTTAACGGTTGACGTTGGGGTGGCAGCATTGTCAATCTCAGTAGGCTTACAATTCCACATCAGGAAGGTGGCGGCTACAACGGCGTACGTAACTTGCTTTTTCATTGTGTTTTTAATGATTAAAAATGATTTGATTGGGTGGTTAAAAAAAGGAAAGTCTAACTGGCTGACCCGCCTGGTGGCGGCTGTCATTGACGAGGCAAAATTGGGGGACAGACGCCCCAAGGAGGTAGCAAAATGCGGACAACTGACTAGCAAAATGCGGCCAATTTTGCCAAAACAGGCCTGTCAGCCCGGCTTTTTAGCACCTTGCGGAGAGAAAATAAGATGAAAACTATTGACGATTAAGCGCCCTTATGAGCCAGCAGATACGCTGAGGGGGAGATGGAAAACTGGTCCTTAAAACATTTGGAGAAGTAAGACAGCCCGTCAAAGCCCACTTTCTCGGCCGCTTCGGAGACCGTAGCACCTTGCTGAAGCAAGGCAGCCGCTTTGCGGAGTCGGTAGGAACGCATCAGTTCTGACACGTTCATGCCCGTCAGGGCCACCAATTTACGGTGCAGCGTTCGGGGGCTCACCGCCAGCTCATCGGCCAGTTGGTCGGCCATAAAATCGGAATTGGCCAGCCGTTGGTCCAGCACTGCGTAGAGCTGAAGCAGGAAGGGATCGTCAATGGATGACTGGGTCGGCTCAACTTCGGCCGGGGGTACATCGGGCTTACGAGCCTGCTGCTGCCAGTGCAGGCGCAACTGCTGCTGATGCCGCAGCAGGTTGGCAAGCCTGAGGTGTAATTCCTGCACCTGAAAGGGCTTGGTCAAATAGTCATTCGCCCCGACCGTTAAGCCCTGGATGCGCGATTCGGCCATTGTTCTGGCTGTGAGCAGAATGACGGCGATATGGGCGGTCAGGGGCGTGGTTTTGAGGCGCTCGACCAGCGTAAAGCCGTCCACCAATGGCATCATCACATCCGAGATGACCAGTTCGGGTAGTTCCTGTAGGCAAAGCTGCCAGCCTTCCTGCCCATTGACTGCCGTCAACACCCGGTATTGGCCAGCTAATTCCCCGGCCATGAACTCCCGCAGATCCTCATTATCGTCCACCACCAGAATCAGCGGGGCCGTGGCTGAGGCCACCGGAAGTTGCCGAGTTGACTTCAAACCGGCTTTTAATCCATCGGTCGGTAAGGCTTCGACGGCGGTCGGCGAGTCGGCGGCAGTCGCTCCAGCGGCTGGCTTGAGGGGAAGCATGACGGTGAAAATCGTCCCCTGGCCAAGCTGACTGGTTACGGTCACTTGTCCCCTCAGCAGATGGGTAAACTCGGCCACCAGAAACAGGCCGATGCCCGTGCCTCCCCCCATACTGGCGGGAGAATCCTGACCCTGGTAGAAGCGGTCAAAAATATGTGGGAGATGCTGGTCCGAAATGCCCAGACCCGTGTCGGCCACCCGCAGTTGAAGCTGCGTCGGACTATCCCCAGATGGTTCCCCCCGAAGCGTTACCTGAATCGAACCGCCTTCGGGCGTAAACTTTACCGCATTCGAGACCAGATTGTAGCCAATGGTTTCCAGTTTAGGGGCATCGAACAGGTAATCGGCTGGTAGGCCTGTCGCTTCGTAAGTCAACTGAATGCCTTTTCGTTCGGTTCTCAACCGGAAGGAATCCACCAGTTCAGAAAAGAAAGTGGTTAGATTCCCCCTTGATTCGGTCACCGCCAGTTGGCCTGCTTCCAGTTTGGCAATATCCAGTAGCTGATTGATTAATCGCAACAAGCGTTTGGCGTTCCGGTGCATGAGATCGTATTGCTGCCGGAGCGCAGGAGGGCCTGATTGGCCCAGCAACCGCTCCAGGGGATTGATGATCAGCGTCAGGGGCGTTCTGAACTCATGGGTGATATTCGTAAAAAACCGCGTCTGCCAGTCAGCGTTTTCCTTGACCAGCTTCGCTTCCTGTTCGTTGAGGAGCATCTCCTGCCGAAGCCGTTCCTGGTTGATACGGTATTGAAAAAAGGCCCGAATCAGACCTACTACCAGCAGAGTATACAGGCCATAGGCCCAGCCTGTCTGCCACCAGGGCGGAGCAATCACCACCTGAATCGTTTTGATTAATGGGCTCCAGCGTCCATTGGCATCGGCCGTATTGACCCGGAACGTATACTCGCCCGGCGCTAACTGGGTGTACTGAGCTATGTTTTGCCCACCGGCATATACCCAGGCCTCGTCGACGCCGGTGAGCTGGTAACGATACTGTAGGCTGGTCGGTTTGTTGTATTGCAAACCGGCATATTCAAACGTTAGAAAATTCTGCGTGTACGTTAGATAGAGCGTAGCCGTGGCGTTGAGGGGAAGCGTCAGGGGGGAACCGGGCTGGCCCGGTTCGACAGGCACATTGGCAATCCGCAGCGTCGTCAGCACCGTGGGCACCGGCTGGGGCGTCGCTTCTTTCAGGGCCAGCGGATCGAACACCGTCACGCCCGTTAAGCCGCCAAAAGCCAGTCGGCCATCGGGCAATTGAGTCCCCAGAAAAGGTTTGTACTCAATGTCCAATAGGCCATCGGCGGTGGTGAAATGCCGCATCCGCCCACTGCGTGGCTCCAGCCGACTGATGCCGCTCAGGGTGCTAAACCAGAGCTGGCCCCGGCGGTCGGTCAGCAGGGTGTTGATGGTGGAGCTCGGAAGGCCCTCTTTTTCAGTCCAGGCTCGGCAATGCATGGTGCGCGTATCCAGACGGCAGAGGCCTTCCTGAGTGCCCACCCAGAGTACCGATGTGTCCTGGGGATCGGCCGCTAAGCACCAGATATGATCGGAAATCAGGGTGGTCGAGTCCGTCGGCTGGTAACGAAGGTGCTTTACAACGCGTCGTGCCTGAGGGTCATAAGCATACAGACCATTAAACTCCGAGCCGATCCAGATCCAGTTGCCAAGAGGCTGAATATCGCTGACCTGGTCATTGGGCAGCGCAAACGCGTTCAGCACCCGACCTGAAGTGTCGGCTTTTATCAGACCCCGGAAAATATCAACCATCCAGATGGTGCCCCCCGGCAGGACCCGCAGGCCATTACCTTCATTAAAGTTGAAACTTTGCTGCCCTTGCCGGATCGACAACAGTGGCCGCAGGCTTCGTCCCAATTGGTTGGTACGAATCAGATGGTAGGCAGCGCCAAACCGGGCCGACAGATAAGCGGTCGACCCGCCAAACCGCAGGCGATAGGGTATGTTATAGGATTGAGCCCAGTCGGGCGCGGGCAGGCCTAGTTCAAGGTTGAGTATATCGGCCACAAAGTTAGTGTGATAGGGGTAGCTCCTCACCGGCAGCGAGCGCAGGTCAAGCTGCTGGACGCCATCGCCATTGGTACCGATCCACAACACGCCCGAGCGGTCCAGCAGCAGGGCGTGAAAGTAGTTGTGATAATCCACGTGAGGGGCCGTCCAGAGGGCCGTAATGTGGTCATCCGGCGTTATCCGGTAGACGGTCATGGCGTGGGTAAAGTAGACATTCCCATCGACGCCCGCGTGAATAAGCCCCACCTTGGTATCCGTAGCATTGGGAATGGGAATCGTGCGAAACCGATGGGTATGGGGCGTAAAGGCAACTAGTTGGCGGACTCCCCCAACAAGGATGTCCCCGTTGGCCCGTCGGGCCAGGGGCGTGTCATAGAAGTTACGGATCCTGCCGTGCTCGACGATGGCGGGATGGGGCCACTGGCGAAACTGGTGGGTTGCGGTGTTAAACGCAAACAATCCACCCGGATAAGGCGCGTATAGCTTGGCTGGGGAGTCCAATAAGAATGTATTCCCAATGGAAACATCCTTAGGAAGACGGATGGTGGGTAGGGGATAAACGGAAACCTGATCCCGATTAGTCTGATAGTGAATCAGTTGCGCGTCATTGCGTCCCCAGAATTGGTCTCCCTTGACGGACAGCTTGCCCTGCGCTACCCCGATGCGTGCCTGATCCAGTCGCTTTGGGGTAAGTAAATCACTAAACTGTTCGGTGATGGGATTCACCAATTGAAAGCCCCCATTTTCCAGATGGATCAGGATGGTGCTATCCGAGACGAGTTGCAGCGACAGGATAATGTTACCGGCTATCGATCGGTTGCTACGGGGTTGATGGCGAAAGATTTTAAAGCGTCGGCCATCGTAGCGGGCCAAGCCATTACGGGTGGCGATCCAGACAAAACCGGCTTTATCCTGGACAATGCCAGAGACATAAAATTCAGGCAAGCCCTGTTGGAGACTAAGGGTGCGGCTCACAAAAGGCTGGGCCGCCAGCCGATGTGTTGCCAGCAAGAGCAGAAACAAAAACCAGCGGCTTACTACCACGTGGGCAGACGATTAGGGTTGAGGGCAGTTAAAATTAGGGGAAGCATGGTAAAAACCCAAACGACTACCCCAGGTATTGGCAAAAGGTAACATCTGGCACTGTAAACTTCTGTGCTATCCCCCTACAGTATGCCAGTTGCGGTTAGAGCCTAAGTCGCTTGTTTGTACTCCATCGGTGTTTAAAAGCCTAATGCCTGGTGTGGGCGTTTGGTGTTATAGTCGTCTAACCGGCCATCGACTATCTGACGGACTTGGGCTAAGTTAGCAAAAGAATAAGCATCCAGTACTTCCCGCTGGAAACTCCCGTTAAACCGTTCAATGTAAGCATTCTGGGTTGGCTTGCCCGGCTGAATCCAATGGAGATCAATACCGTTTTGCTCACACGATTCGCTCAAAACTGCACTGATAAGCTCTGACCCATTGTCACAGCGCAGCTTAGCAGGCTTCCCATAAGCATCTACCAACCGTTGTGGCGGCTGTGTTTTACAAAGGCGTTTTCGAGGAAGCCGGGAAGTAATACGGGCTGCTAGGAAGAGTTACAACAGCCCGGCATAGCAGTGTGCCGGGTTGGTTTGTTTTACCACGGATTCGCCGTCGTCTCGGCCGTGAAATCTTTCAAAAGCCCCAATACTTCGTTGACATCCTTCAGCCGGTAAGCCGCGTTGGTGGTGCCGGGGCCGACTTTGACCGTGTACTGATTTTCCAGCGTCAGGGCCGAAAACATGTCTTCGTCGGTGCGGTCGTCGCCGATGGCCAGCACAAAATCATAAGGCCGGGCGAGGGATAATTGCTTGGCAACCTTGCCTTTATCGGTTTCGGTGCTTTTGATTTCGACCACGCAGTTTCCGTCGATCACCCGAAGTTTATAGGGCAATAGGTTTTCCAGCGTGTTGATCAACTCGCGGGAACGGACAAAACCGGTCACCGATTCGGCGCTGCGGTAATGCCAGGCCAGCGAATGGCTTTTTTCTTCGATGAACGAACCGGGGCAACGGGTCACAAAATCATCCAGAATCGGGTTGACAATCTGTTTCCAGGAGCCGTCGTCCAGAATATCACGTCGCCACAAACCCTGCTGTTTGATGTACGAACCGTGTTCGGCCACCATGTCGATGGGCAGAAAACCGAGCCATTCATCGAGCGTTTGCTGGTCACGGCCGCTGATGATGACCACGTAATTTTCCCGGCGGCTAGCCAGCCGACCAAGCACGTTGATTACCTCGGTGGGCGGACTGGCCTGTTCGGGCTTACTGTGGTAATTGACTAGTGTGCCGTCATAATCAAGCAGCAAAAGCCGCGAGCGGGCTTGCCCATAGCGTTCCTGGAGTGAAAAATCGGTTTGTGCGCTCAGGAGCGGAGTTGGTTCGATGTGTTGGTTCGTGCGCATGGTCAGTAAGCAGTTGACGAAGCTGTTCGCCCATTTTTTAACGTCGTAATCTTTCAATCGCCGTTGCATGATCGCAATCCGGCGCGATTGTTCTTCTGGTTCCATTTCGAGGGCCTGTTTCATCTTGTCGGCTACCTCGTTTTCGTCCAGCGGATTGATGTGCAGGGCCGTACTGAGTTCGTTGGCGGCTCCGGTCATCTCGCTGAGAATCAAGACGCCCTGGTGGTCTTTGCGGGCCGCGACGAACTCCTTGGCTACCAGGTTCATGCCGTCGCGGATGGGCGTAATCAGGGCCACATCGCAGGCCGTGTAAAGGGCCAGCAGTTGCGGAAACGGTACCGAACCGTAGCGGTAGACAATCGGTCGCCAGATCAGCGTCCCGTATTTGCCGTTGATCCGTCCGACGGCCTGCTCGATCATCTGCTTTCGTTCGCCGTACTTCTGAATTTCATCGCGCGAAGGAACCACGACCAGAATAAACGTCAATCGCCCAATCCATTCCGGATATTTTCGGAAGAACGCTTCCAGCGCATCCAGCCGCTGCATGACGCCTTTGGTATAATCCAGCCGGTCGACCGAAAAAATGATTTTTACATCCTTGTACGCTTCCTTCAACGCTTTCCGCTCTTTGACCACGTCGGGGTTGTCAAAAGCGTCGTGGTACAACGGATAGTTAATCCCGACCGGGAAGGCATCGGAACGAATCAGCCGATCCTGGTAGTTGATCTTCCAGATTTTGTGTTGAACGCCCAGGTTGATCTGGATCGATTGCAAAAAGTGGATGTTATAGTCGTTTGTATGAAAACCGATCAAATCGGCACCGAGCAAACCGGTCAGCAGGTATTCTTTGCACTTGTGGGGTAAAATCCGAATCAGTTCGTACGATGGAAACGGAATGTGCAGAAAAAAGCCAATCGTAGCTTCCGGTTGTTTGTCGCGAATCAACTTGGGCAGGCCCATAAAATGGTAGTCATGCACCCAGACAATGTCGCGCGGTTGGAGGAGTTGGGCGACGGTTTCGCAAACCGCTTCATTCGCTTTCTGGTAGGCCAGAAAATCCCGTTCCTGGTAATCGACATAAGTTGAGAAATAGTGAAAAAGCGGCCATAGCACCGAGTTGGAAAAACCGTTGTAAAAATCCTGCTGCGTTTTCCGATCCAGAAAAACCGGCACATACTCAAAGTCGGCGTTGACCAGGTGTTGGTATTTCTCCCAGGTCCGGCGGGAAAAATTCGCACAGCCAACCCAAACCGGTTTCTGTTCCGCTTCGCTGAAATCCAGTGACTGCATGGCCGTGACCAGGCCCCCGGCCGACGATTTCAGCGTCGTCGAGCCGTGAGCGGTTTCAAACGAAAACGGCAACCGATATGATACAATGATGAGTCTGTTGTTGTTTTTCATAAGCAGAGGAGTTGGCGGGGCACAGGTTACGGGGCACGGTTTTCAGTAGAATTGTAGCCGGACGAGCCCTTCACAGATTTACTGAATACCGTAAACTGAAAACCGTGTCCCGTAAACCCATCCCAAGTATCTTACCGTATTAAAATAAGATCATTTTCGAGACAATGGTTCGCAAAAAAACGGGATTAGAGAAATTCTAATCCCTCTCAAAACCGATTTTCTTATTTTAAGAATAAATCAAACAGGCTGATCGACAAAGTGATAGCTGCCAATCTTTGTAGGTCAGCCCCGTTTCTACTCAATCACCGATTTGAGAATTCGGAGCGGAGCCAGAGCCCGTTCGGGGCGGTTTTTAAGCTCATAATTGAGGTCAAAAATGGCCCGTTCCAGCAAATACGTTTCGAGCATGATCTGAAAATCCGCCTTATCATTTGGGAAAAAAGCCTGATCCTGCACGGTCGTCAGGTAAGCCTTCAGGAAGATCTCGCTGATCTGGTAGGCCCATAAATCAGCAAAGGGCAACAGGCTATCAACTTCTTCCTTCGGAACCTGGTTTGTCGACAGAAAACCTTCGTATGCCACGTAATAAAACGACCGGATCATGGCCGTTACATCCCGCAAGGGCGACCGCTTGATGCGCCGGGTCGTGACGCTCAGCAACGGATTGCCACCAAAATCCTGAATCGCCAGATCCTTGCCCGTGAGCAATACCTGACCGAGGTGATAGTTGCCGTGAATCCGGATTTTAAGCGCGTCGATCTTGTGGCTGTAAATCCGCCTGAGCGTGTCCAGAATGGTTTGCCTTTTGTCCAAGAGGGGTTCGGCTTCCTGCTGGATTTTGTCTGGCAATTCCTTCAGATTCTGGTGGAGCAAGTCGTAACTTTCCCGCACCAGCGACTGCATTCCCGCAAACAGAGAACGCTGATAGTGCAGGGAAAACGGCTCGGGTGCGAAATCTTTGTGATTGGTAGCCGCCAGCGCCCGGTGCAATTCGCCCGTCCGGATGCCAATCAGCCGGGCTTCTTCCGAGGCCGTGCCTCCGAGCAACTCCCGGCAGCTATCCGATAATTCCTCAAATTCCAGCGGGTTGTGCCAGGAGCCCTGCCGACAAACCATCGCCAGGCTTTCCCGACTCCGGGCAAGAATTCGCTCAATGTAGTTGTTGATCCGTTCGAGCATGAAACTACGTCCATCGCCGTGGTCTTCAATCATTTCCTCGATCATCCCCAACGCTACCCTACCTTTTTCCGACTGCCATTCGATGGTTCCAATGAATTCCGGCACGTGTTCAAAATGGGCTTCCTGGCTCAAAAACCGGGTGATTTCCACGTCGGAATTGCTGTTCCAGTCGACCTTGCGGTACATTTTCAGGAAAAACCGGTTGTCGAAGGTGATGGCCGTGTAATCGCGTTCTGCCGTGTGTACTTTCGTTTTAATCGTATCTTCAGGCTGGTCGGCGGTTTTTAGCGGTCCGTTGGCCGAAAAGACCAGCTTGCCTTTCTGAGCCGAAATCGCCTGATTGGCCTTCAGTTTGGCAAACAGCAGTTGGTGCAACCGGGGCGTATAGAGGGCGTCGCACAGAAAACTGGGTTCGTCACCGAGTTGGAGCTGCGCCAGAATAGCCTGTGGATAGTTTTCGGTAATCGGACCCACCCGGTCGGTTTTAACGAACGTAACGGGCAACTGATACAATTCGGGCAAACCCTGTTCGTAAGTCACCTCGACCAGCAGTAAGGTGCCTTTTTTGTCGTCCAGATCCACCAGCGCCTGATCGGCCAGCGTCACCTCGTCGATGGTTCGGCCTTTGCCGACAAACCAGTACGCTTTCGACAAATAAGCGGGCAGAATTTCGGTTTCCAGGCGGGTTCGTGCTTCACCCTGCGTCAACTCTTCCCAACGATTCAGCACCAGTTGCGGGAAATCGTTTTCAATATCCAGGCTCGCGCGGACTTTTTGCAGAGTAAACCACTGGTAATCATAAGGAGCGAGCGTAAACGGGTACGCGCCGTCTTCCCGGATGATCGGAAACCGGTTTTTGCTGAACAACTCGACGGGCCGGTACCCTTTGTACTTGGCCAGATCGATCTCGGTCGGTTGCGAATGTTTCGACAGGTTGACGATGATCAGCAGCGTTTCGTTTTCGTACGTCCGCGTAAAGGCCAGCACCTTCGGGTTGGCAACGTTCAGAAATTTCAGATCACCCCGCCCGAATGCCTTGTGCCGTTTCCGCATGTTGATCATCCGCTTCGTAAACCAGAGCAGCGAGGACGTATTCTGCCACTGCGTTTCCACATTCACGGCTTCGTAGTGGTAGGCTGGATCGAGAATCACCGGCAAATACAGCTTCTGCGGGTTGGTGCTCGAAAAACCGGCGTTCCGGTCGGGCGACCACTGCATCGGCGTCCGGACGCCGTCGCGGTCACCCAGATACACGTTATCGCCCATCCCGATTTCATCGCCGTAGTACAACACCGGCGTTCCGGCCAGCGAAAAGAGCAGGCTGTTGAGCAGTTCGATTTTCCGGCGGTCGTTGTCCATCAGCGGGGCCAGCCGGTGCCGGATGCCGAGGTTGATGCGTGCTTTCGGATTTTTGGCGTACATCTTGTACATATAATCCCGCTCGTCGTCGGTCACCATTTCGAGCGTCAGTTCGTCGTGGTTGCGCAGGAAAATGGCCCACTGGCAGGTTTCCGGAATCGCGGGCGTCTGGTCGAAAATGTCGGTGATCGGGTACCGGTCTTCCATTTGCACGGCCATGAACATGCGCGGCATGACCGGAAAATGGTAGTTCATGTGGCACTCGTCGCCGTCGCCAAAATACGAAGCCGAGTCCTCGGGCCACATGTTGGCTTCGGCCAGAAAAACCGTACCGGGGTATTTGTCGTCAACGTGTTTCCGGAGTTTTTTCAAAAAGTCGTGCGTTTCGGGCAGGTTCTCGCCGTTGGTGCCCTCGCGCTCGAACAGGTACGGAACCGCGTCGAGCCGGAAGCCGTCGACACCCATTTCGCACCAGTAATCCAGGATTTTCATGACCTCTTCCTGCACCAGCGGATTGTCGTAGTTCAGGTCGGGCTGGTGGTAGAAAAACCGGTGCCAGTAATACTGCTGAGCCACGGGGTCCCAGGTCCAGTTGGAGGCTTCGAAATCCTGGAAAATAATCCGCACATCCTTGTACTGGTTCGGATCGTCGGTCCAGACGTAGTACTCGCGTTCGGGCGAACCCTTGGGCGCTTTGCGGGCGCGCTGAAACCAGGGATGCTGGTCGGAAGTATGGTTGATGACTAACTCGGTAATGACTTTCAGGTTCCGCTTGTGGGCTTCCTGCAGGAATTGCTGAAACTGCTCAATGCTGCCGTATGATGGGTTGATGCTGTAATAATCGGCAATGTCGTAGCCGTCGTCGCGCAGCGGGGAGGGGTAAAACGGCAGTACCCAGATGGCCGTTACGCCCAGATCCTGGAGGTAATCCAGCTTTTCGAGCAGCCCCTGAAAGTCGCCGATGCCGTCGCCGGAACTGTCGCGAAAGGCCTTGATGTGTAATTCGTAAATAATGGCATCCTTGTACCAATGGAGTTTGTCGTCTAAACCTGTTTCTTTCATTGCCATAAGTCTCACGTCAACAATTCTGGTTCATTCCCGGTTGGTATTAAAACTAACCTAATACGCGAGCGAGATGTTTGGTACAGACGCGATTAATCGCGTCTCAAATGATAATGATGATGCGATTAACTAATGATAATGATGCAGAGACGCGATTAATCAATCCTGTGGAGACGCGATTAAATAATGATGTGGAGACGCGATTAATCGCGTCTGTACGTGCCCCGGATGAATTATTCGGCGATTTTTTTCTGGATGTGCAGTTGAGTCGCATCTTTCCTGATTCAAAAACCTTTGTCGACAGTGTACCCCGGATGGCACCGGAGGCCATTCTGGCCTTGTATGAAGCGCAGAAAAACAAACCGGATTTTTACCTAAAGACCTTTGTCAATCAGCATTTTACGGTGCCGGATTCAACCACGTCCGGTTTTGAAAGCGACCCGACGATGAGCACCACCGACCACATCGACCGGTTGTGGGATGTCCTGACCCGCGCGCCGGATGTGCCCGTGGAAGGCAGTTCGCGGTTGCCGATGCCACATCCGTATGTGGTGCCGGGCGGGCGATTTCGCGAGATTTTCTATTGGGACAGTTATTTCACCCTGCTGGGGTTGAAACAGGCCGGGCGGCACACGTTGCTGCGGAACATGGTCGACAACTTTGCCAGCCTCATTGATACGTACGGCTTTATTCCGAACGGCAACCGGACTTATTTTCTGAGCCGCTCCCAGCCGCCGGTTTTTGCGCTGATGGTAAAACTGCTGGCCGAAATCGACGGGCCGGACGCGCTGACCCGCTATTTGCCGCAATTACAGCAAGAATACAATTTCTGGATGAAGGACGCTGAAACCAGCGAAAGCCGGGCCATTACCCTGGAAGCCGGGCGGGTCTTGAACCGGTATTTTGACCCGACGCCCCGCCCCCGGCCCGAAGCCTATCTCAAGGAAATTCAACTGACGGAGGTGGCCAATGCACTCGGGATCGACTCGCCGACGCTGTATCGGAACCTGCGGGCGGCTTGCGAATCAGGCTGGGATTTCAGCAGCCGGTGGTTCAGCGATGGGCAGACGCTGGTGACGACCCACACAGCAAATATTCTGCCGGTCGATCTGAATTGTCTGCTCTATTTGCTGGAACAGACCTTGCAGGAAGCTTACCAGCAGTGTGGTCATGCCGAGGCCGCCCGGCAGTACCGAACCTTGGCCGAAACCCGAAAAACCGCCATCGGGCAACTGTTCTGGAACGAACACCGGGGTTTTTATTTTGACTACGACTTGCTGACCCGTCGACAAACCGTCCCGCTGACGCTGGCGGCCGCCTTTCCGCTGTTTGTTGGGCTGGCAACGCCGGAGCAGGCCGAAGCGGTTCATAACCGGCTGCGTGAGAGCTTTCTGCAACCCGGTGGCTGGGTCACGACCCTGATCCGCTCCGGCGAACAGTGGGATTTCCCGAATGGCTGGGCTCCCTTGCAGTGGATCGTTTACAAAGGGCTGATGAACTACGGTTTTACGGAAACGGCCGGTGAAGGACGCGACCGCTGGCTGGCCTTAAACGACCGGGTGTTTCGGGCTACCGGCAAAATGATGGAAAAATACAATGTAGTCGAAGATACGCTGACGGCGGGAGGAGGAGCCTATCCGAATCAGGACGGTTTTGGCTGGACCAACGGCGTGTACCTCCAACTGATGCACGAAAAGGCGGCTGACGAAAACCCGTAAAAGGGTATAAAACATTGGTTCATAGTGTAAAAGCGGATCTTTTTTGGCCGACATTACACAACCTTTACAGAAAATTTGCTGATATGTCGGAAAGGGTTGCTTATTTTGCACCTGTTTGGTCTACTGACTTCCGTCAAATTCTATGTCATTTAAGAAAACCAAGATTGTTGCCACGGTCGGTCCGGCCTCCGAGAGCAAAGAAAACCTGTTGGCTTTAGCCCGTGCCGGTGTCAATGTTTTCCGGCTGAATTTTTCCCACGGTACGCACGAAGAACACCTGGTTCGCATTCAGCGCATCCGGGAAATCAACGAAGAATACGGCCTGAATCTGGCCATTTTGCAGGATTTGCAAGGCCCTAAAATCCGGATCGGGAAGGTTGAGAAAGATGAGGGCGTGATGATTTTGCCCGGCAATAAACTAATTTTCACCAACGAAGAAGTCATCGGTACCGCCGAGCGCGTGAGTACACCCTACAAAGGCATGTACCGCGACGTACGCAACGGGGAGCGTATTCTGTTAGACGATGGCAAACTGGAAGTGCGGGTGATCGGAACGGAAGGCACAGATGTCATTACGGAAGTCGTTTACGGTGGACCGCTGAAATCAAAAAAAGGCGTTAACCTTCCCAATACGAAGGTATCGATGCCTTCGGTGACCGAAAAAGATTTTGAAGACCTGGACTTCGGGCTGGAGCACAACGTCGACTGGATTGCCTTGTCATTTGTCCGGCAGGCATCGGAGATTCTGGAAATTAAGGAATACATTCGGGCGCGGGGCAAAACCTGCCGCGTTATTGCCAAGCTCGAAAAACCGGAAGCCATTCAGAACATCGACGAAATCATTGTTGCTACCGACGGGGTGATGGTCGCACGCGGTGACCTGGGCGTGGAACTGCCCGCCGAAGATGTGCCGATGATTCAGAAAATGATCGTTGAAAAGTCGAACAAAGCCGCTAAACCGGTGATTGTGGCGACGCAGATGCTCGAAAGCATGATCGACGCGCCCCGCCCGACCCGCGCCGAAATAAACGACATTGCCAACTCCGTGCTCGACGGTGCCGATGCCGTTATGCTCAGCGCCGAAACCGCTTCGGGCAAATACCCGATTCTGGCCGTCGAGAATATGACGCACACGATCCAGAAAGTGGAAGAATTGAGCGACAAGATTTATTACCGCTACCACGCCTATGTCAACGAAAATCCGGGCGAGAACGTCCTGAATGACAACGTGGTGATGAGCGCCTGCCGGTTGGCCCGCGATACCAAAGCGAAAGCGATCATCGGGATCACGACCTCGGGTTATACGGCGTTCCGGTTATCGCACCACCGTCCGAAAGCCGGTTTGTATGTCTTCACGGCTAACAAGGCGCTGATGAGCACACTGGCGTTGTGCTGGGGGGTAGAGGTGTTGCCCTACGAGCCGAATACGGCCAACACCGTCGATGAAACCGTAACCGAAATCAAGGACCTGCTCGTGAAGCGCGGTCTGCTCGAAAAAGGTGATATTTTCATCAACACCCTCAGCATGCCACTGACCGAGAAATCGCACACGAACACGGTGAAACTGAGTATTGTGTAGTAAGGGTTGTTACACAGGGTCTATCGGAGAACATCAGAGTTGATCAGAGGAAACCCTGTTAAGCTCTGATATTCTCCGATAAACTCTGTGTAACAACCCCCTTATACTTTCGCCGGAAGTACCCGAACGACACCAATACCAGCACACCGTATACCACGGAGATGATATAAGCCGAGTAGATGAAAAAGTCGAAGAAGCTGATGTTCGGTTGCCCGAAGTTTTTGTAGAGCGTCACGGCCACACTTCCCATGTAGCCATAATAATCCGCGAGCGTGACGATAAACCCCACCGTGCTGACATACCGGAACGAGGCCACCAGCCGCTCGAAGTACAGCCCGTTGCAGGGCACATACGCCCCGTAAAGGCCCAGTCCGACCAGCGTAAACCACGTCCCCGGCGATAAAACACCCTGCTGGAAAAACCAGGTGCTCACGCCGATCAGCGCAGCCGAGAGCAACATCACGCCATTGATCAGCCGGAAGGCCAGAAAGTTGTCTTTCACGAGCTGCAACGCCCCCATCACCACCAGAATGCCAACGGCCACAGCGGTTTCGGTCTGGGTAAAAACCGCCGGATTTGAAATCCCGACGGCCGAAAGGATTTCCGGGGCGAAATTGTCGCGGAAATCGCGGAAGGCCGATAGCAGCACGTAAGAGACGATGAGCGTGGTTAGTCCGGCGGAGAAAGTGTGCAGAAACTGCCGCCGTTCGGTCTGGTTCATCGGAGCCCGTTCGGTGCGGAGCGCCCGGTCTTCGGCCGAGGGCGGGGGCAGCAGCGTCATCATCCAAACCGATACGAGCAGCGGCACCACGAACAGCAGCCCGGTGACGAACGGAAGCCAGAACTCCGAAACACCCCAGGCCTGCCGGATTGTCAGGGCCACGGTTTTGACGAAGCCCGACGCAAAAATGAACGACGCCGTCAGCCCCGCAACCAGCGCGTCGGTTTGCCGTCGACCCTCCAGAAAACCGAGCATAATCCCATAGACCATGCCGAGTGGCAGGCCGTTCAGAAACAGAAAAACGATGTTGTAGGGGGGAGGTACCAGGGCAAAACCCAACAGCGCCAGTTCGGAAAGCCCGATAAACAGGAGCACATACATCGCCCGCTGGCCCGGTTTCATTTCCGACACCACCTTGACGCCAATGCGCTTCGATACCGCATAACCGAGCACCTGCGCCGTAATGAGCCAGATTTTGTAACTGATGCCGGCGTAGCTCATTCCCTCAAAAATAACCGCCGTAATGCCTTTCCGGAACGCATACATGCAGGCATAGGTGCAGAAGGCGGCAACGGCGCCGAAAAGCACAAACACAACGGGGTGACGGAAAACAGATTTCGTGGACATGCGGCTTGGTTTGTTTACAAAGTACTCAGATTTGCTCATAGAACGGGTGCCTGGGCCTAAAAATCAAATTTCGGAACGCCCGATGGCAATAAGCGATTTCTGGTATTAAGATTGTGTTATTGAAATCAGGGAGACAAATACGAATTTCCGGCATCATTCGTATATATTGTTTACATTCACCATCGTCACAACCTGAATACTAATATGGAAACGCATCCGATTACCAATGGCTGTCTGCTGATCGCCGAACCGTTTCTGGGCGATCCGAATTTTGAACGAAGCGTCGTACTCGTATGCGACCATAACGACGAAGGCACGTTTGGACTGGTACTGAACCAGATCGCGCAGGTGAAACTGAACGACGTGCTGACCGACGAAATGTACCACGACTTTTCGCTCTACGTGGGTGGGCCGGTGCAGCAGAATACACTGCATTACATTCACCGGCTCGGTGGGCTGGTCGAAGAATCGATCCCGTTGCCGAACGGCCTGTACTGGAGCGGCAATTTCGACCGGCTGCGACAACTGATCAACGCGGGGGCCGTGAAGGAAACCGACGTGCGGTTTTTTGTCGGCTATTCCGGCTGGTCGGGCGGACAACTGGCCGACGAAATGGCGAAAAACTCCTGGATCGTGGCCCAGGCCGATTCAAACTTTATTCTCAATACGCCTTCCGACCAGTTCTGGCGGGGCATTCTGCGGCAGATGGGGGGGCAATACCGCGTGTTGTCGCATTATCCGGTCGATCCGCGATTGAATTGATTTGCGCCCGGTAGAGACGCGATTAATCGCGTCTCTATACAATGATTCATTTCATTGATCCATACAGCCGCTATTCATTGGTCCATACAGCCGCGATTAATCGCGGCTCTACCTTAAAATTTGTGAAAATGCCCCGAAACTTGACGCTGTACCCGTAAGATAACCGGAATTCTGCCGTTATTTGTCTGTCGGTTCGCGGCCGGGCTGCGAGCCGATTGGTTTATTGATTCAAAACAGTATGTCGAAAATCAGGTTACTTGCACTCATTGCGTTTCTGTTCGCTTCGTTTTCTTCATTTGCTCAACTTCAGGGCGTATTTGGGCTTAAAGTAGGAGCCAACTCGTCCAAAACCGTTCAGGAGGGCGTTTCGCCTTATTCCGTGGAACGGTTTAAAACGGATTTCCACCTGGGAGGCATCTACCGGCTTCGCTACAAACGGTTTGTGGCTCAGCCCGAGGTGTTATACTCCGTTAAAGGGGGTTCACTCCGGCGGCTGGGAACGAATGAGCTGACCGTTCGGAATAACTTCAATTACCTCAGTGTACCAATTCTGCTCGGCTGGGTACCGACGGAAGGGCTGGTCTTGCAGGCCGGGCCGGAATTCAGTTATGCGCTCAACACGCCCGAATCCAATGGCCCCGGTAAGCGCAACGATCTGGGGATTGCCGTTGGCGCTCACTACGACTTTCTGGATATGGCCGAAAAATTCAGTCTGCACCTGCGCTATATCCACGGCCTGAACAATGTTTCCAGTAATCCGGTGGTCGAAAACTACAACCGGACGTTTCAGGTGTCGATTATTTATAATTTCTACAAAAAACGGTAGGCTACCGGTTTTAATAGGCCACATACGTCCGCTCCACCCAGCCATCGTCGAACAGGTCGATCAGGGCGTACCCGGCGCGGGTGTGGTGGTAAGTCGAATTGTCCCACCAGTCGCCACTGAGCGCGCCGTTGTTGAGGTAGGTGACGCCGTTGTAATCGACCCGGTCGAGCAGGTGCGTGTGGCCGCTCAGGCAAACCTTCACGTTTGGGCGTTTATGAAATAGCTTGATGAGGTCCGTCGAGTCGGTGTGCATCAACCCGCCCGAAATCTCTCGATGGCCGTTTTTCTGCACCTTTCGGTCGTACAGAACTGAGGCCGACAGAATCGGAATGTGCGACAGAATCAACACCGGCGTTTTAGAGCCGGTTTTCCGCAGATCATTCTCCAGCCAGTCGCGCTGCGGCTCATCGATCCGGGCCACGTACCAGCCTCCTTCGGGCGTGGGCTGGGTGCTGTCGAGGACCACAAAATGCCAGCCGCTGTGGTCGAAGCTGTAATACCGCTGCGCCAGACCCAACTGCTCCACAGCCCAGGCTTTTCCGTACAAAGGGTCTTTCCGGGAGCCGTTGTACCCCCAAACGTCGTGATTGCCAATGCAATGATGGATGGGAAGCGAATTTTCCTGCTGAAGAATTCGGTTCCAGACATTCCATTGCCGCCGGACGGTGCTTTTATCCCGCGAAAGGGCGTCCATAATGGCGTCGCCCCCGTTCAGAATAAACGCTGGTCGGTCTTTCATGGCTTGCAGGTGGTGCAGGCACTGCGCCAGCGCGACTTCGGCTTTTGGGCGTGGCATCATATGAATGTCGGTCAGGTGAGCAAGGCGCAGGACGCGTTTTCGCTGGTAATTTTCCGGAAGTTCGGGCACCGAAAGGCCGGTGGTCAGGAGCCCGAGAGAAGACAGTGCTTGGCGACGGTTCATGGCAGGTGGTTGAGGCAGAGCGGATTCGGGCGGTCTGCTATACTAAAAACGGATTTTAGGCCGATCCTTCCCGAAGAACTGCCTGAAAAGGAAAAAATTGTATCTTGCGAAACGATGTTTTCAATTGTTGACGTAGAGACGACGGGCGGGATCGGCGGGCCAACCCGGTTGACAGAAGTAGCGGTTTTTCGGTACGATGGGGTGGAGGTTGTGGACAGCTTCCATTCGTTAATTAATCCGCATTGCCCCATTCCGCCGTTTATTGCCCGCATGACCGGCATTTCGGACGCGATGGTGCAATCGGCCCCCGACTTTGCCGATGTCGCTCACGAGATTGACCGCGTCACGGAAGGGGCGGTTTTTGTAGCCCACAATGCCCCGTTCGACTACGGTTTTCTGAAAAAAGAATTCACCTGGATCGGTCTGCCGTTCGAGCGCCACCGGCTCTGTACGGTGCAGTTGAGCCGCCGGATTTTTCCGGGTCTGCCGTCGTACAGCCTGGGGAAACTGTGCCGTTCGCTGCAAATTCCGGTCAGCAACCGCCACCGCGCCCACGGCGACGCAGCCGCCACCGTCCAGCTTTTCGAGCAATTGCTCCGGCATGATCAGCACGGGCTGATCCGGGCTGGCCGAGTAAAAGTGTGAGGCTTATTCGACTATCTTGTAAAGTCGTTTGGCCTCGGCCCGCGAAACGGCGTTAAAATGCCACCACTCGGTTTTTAGCGAAGAAAAACCGGCTTTTTGCATCACCGACCGCAGCAGCCGCCGGTTTTCGACCTGCTGGGCGGTCAATTTCCCTTTTTTCAGTAATTCCGCTTCTTTTGCCGGATAGGCCAGTTCTCCAAAATAGTCGAAGGGCGTGCCCATGTCGAGCGGTTTTCCGGTTTTGGTCGCCAGGGTCAGATCGACCGCACAGCCATAGTTATGCACCGAGCCATTGCGCGGGTTGGAAACGTACTTCCCCCGCTCGCTGACGGGCAGGTGACTGAGCGTTTTCCACAAATCCCATTGGGCGGAGCGGGGGCGGGTCGCGTCGTATACGAGCAACCGGAGGTCGGGCCATCGTTTCTGTAATTCCCGGCTGGCGGTTGCCAGTTTCTGAGCCGCCATCGGTTGCAAATACGCCCTCGTCAGATCGCCATACACGTCTTTTTTGACAAAGTTATCGGTGGTCGAGTACTTCAGTTCCACCAGCAGGCTTGGATCGATCTTCTGAATATCCACCAAGCCCTGCCGGATCATCGCCTGCTCCAACTTCCCCTGTGCCAGGAGCCAATAAAATAATAAAACTGTATAGCGCATTATAAAAACCCGGATAAACTCTGATGTTCCCTGATGAACTCTGATTAACAACTGTTCCACAGAGTTGATCAGGGAACATCAGAGTGCATCAGAGGGTGTTTCGTTGCGAAATAACGAAAAAGCCGCTATTTTGCTACGCATAACGTGTCCCCCATACTATGGCCCTCAACTACATTTGGGTAGCTTTTTTTCTGATTGCCTTTCTGATTGCGCTCTTTAAACTGATCTTTCTGGGCGATACCGAAATCTTCAAGACCATTGTCGAGGGTTTGTTCGATTCGTCGAAAACCGCCGTCATGGACATTGCCCTGCCGCTGGCGGGTGTGATGACGTTTTTTCTGGGGTTGCTCAACATCGGTGAAAAAGCCGGGGCCATCAACTTTCTGGCGCGCATCATCGGCCCGTTTTTCAACAAGCTGTTTCCGGAAGTACCGAAAAACCACCCGGCCAACGGCCAGATGATCATGAACTTTTCGGCCAACATGCTCGGGCTGGACAACGCGGCCACGCCCTTCGGCCTGAAGGCCATGCAAAGTTTACAGGAACTGAACCCGCAGAAAGACACGGCTTCCAACGCGCAGATCATGTTTCTGGTACTGCACACCTCCGGGCTGACCATCATTCCGCTGGGCATCATGGCGCAGCGGGCCATTTTGGGGGCCAAAGATCCGTCGGATATTTTCATTCCCTGCCTGATCGGTACCTATGTGGCCACGGTTTTCAGCATGTTCATTGTAGCGTTAAAGCAACGCATCAACCTGTTCAACGGACTGGTGATGGGCTGGCTGGGCGGCATTACGACGTTTCTGGCGCTGGCTTTATGGTACCTATCGTCGTTGCCGAAGGAAGAAATCGAGCAGGTGTCCAAGGTGGTTGGCAACGTGACCTTGTTTGTGATCATCGTCGCATTTCTGTTAGGGGCCATGCGCAAGAAAGTGGATATTTTCGATGCGTTTATCGAAGGGGCCAAAGGCGGTTTTGAAACCTCCGTCCGGATTATTCCGTACCTGGTCGGGATGCTGGTGGCGATCAGCGCCTTACGGAATTCGGGCGCGATGGCTTACATTGTCGACGGCATGAAATACCTGATCGGGCTGACGGGCGTGAACACCGATTTTACGGATGCCTTGCCAGTGGCCCTCATGCGGCCTTTGAGCGGCAGCGCGTCGCGGGCGCTGATGATCGACGCCATGAAGCAGTTCGGGCCGGATTCGTTCGTGGGGCGGCTGTCCTGTATTTTCCAGGGCGCGGCCGACACCACGTTTTACATCGTGGCGCTGTATTTCGGCTCGGTCGGAATCAAGAAAACCCGGTACGCCATCGTCGCCGGTTTGATCGCCGATCTGGCGGGCGTGCTGGCCGGAATTGCGCTGGGGTACTTCTTTTTTCACTGAGCCAAAGCCGGTCGGAATTTGTTATCTTTGAAAAAAATAGCTATGACAACCATACAATTTAAAATTGATGACGAACTGCTTGCCGAATATGGCTTGCGAGCTGTTCAGGAACAGTTTCAACGGCAGTTAGATTGGGAAGCATTGCGTTTGAAAGCCTTGAAGCTAAAGACCGACCTGGATGAAGCTGGTTTGGATTACGACGAAATAGCCAAAGAAGCACGGGCTAGAGCTTGGGAAAAATATAAGAATACGGTTTTAAAAGATGTCTTACCACCGGAAGCTTTTGAGTAAACACTTCCCGGGCATCCATACTCATTAATGACAGAATCAGTTTTTTTACCACGTAATTTTATCATTGACGCTAATGTTATTTTCAGTGGTTTAATCAGTGGAAAACGAGAGTATATTACCCTGGCAGCAAAAAACCGATTTTTCACCCCTGATTACGCTTTAACCGAGTTGCAAGGTTTTCAGGATGTCATTCGTGAAAAAACGAAACAAACTCCGTAATCTCTGAAAGCGTATACCCTTGATCTGTTCGCCAAGCTGACGGTCATACCCAATTTTCTGATTTCTTTTCGCAGCCATCTTGCGGCATTTCAGTTGTGCAAAGAGGTTGACGAAGAAGACATGCCTTATCTGGCTGCTACTATTGAATTTGATTTTCCGTTACTCACCCGCGACAAAGTGCTTGTCGACGGCCTTCGTGCCAGAGGGTACACAAACATTATTTTATTGGATGAATTATTCAGTCACTAGACTGAAAACCGCTTACGATGAACATTGACCAAATCCGCGAACAGCTGCACCGACTGATTGACGAAGTAGAAGATATCTACGTCCTGAACGGACTGTATCGCAACCTGACTGCCGAAAAACGCCACCGCGAAGCCTACGAGAAAGAGCAGCGTGAGAAGGCGCAGGTGGCTAAAAAGCATCGAAGTGGGCCAAGTTAAAAATGATCAGAAAGTTACTTTATGTTAAAATGAGGATATTCTTTGTGTCTAAGAAAAGATTAGGTATTATTACCAGGAAAACCTTAGCTTAGAACTATTCCCTTTCCTTAACATGAAAGTATTTTGTAGCTGGTCTGGTCGTCAGAGCAAAGAATTGGCGCAAGCCTTAAAAGAGACATTTGAGCTAATACTAACGGATGTAGAATTATGGATATCTGAAAATGATATCAAGGCGGGTGAACGTTGGAATGAAAGTATTGCTAAAAATTTGGAAGAATGTAATTACGGCATTGCATTTATTACGGAAGAAAACATACACGAGCCCTGGATACACTTTGAGTCAGGGGCTATATCAAAGCAAGTTGGTAAGTCGTCAGTTTGCCCTTATTTATTTCATGTAAAGTCTGAGTTGATCAGTCGGACGCCCTTGGCTACTTTTCAGGCGTTATCTGCTTCAAAAGATGATACATTTAAGTTATTGACTTATCTAAAGGAAAAAAGCAATTCTCTTATTAAAGAAGAAAATTTAAGACGGTCATTTAATATTCATTGGGAAAGCCTGAGTGGAAGGTATACAGAAATAGAAAAAAAATATTCTCATGCCAACGATATTGCTAGAGAGAAACGTGATCTTGACCAAGTATTCCGTTTGCTAAAAAGCAATCCAATCCTCAATAATATTTATTTGAAAGAAATAACGATTAATTACATTAGAGATTTTATACGGAAGCTAAAGAAATCGTCTGAAACGTCTCAGTTATCCATCTCCATTCCCCATATATTCTATCCATTTTTTTTGACAAAACTGTTAGAGAATAGGCGCAATGCCTTGACAAAAGCAATTTCAATTGTTGACAATGATGAGAATTTCTGGCCAGAAAAGACGGGAGATTTAATTATTGATTATACAACCCGTGAAAGCATAAGGATTTTTGCATTTCGTAATCAAAAACAGATGCTTTTCCATTTGCCTATGTTGAAGAAACACGCAAAAAAATATAATATTTATGTAATAAGCTACTCATACGTATCCAATTTGTACGATGCAGATCCCTATGATTTTTCAATTGTTGGTGATATAAACACGCCTAATTCAAGCATGATCGCTAAATACGACGATAAGGGGTCTTCATATAAAACGATTAAGTTTACATACGATGAAGAACTACTACTGAAGCAGAATGAACTTTTTTTAAAAATTAAAGATCAATCTATTGAGTTAGATGATAGTTTTGACCTCGACGATGAGGATAAGAAGAATAGTTTCTTTGATCTAGTTTTCAATAATATTAGTAGGCTGAATAATAAGCCTGTGGAAATGTCCTCCTACATTTCGATTCATGAATATCATGCTCATGAGGAAAAGCATGCCTACTTTGTTGAAATGATGGAACGAATGATCAATATCTATAGGGACATGTCCACAAAGACAACAACTCCTAACCGTGTGCTTGAGATGGGGGCTGGAACCGGGATATTTACAAAACGGTTGCTGAATACTGAAAATATCAATATAGTCGCTATTGAGATTGATTGGGCTTGTTATCATTTACTGCTTGAAAATATGAGCAGTATAAATGGTAGTAGTGATAGGGCTCCAAAAATTACAGCAAACGGTAAATTGAAAAATACGTTTAAGTATGAAACTATAAATTCTGTAGTAGAATGTTATAATCTGGATGGTAGAACATTTGATCCGCGCGGTAAATTTAAATTCGTTTTTTCTTCTTTTGCTGATCATCATATCAATAAGCAAGATAAACGAAAGTATTTTAAAAATGTGAGAGAGAATCTTGAAGAAGGTGGTGTGTTTATCGTTGGTGATGAATTCTTACCTAGTTACGATGAGGAAGATAGTCTTGCCAGAGAAAAAGCACTACGCACCTACCACAATCATATTATTGATAAAACGCGCGAACGTTATGGGCAAGAAGCGGACGGATTCGTACAGTTGGAAACGGCTGCTCTCGAGTCTGGTATACAAGGCATGGGGGACTTCAAACTCTCCTGCGATCAGTATGAGCGATATTTACGCGAGTCTAAGTTTGAAATTGTGAGTAAAGATTTGATTGGACCCAAAGACCAATCGGATGTTGGCGGCATTTATGTTTATACGTTAAAAGCGGTTTAGTGCCGACCCCCACTGCCATCATCAGTTATGATGCGTTCGGTCAACTCAAGGAGGTACGGGTGCTGATCGCAGATTTGAAGCAGGCATTTGAGCATATTTCGGTTCTGATTTTGTTATTTTGCTGAACCTTGATTTTGTAACCTATGCACGTCTTCGTTCGTCAGCGCCTGTTTATCAGTATCCTTTGTCTTGTAACCGCGTTCCAGACGGCTTATTCCCAAACGGTTCCGTCGTTTTTGAAAGCCAATCCGCGCTGGGTGGACTCGGTGTTCAACGCCATGACGCCCGACCAGCGGATTTCGCAACTGATCATGGTGGCCGGTTTTTCGAACCGGAGCAAAGGGTACGAAGATTCGCTGATGGCGCTCGTCCAGACCCACCAGATTGGCGGGGTGGTGTTCTTTCAGGGTGGCCCGATCCGGCAGGCCCGGCTGACCAACCGGCTGCAAACCGTGGCAAAAGTGCCGCTGCTGATCGCCATCGACGGCGAATGGGGGCTGGGCATGCGGCTCGACAGCACGGTGCGGTTTCCGTACCAGATGACGCTGGGAGCCATTCAGGACCGCGACGACCGGTTTGCCGGCTCGCTGATCTATAAAATGGGCGCCGATGTGGCCCGTCAGAGCCGTCGGCTGGGCATTCACGTCAATTTTGCGCCGGTGGCCGATGTGAACAATAATCCGAACAACCCCGTGATCAACTTCCGCTCGTTTGGCGAAGACAAGGAGTCGGTGGCCCGCAAGGCGCTGGCGTATATGAAAGGAATGCAGGACAACGGCCTGCTGACCTCGCTGAAGCACTTTCCCGGCCACGGCGATACCGGCACGGATTCGCACTACGACCTGCCCCTGATCTCAAAAAACCGTCAGCAACTCGACGAACTCGAATTGTATCCGTTCCGGAAACTGATTGATGCCGGGGCTGCAGGGGTCATGATTGCGCACCTGAACATTCCGGCGCTCGATTCGACGCCCAATCTGCCGAGTACCCTCTCGCGCCGGGTGGTTTCCGATCTGCTGAAAAGCGAATTAGGGTTTGGCGGATTGATCTTTTCCGATGCCATGAACATGAAGGGCGTCATGAAATACTATCCGTCCGGCATTGCCGACCGCATGGGCATCGAAGCCGGGATGGATTTACTGGAATACACGCTCGACATTCCGCGCGCCATTGCGGAGGTGAAACAGGCCGTAGCCGATGGCCGGATTTCGCAGGCCGACATCGACGCCCGCTGCCGCAAAGTGCTGGCGGCCAAAGCCTGGGTGGGGCTGGACCGCTACAAACCGGTCGATTTGATGAATCTCGTACGGGATCTCAACGACCCGGCGTCTACGCTGATCAACCGGCTCCTGACCGAAGAAGCGCTGACGGTGTTGAAAAACGACAAAGAACCCTCGGGCGAACCGCTGATTCCGTTGCTCAACCTCAGCACGAAACGCCTTGCGTCGGTGTCGCTCGATGCCGCACAAGAGACCTATTTCCAGAAAATGCTGGCTAATTACACGACGGTCGATTCGTATAACATCGCAGCTACCACGGCCGATACGACCCTCGAACGGATTCGGAACGACCTGAAGCAATATGATCTGCTGCTGGTGGGCGTCCATCTGAGCAACATCCGCCCGGCGGTGCAGTACGGCGTGACGCCCAAAACCGTGGCCCTGCTGAAAGAACTGTGCGAAACCGGGAAAGCCGTCGTGACGGTTTTTGGGAACCCGTACGCACTCGCCAAACTCGAAGGACTGGACAAGGCGCGGGGCCTGGTGATGGGTTACCAGTTGACCCAGGCCACAGAAGAACTGGCGGCCCAACTGATTTTTGGGGCCATTCCGGCAAAAGGCAAGCTGCCGGTCACAGTAAACGAGCAATACAAGCTCAACGACGGGATTGCCACCTCGTCGATCGGGCGGCTGAAGTACACGATTCCGGAAGAGGTAGGCGTCGATTCGTATTTTCTGACGGCCAAAATCGACTCGCTGATGCAGGTAGCCATCGCCGAGAAAGCGACGCCCGGCGGGGTGGTGCAGATGGCGAAGGACGGCAAAGTAATTTTCCGCAAAGCCTACGGAACGCACACCTACGAAGGACTGACGCCGACCAAACTGGACGACCTATTCGATCTGGCATCGGTGACCAAAATCAGCACCTCGACGCTGGCACTGATGCGCCTGGTCGATGAAGGCAAGTTTAACCTGGATGCGACAATGGCGACGTACCTGCCGGATTTTAAAAATTCCAACAAAGCCAATCTCATTTGGCGCGACGTTCTGACGCATCAGGCGGGTTTGAAGGCGTCGATCGCGTTCTGGACAGCGACGAAAAATCCAGATGGTACCTGGAAAGAAAAGACATTCAGCGAGGAAAAACACGGACCCTACAAAGTAGAGATTACCGATAACCTGTTTATGCACCGCCGGTACCGGAAAACCATCTTCGAAACGATCCGCGATTCGCCGGTGAGCGCTAAAAAGGATTATGTGTACAGCGATCTGTCGTTTATTCTGTATCCGCAGATTGTCGAGAAAATGACCGATCAGAAGTTCGAAGACTACCTCAAACAGAACATCTATGAACCGTTGGGCGCTACGACGCTGACCTTTAACCCGATGCGGTTTTATCCGTTGCCGCGCATGGTGCCGACTGAATACGACTCGGTGTTCCGAAAAACACTGGTTTGGGGCCGGGTCCACGACGAAGGAGCGGCCATGCTCGGCGGGGTGTCGGGGCATGCCGGTTTGTTTGGTACCTCGAACGATTTGATGAAGCTGGTCCAGATGTATTTGCAGAAAGGCTATTACGGTGGAAAGCAATTTATTAGCCCCGAAACAATCACAGAGTTTACCCGCTATCAATTCCCGGAGAAAGGCAGTCGTCGGGGCATCGGCTTCGACAAACCGTCGTTCAAGTATTCCGGGAATGCGCCCCGCTACGCCAGTCCGCAGAGCTTCGGACACTCCGGTTTTACCGGAACGTTCACCTGGATCGATCCGCAGTATAACCTCTCATACGTCTTCATGTCGAATCGGGTGTACCCCAGCCGGAGCCACACCAAGCTCATTACACTGAACGTGCGGACGAACGTGGCCGATGCCTTGTACGAAGCCATTCGCCGGGGACCTTCGTCGACCCTGGCGACGATTCTGGCAACGCCCTGAAGCCGACAAACCGGTAGGTGGAAGGTCGTCCGATGAAAAAGATGCTGGATAGTACGTTGATTTTGCAAGAATTCCTCTCTTGTCTGAATGAAAAGTTATCTGATTCGGCTGGTCGATTACGAACAATGGGCCAACCGGGCCGTCATCGACGCGCTGGAAAACGTCCCGACTCCTCCGCAGCGGGCCATCGATCTGATGGGGCATATTCTGTCGGCGCAACAGATCTGGCTGGCGCGGATTTTGGGCGAGGTCAGTTACGTAGCCGTTTGGGAGGACATTCCGATTGCCTGGATGGCCGAAACTTCCGACCGGAATTTCGACCGTTTAAAGCGGTTTCTGGAAAACGAGACGGACGACAACCTGAGCCGCCCGATTGCGTATGCCACCACGACGGGCCAGCCGTTTGCGAATCCGCTGATCGACATCCTGACGCATATGAGTCACCACGCGGCTTACCACCGGGGGCAAATTGTGCAGCTTATTCGGCCGCAACTAACCGAAGCGCCCAAGACGGATTTTATTCTCTGGGCCCGGAACTGAAACCGATTTTTATAAGCGAAAACCGCTGTCAGGGTCTTCGACCGCTAACAGGGTTTCGACCGCTAACAGGGTAGGGAAGAACCGCTAATTTTTTTTTCGGGGAGCTCTTGTACATTGAAAAATATTTTTAACTTTGAATTACAAAGTTCTTTCTATAGATTTAATTCCTTGTTATGCGCGACGATATCCTGGTCAACATCGACAATCCCCGGCAACTCGAAACGTTGTACCGGACCAACAAACCGACGTTCAAGGCGGTTTTCAACGCACTGTATCCCCAACTGCGGGACAACCCGCTGGCCGAGGGGTGGTATCAACGATTGAATTACGACCACGAAGAACGGGCCTGGGGCACTGCTCAGGATCGGGTCTGGGTGGTGGGCGCATCGCTGCTGGCGGGGCTGCTGACCAAACTGCCGGAGATGTTTTCGCTGGACAAGGAGTTTTTTTTCACCCGGAATGTGGGGTTCATCGTCTTCCCGCTCCTGATTGCCTATTTTGTCTGGAAAAACAAGATTGCTTCGCAAACCGGGGCCTGGCTGGCGGGCTGCGTCCTGGTTGCGATTGTCTTCATCAATTGGCTGCCGCAGGGCAAGCCCGATGATACGCTGAACCTGTCGTGCATTCACTTGCCGTTGTGGTTGTGGTCGCTGCTGGGCTTTGCCTACGGCGGGGGAAGGCCGAAAGAGGGAGTCAACTGGCTGGGATTTCTGCGGTATAACGGCGATCTGGCGGTGATGGCGGCATTGCTGCTGATTGCGGGTGGTTTGGTGACGGCCATCACTATTGGGTTATTCGGACTGATTGGCTGGAAAATTGAAGAGTTTTACTTCAACTACATCGCCGTGAGCGGACTAGCGGCTGTGCCCATCGTGGCCACCTTCCTGACCCAGACACAGCCCGCCATTGTTAACCGGGTTTCACCCCTGATTGCTAATTTGTTCAGCCCGATTGTGCTGGTGATGCTGGTGGTGTATCTGGGCGCAACGGTTTTTTCGGGGAAGAACCCATACCAGGATCGGGAATTCCTGTTACTGTTCAATGTGCTGTTGGTCGGCGTAATGGCCCTCATTTTTTTCTCGGTGGCCGGGAGCGCTTCCGGCGACAAAACCCGCACCCAACTCCTGATCCTTTTTCTGTTGTCGGCGGTAACGGTTTTAGTAAATGGTATTGCCCTGTCGGCCGTTCTGTTCCGGATTGCCGAATGGGGACTTACGCCGAACCGGGCCGCCGTCTTGGGGGCGAATGGGTTGATGCTCAGCCATCTGCTGGTGATGAGTTTTCGGCTTCTGGGGGCGCTGACGCGGAAATCTGACCTAGCGCTGGTGGGCCGGTCGATGGCCGTATTCCTGCCAATTTACAGCGGATGGACGGCAGTGGTGGCGTTTTTATTCCCGTTACTGTTTGGATTCAAGTGACGGGAATTTTCTAAAAAATCATAGAAAACGTGCTGCCCTGTCCCGGTGTCGAAGTGACTTTCAACTGCCCGTTGTGCAACTGCATAATCTGGCGCGACAGGCTCAACCCGATGCCGGAGCCGTTTTTTTTGGTCGTATAAAACGGAATGAAAATCTTCTCGATGGCTTCGGGTTCGATGCCTGGCCCGTTGTCGCTGACGTAAATGATCAGGCGGTTGTCCTGGCTTTTGACTTCGAGTTTGAGCTTAGGCTTGCGGTGTCCTTCCAGGCTTTCCATCGCGTTCTTGATCAGGTTGATCAGCACCATTTCGATCTGTCCGGCGTCGGCGAAAATCATCAGGTACGACGGAACCGGGGGTGCCTGCAAGATAATGTGGCGCTGCTGCAACTCGGTCTGCACCAGGGCGATGACGTTTTTGAGCAGGTTCTCGACGGAAATTTCGGCCAGGCGCGGTTGCGGAATGGCCGTAAAGTTGCGGTAGGCATCGACAAACCGCATGATGCCCCGGCCCCGGTGTTCGATAGTCGTCAGGGCTTCGCGCAGGTCGTTGACGGCTTCCTGATCGGCCCCGGCCAGCTCGGTATTGACAATCTGCTGCATCGTGCCAACCAGCGAGACAATCGGCGTGACGGAGTTCATGATTTCGTGCCGCAGCACTTTCGTCAGGTTCTGCCACGCTTCCAGTTCCTTTTGCTGAAGCTCCGAACGGATGTTTTGAATTGACGCTACGGTCACCGGGCGGCCCCGCAGGCTAACGGCCGCGCAACGCACGGAGAGTTCCTGCTCAAAACTGGTCTGGTAAATGGCGGGCGTGCTGCTCGGCGTTGCGGTCAGGATCTCGTACAAACCGGCATGAACGGTCTGCAAATCGCTGAGGTGACGAAGCCGGTAAATGCCCAGCAAACGCAGGGCGGCCTGATTGCTCATCTCGACATTCCCGGCCAGATCGAACGAAATCAACCCGACGCTGACCTGCTGGACAATCGTGTTGAGGTAGTGCAGATTGGCTTCTTTCTCCGCCCGGGCCTGTCGGAAGGCTTCCAGTACTTCGTTGAATTGCTGGTTGAGTTCCTTAAAACTCGGCCCCAGTTCGTTGTCGGCTTTGAAAGCGACTGCAAAATCCGAATACCGCACCGACTCCATAAACCGGGTTAGTTTGCGGTTGAGGCTGGTGATGTAGCGGTGCAGGTTAGCGGTTTCAATGGTCAGCAAAATAATCCCGACCCCGACCAGCAACGACCGGCTGGCCGGAACCTTCCACCAGGCATAGGCAATCAGCAGACAGGTAACCAAAATAAGGGAAATGCGTATAAACAGCCCGGTGGCAAATCGTTTCATAATCTATAATCCGTATTTCTCCAGACGCCGGTACAGGGCCTGCCGCGACAAGCCGAGTTCGCGGGCGATGTCGGTGATGTTGCCGTGGTATTTCTGCATCGCCTGCTGGATCATTTTCTTCTCCATGTCTTCAATCTGAAGGTTTTCCTGGAACGGCAGTTCTTTATCGGTTGGGATGGCGGCCGGTGTGCTGGTGCCGAAGTAAAAGTCTTCCGGTTCGAGTACGTTGCCCTGCGCCAGAATGACGGCCCGTTCGATGGCGTGCTGTAGCTCCCGAACGTTGCCCGGCCAGCGGTATTGCTGCAATTGCCGCGCCAGCGCCGGACTGATCGACGCTACCTTGCGGTTGTACTGCTTCCGGTATTGCTTCAGAAAATGATCGGCCAGTGGAATGATGTCTTCCGACCGCTCGCGCAGGGGCGGAATGTGAATCTCGATGGTGTTGATCCGGTACAGCAAATCCTGCCGGAACGAGCGGTCGCTGACGTGCTGGTAAATGGGCGAGTTGGTCGCACAAATGAGCCGGACATCGATGTTTTTGGATTTATTGGACCCGACGCGCGTCACGACCCGCTGTTGCAAAACCGTCAGGAGCTTGGCCTGCTGCGGGAGCGAAATGTTGCCAATCTCGTCCAGGAAAATGGTGCCGCCCTGGGCTTCTTCAAACCGTCCGGCGCGGTCTTCGCGGGCGTCGGTAAAGGCACCTTTGACGTGACCGAACAGTTCGCTTTCGAACAAACTGTCGCTCAGCGCCCCGAGGTCGACGCTGACGAACGGTTTGTCGCGCCGGAGCGACCGCTGGTGCAGCGCCCGGGCCACCACGTCTTTCCCGGTTCCGTTTTCGCCCAGAATCAGCACGTTGGCGTCGGTTTCGGCCACGCGCTCGATGGTGGCAAACACCTGGCGCATGGCCGGGCTGACGGCGATGTAGGAGCCTGGGGCATTGGGCTTGGGGCGTAGGGCCGATCCGTCCGACGTAATGCCCCCGGCCCCTTGCCCCGCGCCCTTGGCCCCCTGCCCTGCGCTTCCTTCCAGCGCGCTGTGCAGCGTGGCCAGCAGTTTATCATTTTCCCACGGTTTCAGCACGAAATCCCGCGCACCGGCTTTGATGGCCCGAACGGCCATTTCGACATCGCCGTAGGCCGTAATTAGCACCACCGCTGTCGTGGGTTTAATATCCAGAATGCGATCAAGCCACAAAAAGCCCTCGCGACCGCTGCTGTTGTCGCGCTGGAAATTCATGTCGAGCAGCACCAGATCATAATTGCCGTTAGTAATCAGAAAGGGAATCCGTTCGGGATTTTTCTCAATATCAACCTGGGGATAATGGCGTTTGAGCAATAATTTAGCTGCGCTCAGCACATCGACGTCATCGTCGATAATCAGAATTTTCGACATAATACGTAAAGGACGGTGATAGAAACCGCAGGGTTGCAGGGGCCGGAACGACCGTTTTAGTTCCTAAATATAGGCAGTCTGATGCAAGGCTGCAAAACGGCTTACACAGGCGGTTTTTGCCTAAAAAAGACGTTGAGTTTGTCCGTGTCCGCTTTCGGACAAAACCTGTCCACATGCGGACAGGAAATTGCGTTAAATTTACGGATAACTCATTGATTATCAAGAGTGGTAAATTACTGGCACGTCAATTGGCATTATCTGGACAACGGATGATGGACGGCCCATCGCCATCGATCGGCAAAAAATCATTCGGGTTTCGATATTCTACCAATAACAATTTTAGAAGTAATGGATCGCGTATTGCCTAAACGATTTTGGACGAACCAGCGGATTGCACTCGCAGTTGGTGGGGTAGCGCTGGTGGGGTTGCTGGTGTATAATTTTATATGGGCTGATCATCGTTCAAAACTGAACGTCGAGAAAGATAAGATTACCATTTCAACGGTTTCAACCGGTACGTTTGACGATTTCATTGTCGTGACCGGGGTGGTGCAGCCGCTGAAAACCATTCGGCTCGATGCTATCGCCGGGGGCTACGTTACCGAAAAGCTGGTGGAAGGCGGTGCGATGGTGAAACAGGGCGAGGTATTGCTCCGGCTCGAAAACCAGAATCTGCGGCTTAACTTCCTACAATCGGAAACGGAAGCCAACCGCCTGGTGAACGATCTGCAAAACACCCGGCAACGGCTGCGCGTCGAACGCTACACGCTGCAAAAATCACTGTCGGACCTGGATTTTCAGCTTGATAAAGCCAAAGACGCTTTTGACCGGCAGTCCAAACTGTATAAAGATAAGGCGATTCCCGAACAGGACTACCTGACCGCCAAGCGGGATTACGACCGGCTGGTGGAGCAACGAAAAATTGAGGTGGAATCGCAGAAATATCAGCAAGAAAACTCGCTGATCCAGATCAAGCAGTTGGAAGAAACGCTGGCACGGACGCAGAAAAACGTGGCTCTCTGGCAACAAACGCTGAATAACCTCGTGGTGAAAGCGCCGGTTTCGGGTCAATTGTCGTCGATGGACGTGGAAGTTGGTTCCAACATTAACCAGGGGCAGAACATCGGCCAGATCGACGACCTGAACGGGTTTAAAATGCGCGTCGGCATCGACGAACACTACAACAGCCGCATCTTTGCGGGTCTGAAAGGAACCTTCGAATACAACGGCGGCACGCACGAATTGCAGATCACCCGGGTTTATCCGGAAGTGCGCAACGGGCGGTTTGAGGTGGACATGGTATTTACAAAAGGCGCTCCGGCCGGGATCAAACGCGGACAATCAACGCCAATTCAACTGGAACTTGGCAAAGCCTCAAAAGCGACGCTGCTGCCGGTGGGCGGTTTCTTCTCCGACACGGGTGGCAACTGGGTCTACGTGGTGGACAAAGCCGGCAACCGGGCCGTGAAACGGAGCATTACGCTGGGCCGCAAAAACCCCGAGTATTTCGAAGTGCTGACCGGCCTCGAACCGGGCGATCAGGTCATCACCTCGTCTTACGAAAACTTTGGCGATAACGAAGTCCTTGAATTTTAAACTCCTGATTAACGCTGATTTTCTCTGATCAACCCTGTGGAATAACGATTGTAGCTGTTACACAGAGTTAATCAGGGAAAATCAGAGTCAATCAGAGAATAACCAGAAACCAGTCAGACCCATATGATACGTACTGTAAACCTACAAAAAGTTTTTGCGACGGAAGAAGTCGAAACCACCGCGCTGCATGGAATCTCCATGGATGTCAAGGATGGCGAATTTGTGGCCATGATGGGCCCGTCCGGCTGTGGAAAATCCACGCTGCTGAACATCCTGGGCCTGTTGGACAATCCGTCGGATGGTGAGTACCACTTCTACGGCACGGAGGTGTCGAAGATGTCGGAACGCCAGCGGGCGCAGTTGCGGAAAGGCTCCATCGGGTTTGTGTTTCAGAGCTTTAACCTGATCGATGAACTGACGGTTTACGAAAACGTCGAATTGCCGCTGCTGTACCTGAAAACACCCGCCGACGAACGGAAGAAAGCCGTGGAAGAAGTGCTGGAACGGATGAACATCATGCACCGGCGCAATCACTTTCCGCAGCAACTCTCGGGAGGGCAGCAGCAACGGACGGCCATTGCCCGGGCGGTTGTCGCCAAACCCAAGATGATCCTGGCCGATGAACCGACCGGTAACCTCGACTCGACCAACGGCGAGGAAGTAATGAAGCTGTTGAATCAGCTCAACAACGAAGGCACCACCATCATCATGGTGACGCACTCCCCGTACGATGCGGGTTTCGCCCACCGGATTGTCAACCTCTTCGATGGGAAAATCGTGACCGAGAATTTCCACGTCTAACGTCTGAACCTGGATTACGCAGATTAATGGATTAACAAGATAGCTACCGCAATCATCATTTTAGATCTTAGTTAATCCTTTAATCCGTGGAATCTGGGTTCAAGACGGTTTTAATACTTATGAAAAAGCTGATCCTGTTCGTTCTGTTTGTCTGTGTGGCGCATCTGTCGGCTTCGGCGATGGGGCATCCGCACAACCTGTTTTCGGCGCACCGGAAGGTGAAACAATACGTGCCGAAAGGCAAAGAATGCCAGCGGTCAGCTTGTCGTCTTCCGACACGGACGCTGATCGATTACGTCCGGGCGTTAGCCAGCTAGTCGTTTCCGTTCGCTTTACTTCTCGTTCTCATGGTGCTCAATTACGTTAAAATTGCGCTGCGGAATTTGTGGAAACACAAAACGTTCGCGCTGGTCAATGTCATTGGCATGTCGGTAGCTTTTGCAAGCTGCCTATTGCTGTTTCTGACGGCCTGGACCCAGTTCTCATTCGACGATTTTCACGTCAACCAGGAGCACTTGTACCTCGTCTATGACCAGACGGGGCCAACGAACAAAGGAGCTACCATGCCTGCACCGCTGGCTCCGGCGCTCCGGAAAGAATTTCTGCCGGAGATTGCCCACATCACCCGGATGGTCGACGGGGGTGGAGCGGTTCAGTATAATGAGAAGGAGTTCGACAAAAGCATCCGGTTTGTCGATCCTGATTTCTTTGACATGTTTTCGTTCCCGTTGCGGAAGGGAAATCCGGGTTCGGTTCTGAGTAGTTTGAGCAACATCGTCGTTAGTGAGAGCACGGCCCAGGCGGTTTTTGGCTCGGCTGATCCGGTCGGGAAAACGCTGCTGCTGCGACTGGAAGGAAACTGGAAACCGTTCGTCGTTTCGGGCATCATTGCCGATGCGCCCGAGAATTCAAGCATCAAATACGACATCCTGGCCCGGTTTGAAGCGTATCCGGAATACCAGATCAATAAGGATCGGTGGGATAACCAGTTTCATTCGGTGTACGTCCAGCTTGATAAAAAAATCACTGAAGCCACCTTCGAACAACGGCTTCGGACGTTTGTCCCCAAGTACTACGATGGCTCCATCCGAAACCTGAAACGCGACGGCGGTCAGCCCGACGAAAACGGCGACTTGATCAGCCTGCGGTTGCTGCCGATGCGCGATCTGCATTTTGACACGGAAGTTGGAGGAGGCAACGTGGCAGCGGTTAAGAAGTCCTACCCGGTTTTGCTGCTGGTGGTAGCCGGTTTTATTGTCCTGATTGCCTGCATCAATTTCATTAATCTTTCCACGGCTCGTTCCCTGACGCGCTCCCGCGAGGTCGGGATGCGGAAGGTACTGGGCGCACTGAAGCAACAACTGGTTTTCCAGTTTTGGGGTGAAGCCTTCATTCTCTGTCTGATTGCCCTGTTGCTGGGTAGTTTGCTGGCCGTGTTGCTGCTTGAGCAGTTCAACGCCATCTTTCGAAGCAAGTCTTCTCTGAGTTCGTTGTTTGCTCCCGGTCTGACGGTTTCGATGGTGCTCGTGTTTCTGCTCATCACCTTCGTCGCGGGCGGGTACCCGGCCCTGTTTGTGTCCAGGCTGAACACCATCCAAATCCTTAAAGGAAAAGTGTCGCTGGGCAAAACCGGTGGTGTGCGAAATACGCTGCTGATTGTGCAATTTGCCATTGCCACCTTCCTGATTGGCTGCACGATGATTGCCTGGCAGCAGGTCAATTTTCTGCGGAACATGCCGCTGGGCTACAACGAAAGCCAGGTGATCAGCATTCCGGTGGGGAGTCGGCTCGACGGGCGGCAGGTGCTGAACCGGTTTCGGGACAAACTGACCCAGCAAACCCGTGTCCTGAGTGTGACCGGCGCTTACAAAAACTTCGGACGGGGACTGGATGGCTCAAGCTACACATCCATTGTCGGTTTTGATCATAAAAACCGCACCATCCGCAGCCACTGGCAACCCGTCGATTACGATTACCTCAAAACCCTCGATATCAAGCTGTTGGCCGGTCGTGATTTCTCGCGGCTGTATGCCACCGACAGCACCACGAGCGTCATCATCAACGAAACGATGGCGAAAGAACTGGGCGAGAAAAACCCGGTTGGTACCCTGCTCAACGTCAACGATGGCGAACCGCCGTTGCAGGTCATCGGCGTCGTGAAAGATTACCACCACGAATCGCTCAAGAAAGCGATTCAGCCCAACACCTTGCTCATCAGTCACGACTGGCCGATTGGCTATATTCTGGTCAAAATTGCGCCGGATAATGTCCCGGCCACGATGGCCATTCTGAAAACTGCCTGGGAAGAAGTGGCTCCCAAAACCGAGTTCCAGGGCAGTTTTCTGGATGAAAATACCGACCGTCAGTATCAGTCGGAAGAGCGCATGTCGAAGATGTTCATCAGTGCCGCCAGCGTCGCTATTCTGCTGTCGTGCATGGGCCTGTTCGCGATTGCCGTCATGATGATGGCGCAGCGGACGAAGGAGATCGGCGTTCGGAAAGCGTTGGGAGCCAGCGTCGGCAGCATCGTGGCGCTGTTGTCGAAAGACTTCCTGAAGCTGGTGTTGGTCGGCATTGTGCTGGCGACGCCCGTGGCCTGGTGGATGATGGCGCAGTGGCTGGAGGAATACGCCTTCAAAATCACCATCGAATGGTGGGTGTTTGCGCTGGCCGGTTTACTCGCCGTCCTGATTGCCTTCGCCACGGTCAGTTTCCAAAGCATCAAAGCGGCTCTGATGAATCCGGTGACCTCGCTGCGGTCGGAATGAATCAGAACCCGGATTACGCGGATTAAAGGATTAAACAGGATATATAGATGTAAGAGATTGCGGTAGCTCTCTTAGTCAATCCTTTAATCCGCGTAATCCAGGTTCAGACTAACCCTAAACAACATGCTAACGAACTACTTTAAAATCGCTTTCCGGAACCTGGTGCGGCACAGGGTTTTTTCGGCCATCAACATTGTCGGACTGGCAATTGGTATTGCCGCCTGTCTTTTGATTCTGCAATACGTCGATTTTGAACTTAGCTACGACCGGTTTCATACGAAAGCCGACCGGATTTACCGCGTCAAGCAGGATCGGTACGACAAAGGCAAGCTGAGTACGCAGTGGGCCGGGGGTGCGCAGGCTGCCGGTAATTCGTTCAAAGCCGCGTTTCCTGAAGTCGAGGATTACGTGAAGGTGCTGAAACGCCGGGCGCTGATTGCCGATTACGGTGAGAAAAGCCTGAAAGTGGAGCGGGTGTTTGTCGCGAGTGAATCGTTCTTCAAGATTTTTTCCTACCCGCTTTTAGCCGGTGATCCGGCTACGGTGCTGGCCGAACCCAATACCGTGGCCCTGTCGGAATCGGTGGCCCGGCGGTTGTTTGGCAACCAGGACCCGCTCGGCAAAACCATCCGGCTCAATCAGGAAAAAGCGGTGAAAGTAACCGGGGTGTACCAGGACATGCCCGCTAACACGCATTTACACGCCGACTTGCTGATTCCGCATCGGACCTTTATCCAGGAAATGGGGCCAGACAACAACCCGGATAATGGCTGGTTATGGGACGGCGCGCTGTCGTACCTGCTCCTGCGCCCCGATGCCGACCCCAAAGCGCTCGAAGCCAAGTTTGTGCCCTACATCGAGAAAACCATCGGGGCCGAACTTAAAAAATACGATGCCGGCGCGGTCTACACACTCCAGCCGCTGCAAGACATTCACCTCTATTCGCACCTGATGGAAGAAGCCGAACCCAACGGCGACGGCAATACAGTTTATCTGCTGTTGGGCATTGCCTTTTTCATCGTGGTCATTGCGTGGGTCAACTACATCAATCTGGCGACGGCCCGGGCCATCAACCGGGCGAAGGAAGTCGGCATTCGGAAAACCGTCGGGTCGCAACGGGGCCAACTTGTCCGTCAATTTCTGATCGAATCCGTGTTGCTCAACGGGCTGTCCGTCGTGCTGGCCCTGGTGCTGGTGGCCGTCGCGATGCCGTTTTTCAACCAATTGTCGGGGCAACACCTGAGCCTGTCACTGCTCGGCAGCGGCACCTTCTGGCTGGCGTTGGGAACGCTGTTTGTGGTCGGAAGCTTCTTCTCAGGCTTGTATCCGGCTTTCGTGCTGTCGGGTTTCCAGCCGGTGACGGTCTTGAAAGGCAAGCTAATCACCTCGCGTCAAGGGACGGTTTTACGGAAATCGCTGGTCGTGTTTCAGTTTGCGGCTTCGCTATTTTTGCTGGTCGGGACGCTGGCGGTTTTTCGGCAGATTCAGTTCATGCGCGAACAAAGCCTGGGTCTGAGCATCGACCAGACGCTGGTGATCAACCCGCCGATTATCAAGAAGGATTCGACGTTTATGCGGCAAATGGTAGCTTTCAAGGACGAACTGCTGCGGCAGCCGGCCATTCGCCACATTGCTGCGTCGTCGGTGGTGCCCGGTCAGGCGTCGGACTGGAATGCGGGGGGCATTCGACTCAAAGGCACCGACGTGAGCAAGGGAAGCCAATACCGGGTGATTGCCGTCGATTACGACTTTCTGAAAACCTTCGACCTGAAACTCATTGCCGGGCGTGATTTCTCGAAAGAATACGGCCTGGAGAAGAAAGCGGTTATTTTCAATAAAATGGCCATTCGGCAACTGGGATTCACCAATCCGGCCGACGCCATCGGAAAAGAAATTGATTTCTGGGGCGACATCTTCACCATCGTGGGCGTGACCGATAATTTCCACCAGCAGTCGCTGCGGGATGCCTATGAACCCCTGATTTTGCGCCTGATTCCGGATGTGCGGGGCTACTTTTCGGTAAAACTGGCGACGAGTCAGCTTCAAAGCACCCTGGCCACGCTCCGCACCGAGTGGAACCGGTTTTTTCCCGGCAACCCGTTCGAGTACTTTTTTCTGGATGAGCATTTCAACGCGCAATACCAGGCCGACCAGCGGTTTGGGCAGGTTTTTGGCCTGTTCACGGGTTTAGCGATTCTGGTGGCCTGTCTGGGGCTGTTCGGGCTGGCGTCGTTTACCACGGCCCAGCGGACGAAGGAAATCGGCATCCGGAAGGTGCTGGGTGCGTCGGTGTTCGAAATTGTGCAGATGTTGTACAAAGAGTTTGCGTTGCTGGTGTTGATTGCCTGCGTCGTGGCGACGCCACTGGCCTGGTATGCTGTGAGTCAGTGGTTGCAGGGGTACGCGTTCAAATCGGAAGTGCAATGGTGGCTGTTCGTGCTGCCATTTGTTGTGGTGCTGCTGATCGCCCTGCTGACGGTTTCGTTTCAATCCGTCAAAGCGGCTCTGATGAATCCGGTGACCTCGCTGCGCTCGGAATGAAGAATGATGAGTTAAGAGTTAAGCTGCCTCAATTGAATTGAACGCGTCAGCTAATTCATAACTCATATTTCATAACTCATAATTAAATGAATTATGATCCGGAATTACGTCAAAACCGCCTGGCGCGGGCTGTGGAACAACAAAGGGTATTCGGCCATCAACATCGGCGGGCTGGCGATGGCGCTCGGCATCGGCATTCTGCTGCTGTGGTGGGTGAAAGACGAACTGATCTACGACCGGTTTCACTCGCAGGCCGATCGGATTTACCGCGTCAACGGCGGGTTTGGCTCGGGCACCTCGCAGGAATTTTCGGGCCAGATCGTCGCGCCGGTGGCTTCGTACGCCCGGCAGCAGATGCCCAACGTGGAAGACGCCGTGCGGATTGTCGGGAATTACGATCTATCGCCCTTTAAGGTGCAGGAAAAAACGCTGGTCGAGGAAAAAGCGGTCTACGTCGATCCACAGTTTTTTACCTTTTTCGATTTCGAATGGACGCGGGGAGATCGAGCCAAGCCATTTCCGGATTTGCAATCGGTAGTCTTGACGGAATCGGCCGCTTTGAAGTACTTCGGGCAGACCGATGCGGTGGGCAAAGTGCTGTATTCGGTGCCGAAAAAACAGAATTATGTCGTTAGCGGGATTATTCGCGACTTCCCGGACAACTCCAGCATCCGGTGCAACCTGCTGTTTCCGCTGGAACTAGTTGCCAAAAGTTACCAACCCAACGACTACTGGCAATCCATGGATTCGGACTGGGGTAACTGGGGCACCCAGACTTTTTTCCGGGTCGATCCGCGCGCTGATCTGAGCCGGATTGAGAAAACGCTGAATGACGTTCACCACGCCCGCAACAAGTACGACCAGGTGACGGTTTACCGGCTGCAACCGCTGAAAGACATTCACCTGTACCGGCCCGACGGCACGCCAGCGGCCATGCAGCAAGTGAAAATGATGGGCATTGTCGCGCTGATTCTGCTGGCGATAGGCTGTATCAACTACGTCAACCTGGCGACGGCCCGGGCCACGCAACGGGCCAAAGAAGTGAGCGTTCGAAAAGTGGTGGGCGCGGGGCGCGAGCACCTCATCGGGCAGTTTCTGGCCGAATCGCTGCTGATTTTTGTGGTAGCGCTAACGCTGGCGATCGGTCTGATCAAAAGCCTGGAATCGATCTACCACGAACTGACCGGCAAAACGCAGCCCTTCTCGCTGGCCGATCCCGAGGTGTGGCTGGTGCTGGTCGGGGCGCTGGCGTTTACGCTGGCCGTGGCCGGTCTTTACCCGGCGCTGGTGCTGTCGTCGTTCGAACCTCTGAGAGTTTTGCGCGGCAAGTTATCGACCGGCAGCCAGGGCGGGCGGTTTCGGCAGACGCTGGTGGTGACCCAATTCGCTTTTTCAACAGCCCTGATTGTCGGCACGATCATCATCGGGAGCCAGTTGAAATTCATGCGCGACCGAAACCTGGGCTACGACCGGGAGAACACCTTTGCGTTCTGGATGACCGAGGAGATGTCGAAGCACTACGAGGCCATAAAGGCCGAACTCGCGCGCGACCCCAGCATTCGCAGCGTCACGGGCTCGAACAACAGCATGATCAACATGGGCAACACGACCGGCGATACCGACTGGGACGGCAAACCCAAAAACAGCATGTTTATCGTCACCCGGATGCGGGTTGAAAAAGACTTTATCCGCACGTTTGGCCTGAAAATGGCGTCCGGCGAGATGTTTACCGGTTCGCCAGCCGATTCGATGCACTATATCCTGAACGAAACCGCCGTGAAAAAAGCCGGTATCCGAAACCCGATCGGCAAGAGTTTTACGCTCGGACAGACAAAGGGAACGATCATCGGTGTCATGAAAGACTTCCATTTTGCCTCACTCCACCGCAAAGTCGAACCACTGGTTCTTTATTACCGCACCAGCACCAACTTCAGCCGAATTTACATCAAAACGACGGGCCGCGACGCCCCGAAAGCTTTGGCCGCTGCCGAAAAACTCTGGAAGCAATACAGCCCGGATTATCCGTTCGATTACCAGTTTCTGGATCAGCAGTACAATGAAATGTACAAATCGGAGCAACGAATGGGGCAGTTGTTCAACTTCTTCGCCGGGATTGCCATTCTGGTTTCCTGTCTGGGTCTGTTCGGGCTGGCAACGTTCACCGCGCAACAGCGGACAAAGGAAATCGGTATCCGGAAGGTGCTGGGTGCGTCGGTCGCGGGGATTGTGGCGCTGTTGTCGAAAGACTTTTTGAAGCTGGTGCTGATCGGGATTCTGATTGCCACGCCGGTCGCCTGGTGGACCATGAACCAGTGGCTGTCCGACTTTGCCTATAAAATCGACATCGAATGGTGGATATTTGCCCTGGCCGGTTTGCTGGCCGTGGCTATTGCGGTTTTAACGGTTAGTTTCCAGAGCATCCGGGCGGCTCTGATGAACCCGGTGACCTCGCTGCGGTCGGAGTGAGTGAGCAGAGGGCATAGGGGTAAGGGCAGAGGGATAAGGCAATGGGCAACTGCCGTACTTGATACATGCGAAGCACCCTATGCCCCATGCCCTTACCCCTCTGCCCCAAGCTATCACGCAAAAACCTCACTCAGTGAGAGTTCGATGCCGGTGAGTGGGTCGGTGAGGGTGGTTTCGTCGGTGAAAAACTGGTATTTCCCAATGGCGGAGTAAACGGAGATGGCTTTGAAACTGGGCAACACCAGCCAGCACGATTGCACCCCGGCCTTGAAATACCGCTCGAACTTCGCCAGAATGTCGTCATTCGACTGTGAGGGCGAGACGATTTCGATCACCGTCAACGGCATTTGGGTCATGGAAGTGATGTCATGTAGGAAGTCGGCGGTCAGTTTGGGGTAGATAGCAAGATCAGGAACCGTATCCGGTTTCTCGGGCATGGCTAAATTGATTTCGGGAAGAATGCTGTAGCGGGTTCGATAGTGCAATTGTAAGGCAAAATTTAGGTTGCCTTGGGCGATGGAGTGGTTCAGCGTGGGCATTGGTTTTCCACGTTCGCGTTCGTAGTCGGACAGTTGTTCAACGGCAGCTTCCATAACCGGCAGAGTCTTTTGAGTGGATTGAAAATTAAAGATAACAAAATGCTAACGAACTACCTGAAAATTGCAATTCGGAATCTGCTGAGAAGCAAATCGTTCTCGGGGATCAACATCCTGGGGCTGTCGGTCGGGATGACGTGCTGTATGCTGCTACTGCTCTATGTCCGCAGCGAATTGTCGTACGACAAACACCAGCAACACGCCGACCACCTGTATATGCTGGGCCAGAAACTGACCGTCGGGCGCGGGTCCACCGGCTCGGGCAACGACGAGTACGGAACACTGTCGGCGCCGTATGCTTTTGCCCTGAAAGGCGAGTTCCCGGAAATCGACCAGGTCGCGCGGTTGTGGGTGAACCTGATCGACGAAAAAGCCCTGATGCAGGTTCGGCAGGGCGGCAAGGCTATCAAATCCTTTTACGAAACGAAAGGCTATCAGGTGGATTCGACGTTCTTCGATTTGTTTTCGTACCAATTTACGGAAGGCAATCCGCGCACGGCCCTGACCGACCGGAATGCCGTGGTGTTGTCGGAAGACGTGGCCCGCAAACTGTTCGGCTCCGAACCGGCCCTCAACAAACTGGTCCGGATCAGCGGCACAACCGGGAGCGGGGAGGAGTTCAAAGTGACGGGCGTCTACCGCGACGAAACCGCCCGTTCGCACATCGACGCCCGGTTTTTTGTACCGATCACGGCCGGTTGGGTGGGGCGGTTTTTGCGCGAATCCAAACTCGACTTCTGTTGCAACAACATGTTCATTACGTACCTGAAACTGCGGCCCGATGCCGACGCCCGGCAGTTGCAGCAGAAGTTCCCGGCATTTATGAACAAATACGCTCGCAACGACCTGAAAGCGGCCGGTTTCGACAAGGATATTTTTCTGATTCCGGTGCCCGATCTGCACCTGTACGAGGGCTTGAAAACCGTCATTACGCCGACCAATTCCAACATGTACCTCTATATTCTGGGCTCGATTGCGGTTTTTACGTTGCTCATTGCCTGCATCAACTTCATGAACCTCGCGACGGCGCGTTCGGCCAAACGGGCGGCCGAGGTCGGCATCCGTAAAGTGATGGGGGCCGAACGGGCGTCGCTCATCGGGCAGTTTCTGGGCGAGTCGATGGTGCTGTCGTTGCTGGCGCTGGTCATCGCCATCGCGCTGGTGGTGCTGCTCCTACCAGTTTTCAATCAGTTGTCGGGCAAACTGCTGGCAACTTCCGAGCTTTTTGAGCCATCCATCGCTCTGACGTTTCTCGGACTGGCCCTGTTAACGGGCCTGGTTGCGGGCAGTTACCCGGCTTTCTTCCTGGCTATGTTCAATCCGGCGCAGGTGCTGAAAGGAAAATTTGTCAACAGCCTGTCGGCGGTGGCCTTGCGCCGTGCACTGGTGGTGTTTCAGTTTGTGGTGTCGATTGGGCTGGTGCTGGCGACGTTTATTATTCAGGAACAAATGCGGTTTATGCGGAATAAATCGCTGGGATTTCAGCAGGATCAGCAAATTGCCATTCCGTTCCGCAGCAGTGAATCCCGGGGGATGTACAACGCCTTTCGGACCGAGGTGCTGGCGAACAACCAGGTGGTCGGTGCGGCCGGGACGCAGTATTATCCGGGCATCATCAACCCCAGCGATTTTACGCTGTACGTGCCCGAACAGGGCGTCGGTAACGGTCATATGGTCAAAACCAACTGGGTAGATTTTGACTATTTGCAAACGATGGGCTTTCGGCTCAAAACCGGGCGGTTGTTTTCCCGGCAGTTTCCCGGCGATACCAACAACCGCATGGTGGTGAACGAAGCCACATTGCGGAAGTTCCAGATTCCGGTTGAGAAAGCCGTTGGGCAAAAACTGAATTTCGACTGGCAGGGACAGACACACCAGTACGAAATTGTGGGTGTCCTGAACGATTTTCATTATGAAGATTTGCACCAGAACATTGAGCCATACGGTTTTATGCTCAACAGCCGTCCGGATTATAACTACATCATCGTCCACGTCAACACGAGCAACCTGGCCGGTGTCCTGGGCTTTCTGGAACAAACCTGGAAAAAGCTCCGGCCCGATGATCCGTTTGAGTACACCTTCCTGAACGAAGATTTCCAGAAAAATTACCAGGCTGAGGCCCGCACCTCGCGGATTGTGAGTTATTTCACGGCCATTTCCATCCTGATTTCCTGCCTGGGTCTGTTCGGTCTGGCGGCTTTTGCGGCCCAGCAGCGGACCAAGGAAATCGGCGTCCGGAAAGTGCTCGGCGCGTCGGTGACCCACATTGTGCTGTTGCTTTCGAAAGATTTCCTGAAGCTGGTGGTCATCGCCATTCTGATCGCTTCGCCAATTGCCTGGTACGCCATGAACCAGTGGTTGCAGGATTTTGCGTATAAAATTGACATTCCGTTGTGGATATTTGCCGTAGCGGGCGGCCTGGCACTACTGATTGCGTTCGTCACCGTCAGTTTCCAAAGCATCAAAGCCGCGTTAATGAACCCGGTGAACTCGCTGCGAAGTGAGTGAAGATGAATAGAATATCGAATAATAAATATTGAATAACGAATAATGAAGTGGCTCTGCAACTTTTCGATATTCGATATTACAAAAAACTGTTGAGGTCCAGTTGCAGGAGTTGGGAGAAAGAGGGGGATTCGGTTAGCCAGCCGGTGCCTTTGCGGTACTGGTGCCATTGCCGGTTTTTGTAGTTGTAGACATAGCCCTCGACGATCCCGTAGTTGTCTTCGTCGACGAGTTGCATGACTTTTTTGAGGTCTTTTTTCAGGCCTTCCTGGTTGGAGATTTCGATGATAACTGGGCTTTCGGCGGTTTCGTTGTCGTAAAGTAATAAGTCCGGAACCGGACTTGCTTTGGAATCATCGAGCATCGTTTCGGGGAAGGGCTCGAAGGGAATGGTCCCGTCAACGTAGTAGAGAACGCCCAGGTGCGTGTTCAGTTTACTAATGACGCGCTGATGATCCTTCGGGCCGTAAACGGCTAGTTCGTCCTCATGAACGAAGGAGTAATCGGTCGGGAGGTTCGGGTAGTTCATGGCACAGCGGTTTGTGGAAAAGTAAAGATAAAAAACACCTAACTAAATGTTTCGTAATTACCTGAAAATCGCCTGGCGCAACCTGGTGAAATACCCGACGACGACGGGCATTAACGTAGTCGGCCTAACGGTGGGCCTGACCACCTGTTTGCTAATCGGGCTGTTCATTCGCAACGAATGGCGGTATGACGACTACCACACGAAAGCCGACCGGATTTACCGCGTGAGCATGATCCAGACGACCGGCGATGAGGTCGAGCATTCCGGAATTACGCCGTACCCGCTGGCTCCGGCCATGCGCACCGACTTTGCCGACTGGTCGAAGATCGCCCGGATACACGCGGATCAGGACTTGTCGGTGGTGGTGTCGCCGGTGAAGATGTTTAAAGAAAAAAACGTAGTGTTTGCCGAACCCGAGTTGCTGGATATATTCGATTTTTGCATGCTCGTCGGCGATGGCCGGGCGGTTTTGAGTCAGCCCAATCAGGTGATTCTGAGCGAAAGCGCAGCCCGGAAATACTTCGGCACGGAATCGCCCATCGGCAAAACGTTTCGGTTGGGCAGTGAACTAACCGTGCAGGTCAAGGGCATTATGCAGGACGTGCCTTCGCAGTCGAACCTGCCCGCCCAGATGCTGGTGTCGTTTTCGTCCATGAAAACTTTCTTTTCGTTCGGCATCGACCAGTGGGGCCTTCGCTCAGGCGGCAGTGTGTTTGCGGTATTGCCCGAGGGTCGCTCGCCAGCCGACTACGCGACGAGGCTCAAGAAAGCTGAAAACAAATATTTTTCCGACCGCGACGGCGAGACCAGCCAATTGGTGCTGCAACCGTTGCGCGATATTCACTTTAATCCTACCTACGATGGCACCATTTTGGCCCCGGCCATGTCACCCACGTACCTGTACGTATTCGGGGCCGTCGGGCTGTTTGTGCTGCTGATTGCCTGCGTTAATTTCATCAATATGTCGACAGCCCGCGCCATGACCCGCGCCCGCGAGGTCGGTGTCCGGAAAGTAATCGGCGCTACTCGGAATCAGTTGGTGGCGCAATTCCTGAGCGAAGCCTTCTGGGTGACGGTTTTTTCGGCCGCGCTGGCCCTGACGCTGACCTACAACGTGTTGCCGCTGGTCAACGATTTTATGCAGAAACAGATCGCCTTTGTATGGGGCGAATCGATAGTTTTGCTGGCGGTTCTGGCCCTGCTGACCGGTTTGTTGGCGGGTTTGTATCCGGCGTTCTTCCTGGCGCGTTTCCAGCCCGTTCGGGTGTTGAAATCGGCCGCCGAGCCTGGCCGAAGCGGGATGGCGTGGCTGCGACAGGGGCTGGTGGTGTTTCAGTTTACGATTTCGCTGGTGCTGGCCGTGGGCGTGCTGGTGGTGTATCGGCAAATGGATTTCTTCCGGCAGAAAGACCTCGGTTTTAGTCGGGATGCCATCGTCTCAGTCAGTTTACCGGAACCCAAAAACCTGAACCCGCTGGGGCAAACCCTTCGGCAGGTTCCGGGCGTCGAGCAGGTTTCGTTTGCGCTGGGGGCACCGACCTCACCGAACAATTTCGGAACCGACGTGCGCCTTGACCCGTCCAACCCGAACAAAAAGCTCTCAATCGCCCTGAAACTGGCCGATGCTGATTACCTCAAGACCTACGGACTGAAACTGCTGGCGGGCCGGTTTTTCGAACACCGCGACACGCTGGGCATGGCCCGCAGCGTTCCGGAAGAAAACCGGCGTTACGCTTTTGTGATCAACGAAAACCTCGTGAAAGCGATGGGGCTGTCGAAACCGGAGCAAGCCATCGGGCGCAAAATCCGGGTTGGACTCAACGACATTACGGCCGAAATCATCGGCGTTGTGCGGGATTTTCACACCAGTTCGCTGCACGAACCCATTATGCCGATGGTGATGATGAACCTCCCGATGTTCTACTACACGGCGGGACTGAAACTGCGAACCACCAATCCAGCCCGGACGATGGCGGCTGTCGAACAAGCCTGGAAGAAGTTTTACCCCAACGCCTTGTTTGAAGCGACGTTTCTGGATCAGAGCCTTCAGGAATTGTACGAGGATGAGCAGCGGCAATTTACGCTTCTCCGGGTGTTTGCGGGTCTGGCGCTGCTGATCTGCTGTCTCGGGTTGTGGGGCCTGGCGACGTTCGTGATTGAGCGCCGGACGAAGGAAATCGGCGTCCGGAAAGTGCTCGGTGCCTCTATAACCGGTATTGTGGCGCTGCTGTCGAAAGACTTCCTGAAGCTGGTACTGGCGGCCCTGGTGATTGCTACGCCGATTGCCTGGTACGCGATGGAAACCTGGTTGAAAGCATTCAGCTACCGCATCGATGTGGAGTGGTGGGTGTTCGCGCTGGTGGGAGCCGCAGCGGTGCTGATTGCCTTTCTGACGGTTTCGTTTCAGTCGGTTCGGGCGGCTTTGATGAATCCGGTAAAATCATTACGTTCGGAGTGAAGAATGAAGAGTTAAGAATTATGAGTTGCGCTGCCACGTTGCCTGGGTAACGGCGGAGCCAACTCTTAACTCATAACTTTTTATTCTTAACTCAAAAAGTTGTTGAGGTCCAATTGCAGGATTTCAGAAAATGACGACTCGGTGGGTAGCCCTCCATCACCGAAGCGGTAACGGAACCAGTGATGCGTTTTGTAATCGTAGACGAAACCCTCCTGAATCCCGTACAATTCGCCGTCGATCAGTCGAATGACCTTTTGAGTATCATCTTTGACACCCCGGGTATGGCATATTTCAATAATAATTGGGGTTTGGTCCAGGGCATTGTCGTAAAAAATTAGATCCGGCGTTGGGCTGCTGTATTCGCCCAGCATCATCTCCGGCAAGGGTTCGTACGGAATAGCGCCCGAACGAAATTGGGGATACAGCCCCGTCGTCAGTTGCGCAATCACACGCTGGTGAATAACCGGCGCATTCGTGCCCATATCTTCCTGAACAAGAAACCGCTGGTTTTGAGGCTGTGGATAGTCCATTTTCAATGAGGTAAGTGTATAACAAAAATACGTATTGACGGTATGCTTCGCAATTATTTCAAAATCGCCTTCCGGAACCTCTGGCGGAACAAAGTTTTTTCCGGCATTAACGTCTTCGGCCTGGCTGTCGGGCTGGCTTCCTGCCTGCTGCTGTTCATCTACATCGCGCACGAACTAAGCTACGATGCGTTTCATCAAAAGGCCGACCGGATTGTGCGGGTGGTGATGGAATACAGCATGGAAGGCCAGGTCAACCGCGTGCAACAAACCGGAACCAAGGTTGCGCCCGAGTTTGGCCGCCGGTTTCCGGAAGTGGAGTCGGGGGTTCGGCTGGAAAACCGGCAAGCGGTGGTTAGCTATGCCGACCGGCAATTTACCGAGAAACGGGTGGTGTTTGCCGACTCGGCCCTGTTTTCGATCTTTTCGTTTTCATTGAAACAGGGTAATCCGAAAACCGCCCTGGGGGGTCCGAACCTCGTGGTGCTGTCAGAGTCGATTGCGAAGAAATATTTCGGCAGTCAGAATCCGGTCGGAAAAACCGTGCGAATCAACGCCGGTGGGGGCGACAAGGAGTACGCCGTAACGGGCGTCGTGGCCGATTGCCCGGCCAACTCCCAGATCAAATACGACCTGCTGGCGTCGTTTACCACACTGTCGGCATCGAAAGAAGAACAGTGGTTTTCGGCCAATTACGCCACCTACCTCTTGCTGCAAAATCCGAAGTCGATCACCAGCCTGCAAGCCAAGATTCCCGGTTTTATGAAAACGCAGTTTGGCCCGGACGAAATGGCGGGGGGCAATTACCTGACATACATTCTGGAACCGCTAAAAAGCGTACACCTGCATTCGGACACCGAAGGTAATTTTGAACCCAACGGCGATCTGATGTATATCTACATTTTCGGCTCAGTAGCGGTTTTGATTCTAATCATTGCCTGCGTCAACTACATCAACCTGGCAACCTCGCGGGCCGTCGAGCGGGCGCAGGAAGTGGGCGTTCGGAAGGTGATGGGCGCGTTGCGGGGGCAGTTGTTCGCGCAGTTTATCGGCGAGTCGCTGATCGTGACGTTTGCCGCGCTGGGCCTGAGTCTGCTGCTGGTGTACCTGACGATGCCAATTTTCAACGAGCTGTCTGACCGGCGGTTTTCGTTCAGCATCCTCACGCAACCGGATTATCTCCTCGGCTTGCTGGGCATCGGTCTGCTGGTCAGCCTGATCGCGGGCGGGTATCCGGCGCTGGTGCTGGCCCGGTTTGAGCCGGTTCGCGTCTTGAAAGGACACCTGAAAACCGCCGGAGCCGGGCAGTTCCGCCGAGCACTGATTGTGTTTCAGTTTGCGATCACGGCATTTCTGATTGTCTGCACCTTGCTGGTGCGCAATCAGTTGTCGTTTATTCAAAATAAAAAACTCGGCTATGATAAGGAACACGTTTTGGTGTTGCCCGCCGACCGGCAGGTGAACGAACGCATCCGGGCGCTCAAGTCGGAATTCCGGCAGAACGCCGATGTACAGCAGGTGTCGCGGGCGTATGAGTCGCCGACGTTCATTGAAGGAGGTTACAGCATGCGTCGGTCCGACAAAACCGAGAGCCCCTACAAATCCGTGGCCGCTCTGCCGGTAGACGAGGGGTTTGTCAAAACGATGAATCTGCGGATCGTTGCGGGCCGTGACCTGACACTCAACGACCTTGAACGGGCGACCGTTCCGGGGAGCGATAGCCTGCGGCATTTTCATTTTATCCTGAACGAGTCGGCCGTGAAAGAACTGGGCTGGCAGTCGCCCCGCGAAGCCATCGGCCAGAAAATGGACATGGGCAGCGGGCGGCCGGGCGTGGTGGGCGCGGTGGTGGAGGATTTCCACTTTGCGTCCATGAAGCATAAAATCATGCCGCTGGTGCTGTTCCCGGAAGACGGCGGCCACGTCCTGCTGGTCAAACTGTCGGGCAGTCAGTTACCCAACACGCTTCAGTTCTTGGAACAGAAATGGAAAATGCTGATTCCATCGCGGCCGTTCGAGTATGAATTTCTGGATGCGGAATTCAACCAGTTGTATTCAGCCGAAACCCGCACGGGCCGGATTTTCAGCGTGTTTGCCTTCTTGTCGATTCTGCTGGCTTGTCTGGGGTTGTTCGGGCTATCGGCCTATACGACGGCGCAGCGGACAAAGGAAATCGGCATCCGGAAGGTGCTGGGCGCATCGGTTCCGGCCATTGTGCTGCTGCTTTCCAAAGATTTCCTGAAACTGGTGCTGATTGCCATTGTGGTAGCGTCTCCGCTGGCGTGGTGGGCGATGAACCGCTGGTTGCAGGATTTCGCCTACCGCATCGACGTGGCCTGGTGGGTGTTTGCTGTAGCCGCCCTGCTGGCCGTCGGCATCGCTTTCCTGACGGTATCGTTCCAGAGTATCAAAGCCGCGCTGATGAATCCGGTGCGTTCACTGCGTTCGGAATAAATGGCAGAGGGCATGGGGCAGAGGGCATAGGGTGGCTCCGCAGAACTAGAACCGCACCCTTTGCCCAAACCCCTCTGCCCCATGCCCTCTGCCCAAACCCCTTTGCCCTATGCTATCAAACTATCTCAAAATCGCCCTGCGCCAACTGCGCATCAATGCCCTGTTCAGCGTCCTGAACATCCTGGGATTAACCGTCGGGCTGGCCGTCAGCACGTTCATCGCCTTGTTTGTCTGGCACGAATTCCACTACGATCGCCATCATCCCTTTGCCGACCGGACGTACCGGCTGTTGTCGGTCGCAAAATACGGCGGGGAGGAGGTGATGTTTCCGGGTTTGCACGAGGCATTCGGAACGGAAGCCAAGCGACAAATTCCCGAGGTGGAAGCGGTCGTGCGGATGTCCGACGGGTTGGGTGAGATGATGCTGCGCTCGGATGTCGACCACCAGTTTAAGGAAGAAAACATTGGCTTTGCCGACGCATCGATTTTATCGGTCATGGACCTCCGGCTACGCCACGGCGATCCGAAAACCGCCCTCAGCGAACCGGGCCGGATCGTACTGACGCCTGCGCTGGCTGAGAAGTATTTTGGAACCGACAACCCGGTAGGCCGGACGATCCACTACGACAAGCACTACCCGCTGACGGTTTCGGGCGTGCTGGAAGAACTGCCTACCAACTCGGTGCTTCAGGTGCGGGCGCTGATCTCACTCAGTTCGGTGCCGACGCTGGGGCCGAATCGGGAAAATATGTACAAAGCCGGCGGTTTTTTGACTACTTATTTGGTGCTGCGGCCGGGCACGAAGCCTGAATTAGTCGAGAAAAAGCTGCAAAAAGTAAAAGCCGGGATGCAGTTTGTGGATTTGACGGCCCGATACATTCTCGAAGCCCTGCCTTCCCTGCACCTCGACAGCCGGATGACCCCAAAAACCACCCGGCAAACGCTGTACATTTTCTTAACCATCGCTCTGGTTATTCTGGGGCTGGCCGTGATCAATTACATCAGCCTGACCACGGCCCGGGCTACCAAACGCGCCCGCGAAGTGGGCGTTCGGAAAACCGTCGGCGGTTTGCGCAGCGAACTGATCGGGCAGTTTTTCACCGAATCCTTCCTGACCACGACGCTGGCTTTTGGGCTGTCGCTGGCCGTTTTACAGACGTTGTTTCCCTGGGCCAATCAGGCCCTCGACCTGCACATGGATAACCGGGTGCTGGAGCATGGCTCGTATTGGGCGTTGATGCTGGCGCTCTGGCTGGGTTGTTCGCTGTTGGCGGGCAGTTATCCGGCCCTGCTGCTGTCGCGGTTCCGGCCGCAGGAGGTGTTGAAGGGCACGATGAGTTCGGGGCGGAGCGGGGCTACGGTTCGGCGGGTGTTTACAACGGTGCAGTTTGCCACGTCCATCGGTCTTCTGATTTGCAGCATTGTGTTGTATTCCCAGATGCGGTTTTTGCGAACCAAAAGTCTGGGCATCAACCGGGCGCAGGTGGTCGCGGTGCGGGTCGATGGCGAAATGGCCCCTCGGTTTCCGGCTTTGCGCGATGCCGTGCGTCAGTGGGCGGGTCCGGAAAATGTGGCCGTCACCAATACGGCGATCTTCACCAATGACATGTCCATGTGGTTCCTGAAGACGGAAAAGACCCAGAAGCAGTTGATGGTCCAGACGCTGACGGTTGATAAAACCTTTTTTACGATGATGGGCATCCGTTGGGTGCACGAACCGGTGGGCTGGCGTGAAAAGCCTGTCACCAACGAACTGAACGTTTATAACGCAACATTGATGAAAGAAGCGGGTATTAAGGGCAATCCGTTGGAGCAGGAACCTCCGTTCAAGGACATGAAAACCGCCGGAGTCGTGGCTGATTTTCATGTGAGTAGCCTGCGCGGAGGGGTGTCGCCGATGCGGCTGAGTGTCGTCAGCGATACGGCCAAAGCGCTGGTGGGCCGGGGTGGTATTCTGCTGGTGCGGTTGAACCCCCACACGGATGTGCCGCAAGCGCTCGACAAACTGAAAAGCCTGTATGGCCGCTATACCCCGCCGGTTCCGTTTGATTATTTCTTCCTCGACGATGCCTACAATCAGCTCTACGCCACCGAGCAGCAATTGATGCGGTTGTTCAACGGATTCACGGGTTTGACATTGCTGGTGGCCTGTCTGGGGTTGCTGGGCCTAATCACGTTCTCGGTCGAAGCCCGCACGAAGGAAATCGGCATCCGCAAAGTGCTGGGCGCGTCGGTCGCGAGTATCGTCTCGCTGTTGTCGACCGACTTCCTGAAGTTGATTGGGCTTTCGCTGCTGCTCGCGTCGCCGGTGGCCTGGTATGCGATGGATAAATGGTTGCAGGAGTTTACGTACAAAATTGACATTCAGTGGTGGATGTTTGCGCTGGCGGGCGGTTTGGCCGTCTTGCTGGCAGCCCTGACGGTTAGTTTCCAGAGTATTCGGGCGGCTTTGGCAAACCCGGTTTCCTCCCTGCGTTCGGAATAAATGGCAGAGGGGGAGAGGGCATAGGGTGGCTCCGCAGAACTAGAACCGCACCCTTTGCCCTCTGCGCCATGCCCTCTGCCCAAACCCCTTTGCCCCATGCTAAAAAACTTCTTCAAAATCGCGCTGCGGAATGGGTGGAAATACCGCTCGTTCGGCCTGATCAACGTGCTGGGTCTGTCGATCGGCATGACGTGCTGCCTGGTTATCTATGTATTCCTGCGGTATGAACTGAGTTTTGACGCGTTCCACACGAACGCCAACCGGACGTACCGGATTGTCGAACACAGCCGAAAAGCGGACGGCATTCAGTATTGGCCTACGACGGCTTACCCGCTGGCTGCGGCCATTCGCCGGGACATTCCGGGCGTGGACGTCACGCAAACTGCCGGTCCCGACAAACGGATCATTCATTCCGTCGACAAACGCGGAATGGTTCGACGATTTGAAGAAAAGCGGTTATTGTTCGCGGATAAAAACTACCTAAAAACCTTCGATTTCAGCGCGGTTTTTCCCGATGGGCTCTGGCTGGTCGGGAACGCGCAGACGGCCTTTCAACAGCCGAACGCCGTGGTACTGACGGAGAAAACCGCCAGTCGATATTTCCTGAATGCCAACAAAGGCTACGAGCAATTGCTCGGGAAAACGCTGATTATCAATAACTCCGATCCGCTGGTGGTTACGGGTGTGATTCGCAATCCGCCCCGAAATACCAATCTGATGTTCGATTTGCTGATTAATTACCGGTTTTTCAGCGCCAATAATCCGTACGCGGCTACCAACTGGTCGGGAAACTACCAGGGGACGACCTATGTTACCTTACCGATTGGTGCCGATCCGCAGGAGTTTGAGCGAAAGCTGGTGATTTTGAAGAAGAAATACATGAAGCCGGAGGACATTCGGCGAATCAGTTACTTCCTGCAACCGTTATCGGAGGTGCATACCGAGTCGCGCTACGCCGACCTCCTGACCGGGTACGTCGTCAGCCAGAGCGTGCTGGGCGGGCTGGCGAGCCTGGCGGTTTTTCTGGTGTTGCTTGGTGCCTTCAATTTCATCAACCTGAGCATCGCCCAGGCGATTCAGCGGAGCAAGGAGGTGGGCGTGCGGAAGGTTGTCGGCAGTTCGCGGGGGCAATTGGTCGCTCAGTTTATGGCCGAAAGCCTGCTGATCACGGTGGTGGCAGGTGTGGTGGCGCTGCTGGTGCTTGATGGATTGCTGGCGGTCATCAACCAGTCGCTGCCTCTGATTGAACTTGACCTGCATATGGACGCGACGGTCGGCTTGTTTGCTGCCGGTCTGGTGCTGGTGGTGGCTTTGCTGGCGGGCTTGTATCCGGCGGTGGTCATGTCCGGTTTTCAACCGTTGAAAGCACTGAAAAACACAGTTACTAATCGGCAAAGAGGCTTTACACTGCGGCACGGGCTAATCGTTTTTCAGTTTTGCATTACCTACGGATTGTTGGTCGGCACACTGGTCGTGGCGCAGCAGATGGATTTTTTCCGGCAAAAAGAACTGGGCTTCACGAAAGAGGCCGTCATCACACTGACCGGGCCCCGCAACCAGCAAGCCAGCAAAATGGCGGTTTTCCGGGCGCGGCTGTTGCAGCACCCCGCCGTGCAGGAAGTCAGCTTTTCGTCGGGCGCACCCACGACCAGCAACTACTACGGCACGGATTTTCGCCTGAAGGCGGAGCCCGTCCAGATGGGCCGGCAGGCGGAGATGAAAATCGTGGATCTGGCGTACCAGTCGTTGTTTGGCCTGCGGCTGGTCAGCGGGCGGTGGTTTACGGCGGCCAACCAACTGCCGGACGGCGCGGGCTTCAACGGCTTTGTGGTCAACGAAACGCTGGTTCGGATGCTGGGCCTGACGCCCGAAACCGCCGTGGGGAAAACCGTAGCGATCAGCGAAGGCGAAGCGCCGATTCTGGGCGTGGTCAGGGATTTTCATAATACGTCTTTGCAGAAACCGATCACGCCCTGCGTCATGCTCTGCTGGAATACCGATTTTTACGACCAGATTCACCTCCAACTTCAGACGCACGACGGCGATCAGCCCCACCTGCGGCAAACGTTGGCGGCTGTCGAAGCAACCTGGAAGCAAACGTTTCCGGATGATGTGTATCAACACACATTTCTGGATGAATCCCTGGCAAAGAACTACCTGATCGAGCAACTCGTGTTCGACGCCTTCCGGATTTTTGCAATCATTTCCATCTTCGTCTCCTGCCTGGGGCTGTTTGGTTTAATCACGTTTACGGCCAATCAGCGGACGAAAGAAATTGGTGTCAGGAAGGTGCTGGGCGCATCGGTCACTAGTCTGGTGGCGTTGTTGTCGAAAGACTTCCTGAAGTTGGTGCTGATTGCGGTCCTGCTGGCGACACCCCTTGTCTGGTACGGCATGAACCGGTGGTTGCAAGGCTTTACGTATAGAATTACCGTCGAATGGTGGCTGTTTGCTCTGGCGGGCGGTTTGTCAGTCGCTCTTGCGCTTGTGACGGTCAGTTTTCAGAGCATCCGGGCGGCTTTGGCAAACCCGGTGGAGAGCCTGAAGAACGAGTAGGCGACGTCTTACCTATAGAATTTATCGTCTTCCCATTGCAACGGGTTGTTCAAAATATAAGCCTGAATGCGTAAAAAAGCATCATTGGTCCGAACGATGTGATCGTGAAACCGGGTTTGCCAGGCAAAATCACCCCGGGCGGTAGAGACGCGATTAATCGCGTCTCTACGAATTTCGAATGTTGTCCGCCCCTTGTACCACCGGATAATCCGGGACAGGTTTTCGTGTAGCATGGGGTTTTTATGGCGCGTAATGCCGCCGGGATCGATAGAGACGCGATTAATCGCGTCTCTACTACCATCCCCATTAACCCCATCTGGACGGTCAATGTACAGCAGCCCGTGCATGTGATTGGGCATGATGACAAATTCATCCAGGATAACCCACGGGAACTGTTCAGGAATGCGCTGCCAGATTTCAGCCGCAATTGTACCGGCTGCATTGAACTGCATGTCTCCATTCCGAACTTCGCCGAAAAAGTGCTGTCGGTCGTGGGTGCAGATGGTCACAAAGTAAGCGCCGTTCGTTCCATAATCCCAGGATTGGAGCCGGGCTGATGGAATTCGATATTTATGTTTGTACAAGTCATTCATAGTCTGAAAACGTACGGAGGTAATTTATCGTACAATTGCGGTTAATGGGAATGGTAGAGATGCGATTAATCGCGTCTCTATACGCCGTGAATAATAAATTTGGATAATGGTGGTATTTGTTAGGATTATCTTGTAAATAGGCCCCGCTTCTCTTCAATAACCCTTAATCCTTCTCAATCGTATGTGTCAGAACCATGGCGTTGCGTACATCAAACCGGGTATGGTTGAAGTACAGTCTATCGAGTACCCCAAGCTGGCGCTCGGCGACCGTAAATGTGAGCATGGGGTGATCCTGCAAATCGTTTCGACGAACATCTGCGGCAGCGACCAACACATGGTCCGGGGCCGAACCACCGCGCCGGCGGGCTTGGTGCTGGGCCACGAAATTACCGGCCTGGTCATCGAAGCCGGGCGGGATGTGGAGTTCATCACAGTCGGAGACCTTGTTTCGGTACCGTTTAACATTGCCTGCGGACGCTGCCGGAATTGCAAAGCCGGACAAACCGGGATTTGCCTGAATGTCAACCCGTCGCGGCCCGGGGCGGCTTACGGCTACGTCGACATGGGCGGTTGGGTTGGCGGTCAGGCCGAATACGTGATGGTGCCCTACGCAGATTTCAACCTCTTGAAATTTCCGGACAAAGACCAGGCTTTTGCCAAAATTCGGGATCTGACGCTGCTTTCCGATATTTTCCCGACCGGTTATCACGGAGCCGTCATGGCGGGGGTAGGGCCGGGTTCAATCGTATACGTGGCCGGAGCAGGGCCGGTAGGGCTGGCGTGCGCGGCTTCCTGCCATTTGCTGGGGGCGGCTGTCGTCATCGTGGGCGACATGATTCCGGAGCGGCTGGCTCAGGCAAAAAGTTTCGGCTGCGAAACCGTTGATTTACGAAACGACACACCGTTGGCCGATCAGATTGCCGCTATTGTGGGCGTACCGGAGGTGGATTGTGCCGTCGATTGCGTCGGTTTTGAAGCCCGTGGACACGGGTCAGAAGCGGGCACCGAGCACCCCGCTACGGTGCTAAATGCCGTTATGAATGTCACCCGGGCGGGTGGAGCGATCGGTATTCCGGGCCTGTACGTAACCGGCGACCCCGGTGCGAAAGACGATGCCGCCAAAGAGGGCAGTCTGAGTATCCGGATCGGGCTGGGCTGGGCCAAATCACACTCATTCTACACGGGTCAGTGCCCGGTCATGAAATACCATCGGCAGTTGATGAACGCCATCTTATACGACAAAATTCAGATTGCCAAAGCCGTGAACGTGGAAGTAATTTCGCTGGATCAGGCGCCAAAGGGCTACCAGGACTTCGACAAAGGAGCCGCTAAAAAATTCGTCATCGATCCGCACGGGATGATGAATTAGGAGTTAAGAATTAAGAGTTGCTCCGCAGGAATAGAATGCGTCAGCCAACTCTTAATTCTTAATTCTTAACTAAACACCCCGTCCCGTCCGGTATCGATGGTGCCGCCTTCATAACCACATACGCCCATGCGGGGCGAATTGACAACCGGTAGCCCGGCATAGTCGGCAAAATCCTCGCATTCTTCAGCGTGTGTTTCCGAGCAGGCATCGCACAGGAAACCGTTGCCTTCATACACGTGAATGGTACAGATCTGCGTGGCCGGTTGTTGATGGCAGGCGTCGCACCGAATGTCAAGGGGTTCGTTGCGGGAAAGTAATTCAATTCCTTTGTTGACGGGAATGGAAAACGTTTTTCCTACTTTGACCCGCAAAACCGTGGTCGATCCGAAATCGTATTCATAGTTCAGGACAAGGCCTGTCGAAAAAAACGCACCTACTTTGCGCGTCATCGCAATCTCTTCATAAGAACCCTGGGGTCGGAAGGCGCTGAGGTGGCCGCAGCATTCCAGCCATATTTTTCGCAGATAGCCATCCACGTTGCTGAGCGTTGTCCGGGCATCAATCAACAACTCCAAAAACATCTCAGCGGCTTCCACCCGTACATGAAAGGCCTTGGCTGTGGGGGCGGTGGGCTGCTGGGTCAGATGGGTGTCCAGGTGTTTGCCGATGCCGCGTTTGTCGTAAAACTGGCCACAATACACACAGCGGCCGACGGATTTGAGCTTGTTCATGGTGCTGGTGTGCGGGTTTCAAAATCGACCTTCCGGTAGATATCATCCATCAGCAAGGTGCAGGAACCAATCCGAACCGTTTGATCCTGCGGGAGATAATCGTGCAACAGCCATTCATTGGCTTCCGTGCGTCGGTACACCTCCACTTTTTTCTTTTTGGAGGCCACCAATACGTATTCGTTCACACTGGCGATCTGTTTGTAACAATCGAATTTCTCGGTGCGGTCGACTAGCTCGGTGGAGTCCGACAGGATTTCAATGATTATTTCCGGGTTTTCGAGCACGTCCAGTCCGTAGCGTTCCGTCAAAACCGGCGCTTGACAAACAATGACCAGATCGGGAAAAACGTATTTGGAACATTCGACCAGATGAACCAGTTGGTCGCTATTTAGCACCAGACAATTGCCCTCTCGAAGGCAATTCCATAGAGATGCGATCAGGTTACTGGCAATGAGGTTGTGGGGCAACTGGGCCCCGGCCATCGCAACGACCTCACCACCGTGGTATTCCAGCTTTTCGGTCGACTCCTTCAGGAGCGCAAAATATTCTTCCTCGGAGACTTGGGTAACAATCGGTGCCGTCATCGGAGATCCTGGTTTGGATCAAATATAAGCATTTTTTGGCAGAGGGCGTTGGGCAGTGGGCATGGGGTGCTGACGCGTTCTATTGGTTCGGAGTTGCCCACTGCCCAACGCCCACTGCCCACCCCCCCTCTGCCCTTGTCCGCAAATGTACGCCCGGCGTCCGTTTGCGGACATTTTATTTGTTTTTGTTTGTGTATAAAATTGATTATGAGCGGATTGTAAGTTTGGTATGTAGTTTGGGCGAGCCAGAATCGATACCTGTCTCTTCACCTGATCCCGGTCGTTTATGCTCCGTAACTACTTCAAAATCGCTTTTCGAAACCTGGCGAAAAATAAAGTCTACTCGGCCATCAACATCTTCGGCCTGGCGGTCGGGATGGCCGTTGCCATGCTGATCGGGTTGTGGATGTACGACGAACTGTCGTACAATAAATTTCACAAAAATTATGACCGGCTGGCCCAGGTGTATATCCACCAGACGTTCAACGGCAGCACCGGAACCGGCCGGGCGGTTTCGATTCCGTCGATGACGGAAATCAAGACGAAGTATGCCGCCAATTTTAAGTACGTTGCGATGGCTTCCTGGAATTTTGGACATTTGCTGGTCAACGGCGACAAACGGTTTAACAAACAAGGCATGTATGCCGAACCCGGTTTGCCGCAGATGCTCTCGCTGACCATGCTCAAAGGGAGCACGGTAACGACCCTGAAAGAACCGGGGTCAATTCTGCTGTCGGAATCGGTGGCCAAAGCACTGTTCGGGGAGGCTGATCCGCTGAACAAAGTCGTTAAAGTTGATACGAAATACGACGTTCGGGTGACCGGCGTTTTTGCCGACCTGCCCTTCAACTCCGACTTCCGGGAAGTGACCTATTTCCTGACCTGGAATGACTATCTGGCTGCCCAATCCTGGGTAAAAGAATCGCAGCAACAGTGGAGCAATCACTCATTCCAGTGTTACGCGCAGGTGACCGAGCAGGCCGACATGGACAAGGTTTCGCGGCAAATCCGGGATGTGGAAAAAAAGCACACCTCCGCGCAGGAAAACCCCGAGTATTTTCTACACCCGATGAGTCACTGGCATTTGTACTCCGATTTCAAAGACGGCAAAAACGTCGGGGGCGGCATCCGGTTTGTCTGGCTGTTTGGCATTATCGGCGTGTTTGTCCTGCTGTTGGCCTGCATCAATTTCATGAACCTGAGCACGGCCCGTTCCGAAAAACGGGCCAAAGAAGTGGGCGTTCGAAAGGCTGTTGGATCGCTTCGGCGGCAGTTGATCACCCAATTCCTGAGCGAATCGCTGCTGGTGGTGGGCTTTGCGTTGATCCTGTCGCTGTTGATGGTCGTGTTGTCGCTGTCGGCATTCAACGAACTGGCGGGTAAACAGGTCAGCCTTCCGGTTGGGGAGCCGCTGTTCTGGGCCATGCTACTCGGGTTTTCACTGATAACTGGTTTGCTATCCGGCAGTTATCCGGCTTTTTATCTGTCGTCGTTCAATCCGCTGAAAGTCCTGAAAGGGACATTTCGGGTGGGCCGGTGGGCGGCTCTGCCCCGGAAAGTGCTGGTGGTCGTTCAGTTTACGGTTTCGATTACGCTGATCATCGGCACCATCATCGTGTTCCAGCAAATTCAGCATGCCAAAAACCGCCCCGTGGGCTACAACCGCGAGGGGTTGCTCCAGATTTCAATGGCTTCCAGCCTTTTCGGAAAATACGAGCCCCTGCGGGATGATCTGCTGAAAACCGGTGCGGTCTACGAAATGAGCGAATCGTCGAGCCCAACGACCGGCGTCTGGTCCAACCAGATCGGTTTTGAGTGGGAAGGGAAAGACCCGCAGGCGATTCCGTTGTTCGGAACGATTGCCTGTACGCATGATTTTGGCAAAACCATCGGCTGGAAGGTCATTGAAGGCCGGGATTTTTCGCGCGACTATTCGACCGATACGTCGGCTTTTATCCTCAACGAAGCGGCCGTGAAACTGACCGGTTTGCAAAACATTGTCGGCAAAACCATTCGCTTTAACAGCAAACCGTATCAGGTGGTGGGCGTCGTGAAAGACATGGTGATGGAGTCGCCGTACGAACCGATCAAGCCGACCATTTTCCTGATGGATTACGGATGGGCCAACCTGGTCAATGTCAAGCTGATGCCGAATGTGCCGGTGGAGGATGCCCTGAAGAAAGTGGAAGCGGTTTTCAAGAAATACAACCCGGAAAGCCCGTTTGATTTTCAGTTTGCCGACTCCGAATACGAGGCCAAATTCCGGGCCGAGGAGCGGGTGGGCAAGCTGGCCCGCACATTCGCCACGCTCGCCATTTTCATCAGTTGCCTGGGGTTGTTCGGGTTGGCGTCGTTCGTGGCCGAACAGCGAATCAAGGAAATCAGCGTTCGGAAGGTGCTGGGTGCCTCGGTGTTCAGTCTGTGGGGGCTGTTGTCCAGAGACTTCGTCCGGCTGGTGCTGATCTCGTTTTTGCTGGCGGCCCCGATTGCCTGGTATTTTTTGAGTGATTGGCTGAAGCAATACGAATACCGGACCGACATTGCCTGGTGGGTGTTTGGCCTCTCCGGGCTGGGCGCAACGGTCATCACCCTGCTGACCGTCAGCTTCCAGGCCATCAAAGCCGCCCTGACCAACCCGGTGAAGTCATTACGCAGTGAATAATCTGAACCGGGATTATGCGGATTAAAGGATAAACTAGGATGGCTGGCGCAGTCCTCTTTTTATATCCTAGTTAATCCCTTAATCCGCGTAATCCCAGTTCAGGACGCTTTTCCAAACCTATCCTATGCGTTATGCTTAAAAATTACTTCAAAATTGCGTACCGGAACCTGCTGCGGCAGAAGACCTTTGCCCTCATCAACATCATCGGCTTGACCGTCGGGCTGACCTGTTGTTTCCTGATCCTGCTGTTTGTGCGGCACGAACTGAGCTACGACCAGTTTCAGGCCAAATTCGACCGGATCTACCGGATTACGTACCTGCCTAAGTTCGCCGGACTGGAACAACCGCTGGCCCTGACTCCGCCCCCCGTGCAGCCGGTGTTGGCGTCGAATTTTTCGGAAATCGAAACCTCGGCCCGGATTTTCAACAGCAGCGCTACGATTGAACTGCGGGAAAGAGGAAAGTCGCAGCCGGTGAAGTACGACGAGGGGCGGTTTTTCTTCGCCGATCCGTCGCTGCTCGACATTTTCTCGTTTGAGTTTCTGCAGGGCGATCCCCGGACGGCGCTAAAAGACAAATTTACGGTTGTCATCACCGACGAAATCGCTGCGAAATACTTCGGGAAAGCCAGCCCGATGGGTAAAACACTGATTTACGAAGGCCAGCATCCGCTGCGGGTGACGGGCGTGGTGAAAGAACTCCCGGATAATTCGCACGTTCATATTGACTTGATGGCGAATTACGAGACGATGTACGCGACGGAAAGCCAGCGGGTTCGCGACAACCTGCCGAGCAACTGGATTATTTCGCACGGTTACACCTACGTGCTCCTGCGGCCCGGCCAATCGCCGACGACGGTCAACGCCCGGTTTCCGAAATTCCTGGAGACGTATGCGCCCAAGCAAATGGCCAAAGACATTGTCTACGCGCTGGAACCGATGCGGGATTTTCACCTGCGGTCGCAGGCTCAGGGCGCTCCGGAAGCGACGGGCCGGATGCTCTACATTTACGTGTTTCTCGGCATTGCGGCCATTACGCTGCTGATTGCCTGCATCAACTTCGTGAACCTGTCGACGGCCCGCTCACTGAAACGGGCGAAAGAAGTGGGAATTCGCAAAGTCTTGGGCAGTGAGAAAAAACAGCTAATCGCGCAGTTTCTGGGTGAATCGCTGTTGCTGAGTGTCATCGCGCTGGGCATTTCGTTCGTTGCCATTGCGGGCCTGATTCCGGCGCTGAACAGCCTGACTGGCAAAGAACTGACCGTCAGCTACTTTTTGTCCGACGGGGCGCTGATTCTACTGTTCGTCGGAATCGCGCTGCTGACTGGGTTGTTGTCCGGCACGTATCCGGCCTTTTTCGTATCCGGTTTTCAGCCCATTGCCACGCTGAAAGGCAGTTTTGTCAGTGGGAAAGCGAAAGGTGGGCGGCTTCGGCAGGTGTTGCTGGGCGCGCAATTCGTGGCTTCCATTGCCCTGATCATTGGTGCGCTGGTGGCGTTTCGGCAGCTCAATTACATGCAAAATCAGCCGCTCGGTTTTGAAAAGGATTTCATCATTACGGCCAATACTCGCAACGAGAAGATCACCAACGTATTTGCCGACCGCTCCGATAGTACGTATTTGCGCTTGCGGACGTTCCGGGAAATCTTGTCGAAAAACCCCAATGTCCGGCAGGTGACGCTTTCGACCCAGCAGATGGGTTCGGGTTCGGTTCGGCGGAATGTGGTGGCCGAAGGGCATTCGCCCGACGAGAACATTTTCATGGCGACGATGGGCATCGACCACAACTTTGCGAATACCTACGGACTCAAATTTGCCGCCGGGCGAGACTTCTCCGAGTCGTTCCCGACCGACCGGACGGCCGGTTTTCTCATCAACGAAACCGGCGTGAAGCAACTGGGCTGGAAGTCGGCGGCTGAGGCCGTTGGTAAGTCGATCAACCTGGAAGGAAAACAGGGCAAGATTGTCGGTGTGCTGAAAGATTTCCACAACCAATCGCTGCAACGGCCCATCGAAGGCATGTTGATGAGCATTGAAGAACCGCTGCTGCGGCTGTTTTCGATCAAGATTCAGGCGCAAAACCGGACCGAAACCATTCAATTCATCCGGCAAGAGTGGGACCGGTTTTTCCCGGAAAAAAGCTTCGATTATACCTTTCTGGACGAAAGCCTGGCGCGTCTGTACGAAAGCGAACAGCGGTTGAGCAAGCTCATCGGCTACTTCGCGGGGCTGGCGGTGTTGATCTCCTGCCTGGGGTTGTACGGACTGGTGTCGCTCGTAACGCAGCAGAAAACGAAAGAGATCGGCATCCGGAAAGTGCTGGGTGCCACCGTCACCAGCATCGTCGGGCTGATCTCGCGGGATTTTGTGCTACTGGTCGTGGTGTCGCTCGTCATTGCCTCGCCGATTGCCTGGTGGGGCATGAACAAATGGCTGTCGGAGTTCGCCTACAAAATCGACCTCGAATGGTGGATGTTTGCCCTGGCCGGCTTGCTGGCGGTTTTGGTCACGTTGTTGACCGTCAGTTTTCAAAGTATCAAAGCGGCTTTGACCAATCCGGTAAAGTCGTTGCGCTCAGAATGAACTGGCAGAGGGCATGGGGCCAAGGGCATAGGGTGGTTATGTATCCCCACTGCCCCGCGCCCACTGCCCTATGCCTAATGCCAATACTTATGCTACGTAATTACTTCAAAATGACCCTGCGCCACCTGTGGCGAAACCGTTTGTTTACGGCCTTGAACGTTGTTGGCCTGGCAATTGGCATCAGCAGTTGCTGGGTCATTTACCGGATTGTGAGCTATGAATTTAGCTTTGACCAACAACAACCACACCGCGAACGGATTTATCGGGTGGTCAGCCGGTTCAGGCACGATGGGAGTGAATCGGGGAATGCCGGGGTGCCCAAGCCGATGGCCGATGCGGTGAAGCAGGAGGTGCCGGGCGTCGAGCTGACTGTGCCGGTTTGGGATCATTGGAAACAAAGCGTGAAAATACCGGGTGCTAAAGGCGGCTCATCGCATCTGGAAGAACCGAAAAACCTGATCACAACGACGAGCCAGTACTTTGATCTGGTGCCCTACCGGTGGCTGGCCGGGAAGGCCGCTACGGCCCTCGACGCACCTAATAAAGTGGTGCTGACCCAAAGCCGGGCGGCTGTGTATTTTCCGGGTATAGACGCTGCGAATGTGCTGGGCCGAACCATTATTTACGACGATACCGTTGCTGTGCAGGTCGCCGGCGTGGTGGCAGACCTGGATTTTCCGAGCAGTTTCGATGCGAAAGAAATTTTTCCACTAGCGGCCAGCGAGAATATAAACACCCATTGGGGCGGAGTCAGCTCCAACAACCGGTTGTATCTCCGACTCGTTGCGCAGGCGGCTCCGCAGGCTATTATAAAACAAATCAATGCCATTTCGACGCGACATGGGGCGGAGAACATGAAAAAGTACCATTTTCAGCGCTGGCACGTGCTGCTACCGCTGGCAGAGGTTCATTTCTCAACGGAGTATGGCGAAAATTTGCGGAAAGCCAACCGAAACGTCCTGTACGGTTTGATGGGCATCGCGGCTTTTTTGCTGGTGCTGGCCTGCATCAATTACATCAACCTCACCACGGCGCAGGTGCCGCAGCGGGCCAAAGAAATCGGGATTCGAAAAACCCTCGGTAGTTCGCGCTGGCATCTGATCCGGCAGTTTTTAGGCGAAACGCTGCTGATAACAGTGTTCGCGATTGGCTTATCCTACTTGCTGTCGCGCTGGGCGATGGTGGCGTTTGAGGAATTGATTCCTGAAGGGCTGGATCAGCATCCGGCGTACGGAGCCATGACGGTATTCCTGGTGACGCTTCTGCTGACGGTAACGGTAATCTCCGGGCTGTATCCCGGCTGGCTGGTGTCCCGCGTGCAGGCCGTGAGCATTATGCGGGGCCACGCGACGGTTTCGGTGGGGAAAAACCGGCTGACGTTGCGCAAAAGTCTGATTGTGTTTCAGTTTGTAGTGGCCCAACTCTTCATTGTCGGGACCATGCTGGTAGGCCGACAGTTACATTACCTGCTTCATAAGGATCTGGGATTTGATCGGGAAGCCGTTTTAGTGGCCCATGTGCCCTGGAAATTAGGAGAGAATCCGGCGTATAAAAACCGGCAGTTTACTCTGCAACAGGAACTGACGAAGCAACCCGGGATTGCGCGCGTCGGGCTGGGCAGTCCGCCGATGGGCAATTCATTCAACAGCAATAGTTTCCAGTATACCAACTCGAAAGGCGAAATTACTGAACGAAATGCGTACAGGAAGTTTATCGATACCACGCTGATTGCTTTGTATAAAATCCCCTTGCTGGCGGGCCGCAATCTACTAGCTTCCGATACTGTCCGGGAGTACATGATCAATGAAACCGCCGTCCGTGAGTTTGGTTTTCCGTCGCCCCAGGCAGCCATTGGTAAATACCTCCGCAGCCTCGACGGAAGCCCAATTCCGATTGTGGGAGTGGTGAAGGATTTTCACATTGGCCATTTTAATCAAAAGATCGAGCCGGTTCTGCTGATGACGGAAAAACGCAGTTTGACCACCTTCAACATCAAGCTGCACTCGTCGAACCCCGAGCAGTGGCAGGCTGCGATTAAACGGATTGAACAGATCTGGAAATCATTTTATCCCACCGAACCGTTTGAGTACAAATTTTACGACAGCACACTCGAAGAAATTTATACCACTGAGCGCAACATGGCCCGCATCATCAATCTGGCAACAGCAGTGGCTATTTTGATCAGTTGCTTAGGCTTATTCGGGCTGTCCACCCTGATTGCTTACCAGCGGATCAAGGAAGTGGGCGTTCGGAAGGTGCTGGGAGCTACGGTGCTCAGCCTTGTTGGCTTGCTGACCAGGGACTTCCTAAAACTGGTGGCAGTTGCCATCCTGATTGCCTCGCCGATTGCGTACTATTTTACCGATAAATGGCTGGAAAATTTTGCGTACAAAATCGGCATCGAGTGGTGGGTATTTGCCGCCGGTGCCGGAATGGCCCTGGCCATTGCGTTTATTACGGTGAGTTTCCAGAGCATCAAAGCCGCTTTGACCAACCCGGTGAAGTCGCTGCGCTCGGAATGAATTAGCAGAGGGCATGGGGCCAAGGGCATAGGGTAAACAGTACGCCCCTCTGCCCAAACCCCTCTGCCCCATGCCCAAACCCCTTTGCCCTATGCTACGAAACTATTTCAAAATCGCCTGGCGAAACTTCCGCAATCAGCGGTTTTTCTCGCTCATCAACCTGCTGGGGCTGTCCGTCGGGATGGCCGCCTGCATGGTGATCGGACTCTACGTGATGTTCGAGCAGAGTTATGACAACTTTCACCCCGATGCCGACCGGACGTACCGCATTGAACTCGATGCGTACCAGGACGAAGGCAAGCTGGCCTGGCGGTCGGCGACCTCGTATCCAGCCATTGTGCCGACCATGAAGAAAGACTACGCCGAAGTGGAGGATTACACCCGGCTGTACGATGCCAACAACGGCGTCGTGAGTTTTGGCGACCGGCATTTTCGGGAAACCAATTTTTTCTACGCCGACTCAAATGCGTTGTCGTTTTTTAAGTTCGACATGCTGAAAGGTGACCCGAAAACCGCCCTGGTCGGGACCAAAAAGGTGGTGATGTCGGAATCGACGGCCCGGAAGTATTTCGGTGACGCCGATCCGGTGAATAAAACCGTGAAGCTCGATACGACTTCCTACCTCGTAACGGGGGTGTTTGAAGATTTTCCGAAAAACTCACACCTCGAAATCGACTTGCTGTTCTCATACCTGACTGATCCGGAAGCCCAGACGAGCTGGGGATGGTACGATTTCTTCTCGTACGTCAAACTCCGGCCGGGTGCCGATTTGAAAGCGCTGGAAGCCAAACTTCCGGCGATGCTGATGAAATACAACGGCGACTGGTACCGGCGGTCGGGCAAGAAGAACGTCCTGCTGCTGCAACCGTTGCGGGATATTCACCTCGAATCGCACCTGAATCAGGAAGCCGAAGTCAACGGCGATGGCCGAACGGTGCGGTTTTTGGTCTGGGTCGCCCTGGCGATTCTGGTCATTGCCTGGATCAATTACATCAACCTCGCGACCTCCCGGGCGCTCGACCGGGCGAAGGAAGTCGGCATCCGGAAAGTGGTGGGCGCGATGCGGGCGGGGCTCATCCGGCAGTTTATCTTCGAATCGCTGATATTGAACCTATTGGCCTTTGGGATAGCGGTTGGGCTGGTTGTCGCGTTGTTGCCCCTGTTCAATAACCTGACCGGAAAACCGCTCGCTGTAGAGCAACTTTTCGATACCCGTTTATGGGTAAGCGGGTTGTTGATCTTTTTGATCGGTACGCTGCTGTCGAGCCTGTACCCGGCTTTCGTCCTGTCCGATTACCAGCCGGTGTCGGTGTTGAAAGGCCGGTTTTCGCAAACGGCGAGGGGCGCTGGGTTGCGTCAGGGCCTGATTGTGGTGCAGTTTGCGGCTTCGGTGATGCTGATTATCGGAACGATGACGGTTTACAAGCAACTCCGCTACATGCAGGAGCAGGATTTGGGGTTCTCGAAAGAGCAAACGCTGGTGTTACAGGCGCCCCGCGTGACGGATGCCACTTTCCCGACGCGCTCCGAAACCTTCCGGCAGCAGGTCGTGCGGGAAAAGCTGGCCACGAGCGTGACAGGTTCGGCCTACGTGCCGGGCATCGAAATTCTGTGGACCAACAGTTTCCGGCGTAAAGACCAGAACCGGGAAGATTTCAACACGATGTTCATTACGTCCATCGACAACGATTTTCTGGATAGTTACAAAATTGGCCTCGTTGCGGGGCGGAATTTCAGCCGGAGTTTCGGGACCGATTCGATGGCGGTGATTCTGAACGAAACCGCCGTGAACACCTTCGGATTCAAATCGCCGGAAGAGGCTCTGAACAAGGAGATTGTGTCGGGCGACAACCCGCTTCGGATTGTGGGGGTCGTGAAAGATTTTCACCAGCAGGGCTTGAAACTAGCAAAAGATCCGATGGTTTTTCTGTCGGTTTATAGCCGGGCGTATCTGTTGCGAAGCCTGAGTTATTACTCCCTCAAAGTGCCCACCAACGATTTGCCCCGGACGATTGCCGCCGTGGAAAAGCAGTTTGCGCTGGCTTTCCCGGGCAATCCGTTCGAATACTTCTTTCTGGATGAGTTTTTCAACCAGCAGTACAAATCGGACCAGCAGTTCGGCACGGTTTTCGGGCTGTTTGCGGGTCTGGCCATTTTCATTGCGTCGCTGGGCTTACTCGGTCTGATTTCGTTTACGGTCGGGCGTCGGACGCGCGAAATTGGCATTCGGAAAGTGCTGGGAGCCGATACGTCGACCATCGTGGTGTTGCTGACCAAAGATTTCATGAAGCTTGTCCTGATCGCGATTGTGCTGGCGGCCCCGGTTTCCTGGTATTTGATGGACGGCTGGCTGGCCGGTTTTGCCTACCGCACGTCGATGGGGGCCGGGGTGTTCATCCTGGCGGGCGTTGTAGCGGTTTTGATTGCCTTGGTCACCATCAGCTTTCAATCGATCAAAGCCGCCTTGATGAATCCGGTAACCTCCCTGCGGTCGGAATAAAGAGTTAAGAATTATGAGTTAAGAATTATGAGTTATGAATTATGAGGTAAGAGTTAAGACGGGGCCACCCATGCGGTTGGCTTTGCCTCAGTAGGATAGAATGCGTCAGCCTAATTCATAATTCATAACTAACTAAGCATCTGGTTATGATTCGTAATTATTTCAAAGTTGCCTTTCGCACGCTGTGGCGAAACAAGACGTTTTCGGCCATCAATATTTTGGGGCTGGCGTTGGGTCTGGCGTGCAGCCTGCTGATCTTTCTGTGGGTGCGTGATGAAGTGAGTGTGAACAAGGGGCATGCCAACGGCCCCCAGTTGTACGCGCTGCGGGAACGGCAGATCTACGACGGAAAGCGGGTGGCGGGTGGCTCGACGCCGGGGCTGATTGCACTCGAAATGCCGAAGCGGTTTCCCGAAATCGTCCGGGCTGCGGGGTTTAGCTGGCAGGAGACGCTGACGTTCAGCGTGAACGATAAAATCAACAAAGAGTCGGGCTGCTGGGCGGGTGCCGACTGGTTCCGGATGTTTAGCATTCCGCTCCTGGCCGGGTCGGCTGAAACTGCCCTGAAAGCACCAAACGGGATTGCCATTTCCCGGAAAGTAGCGGAACTGTATTTCGGAACTCCGCAGACGGCACTGGGCAAGGCCATCCGGGTCGATGCCCGCGAGGACTACATGGTGACGGCCGTTTTTGAAAATTTGCCCGCAAATGAGCCTAACCAGTACGATTTTCTGCTTTCCTGGGACGATTTTCTAAAGCGCAATAGCTGGGCAAAAGACTGGGGGAACAACGGACCGTTTGCGTACCTGCAATTGCGCCCGGATGCCAACGTAGCGGTTTTTCAGGACAAGATCCGGCATTTCCTGCGGGCCTACAGCGACAACATTGATCCGAAAAACCTGCAACGCTTTGACATTGAATTGTTTTTGCAGCCGTTTGAAGAAACCTATCTGTATTCCGATACCGACAACGGCGAAGTGTCGGGCGGTCGTATTGAGTACGTGCGGTTGTTCAGTGTGGTGGCGGTTTTTCTGTTGTTGATTGCCTGCATCAACTTCATGAATCTGGCCACGGCCCGGTCGGTGAAACGGGCGAAGGAAGTCGGCATCCGGAAAGTCGTCGGGGCCGAACGGGCGCGGCTGATCGGCCAGTTTATCGGAGAGGCCCTGCTGCTGAGCACCCTGGCGGTGATCGTGGCGGTACTGCTGGTCTGGGCGCTGCTGCCGCTTTTTAATGAAATAACCGGCAAACGGATTGACGACCCGCTGGCCGAACCGTCTTTCGGACTTATGCTGGTCGGAGTGACGCTCGTCACCGGGGTGGTCGCGGGCAGTTATCCGGCCCTGTTTCTGTCGTCGCTGCAACCCGTCCGGGTTCTGAAAGGGGGCGGTCCGTCGTTACGGCTGAAATTTAAACCCGGAGCGACGCTGTTTCGGCAGGGGTTGGTCGTGGTGCAGTTTGTCTTGTCGATGGTGCTGATTATCGGTACGGTTGTCGTCTACCAGCAGGTGAATTTTATCCAGACCCAAAGCCTCGGGTTTGATCGGGAAAACCTGCTTTACGTGCCGTTGGAAGGAGAATTAATTCCAAAATATGCCACGTTAAAACAGGAGTTGCTGCGAAAACCGGGAATTCAGGCCATCAGCCGGATGGGTGATCGGCCCAGTAGCATTGGCAGTAGCACCGGCGGAGTAGGCTGGACCGGCAAAGATCCGAACGTGAATGTCGAGTTTATGCACACCCCCGTTGGATACGACTTCGGCAGTGTGCTGAAAGCAAAGATGCTGGCCGGACGGGACTTCTCGCCTGCGTTTGCCACCGATTCGGTGGGTTACATCATCAACGAACAGGCCGCCCGACGAATCGGGTACAAAAATCCGATCGATCAACCGTTGTCCTTCTGGGGAAAGCCCGGTAAAATCATCGGTGTGATCGAAGATTTTCATTTTCAGTCGCTTCGGGAGCCCATTCAACCCCTGATCCTGCGGTTGGGGGAAACCAATACCTGGGGCAATCTGCTGGTGCGCACCCAACCCGGTCAGACGAAAGAGGCTCTGGCGAGTCTGGAACAGGTTTACAAAGCGCTGAATCCTAAATTTCCCTTTACGTATCAATTTGCCGATGACGAATACCAGCGGCTTTACCAGAGCGAACAGCTTGTCAGTCAACTGGCTAACTATTTTGCCTTTCTGGCGATTTTTATTGCCTGTCTTGGGTTATTTGGCCTGGCGGCTTTCACGGCCGAACAGCGAACGAAGGAAATCGGTGTCCGGAAAGTACTGGGCGCTTCGGTAACCAGTATTGTCGGATTACTGTCGAAAGACTTCCTGCGGCTGGTCCTGATTGCCATTGTGGTCGCAACGCCGGTGGCGTGGTGGGCCATGAGTAAGTGGTTGCAGAATTACGAGTATCACATCGACATGCAGTGGTGGATGTTTGTTCTGGCCGGAAGCTTGGCCGTCCTGATTGCCTTCCTGACGGTCAGCTTTCAGAGTATCAAAGCCGCTTTGATGAATCCGGTGAAATCATTACGTTCGGAATGAAAAGGCAGAGGGGCGTTGGGCAGAGGGTAGCTCCGCAAAAATAGAACGCGTCAGCACCCTCTGCCCCATGCCCTTACCCCTCTGCCCTCAGCAAACAATAAACTCCAATCTCCTATAACTATGGCTCATATTGCAATACCGATTCCAACGATGCCCGGGAAACAGGACATCGAAATCGAAGTCACCATCAACGGCAAGCGGCAGGAGTTGCACTACCGCGTCGAGCTGTTTTACTGGGAAGACTGCAACATCCCGACCATCGACCGCGTGGACTGTATCCGGCAGATGCTGGCGGGCTATGATCAGGACTGGACGCTCTACTACATCGGTTCGCCCACCGATCAGTTTGTACCGATCACCTTCGTGAAGCGGGAAGATCTGGTGAAACAACGCCGGCTGCTGGTGGAAGAGCCCTGAAACTGGGTTGTGCCAGAAACCGGCGTTCCGGTATCGAATTCGTCCGCAGCCAGCCGAACGAATCCGGTACCGGAACGGTTTTTTGTGGCCAGGTTGTCAGCTTTTCAGTAAACCACGAACCAAACTGCCTTATGCTGAGGAGATCGGCTTCCTGCCGATAGGAACTATTCCTGAAACAATGATGAGACCTACCACCTGGCTACTTGCTGCTGGCCTGGGCTTTTCGACGCTGTTCGTGGCCGGATACCGCACCGACGACCAGCCGGAAGATCCGTTCGAAACACCCCGAACGGTTAGTCAAACACCTTCTACCATTCCGCTATCGCCGAACGAAAGCCTGAAGACCTTCCGGTTGCCCAAAGGCTACCACCTCGAACGGGTCGCCAGCGAACCGATGATTTCGGAACCGGTGGCCCTGGCCTGGGACGGCAACGCCCGGCTGTACGTGGCTCAGATGGAAACCTACATGCAGACGGTTTTGGCAACCGGCCAGGGTCAGCCCCGCAGCCGGATCATGTTGCTGGAAGACACCAACGGCGACGGGAAGATGGATAAAAGCTCGGTCTTCGTAGACCAGTTGCTGCTGCCCCGTGCGATTCTGGTGGTCGGTCGTGAACTGCTGGTCAATGAAACTGATTCGTACGACATCTACGCCTACCGCGACACGAACGGCGACGGTAAAGCGGATACAAAAAGACCGGTTTTTCAAACGCCCAAAAAAGCCTTTGGCAACGTCGAGCATCAGCGGAGCGGCCTCGACTGGAACCTCGACAACTGGATTTATGAAACCATCGACCCCATTCGATACCGCTACAAAAACGGTGTTCTGAAGGCCGACACGCTCCCGACCGCGGCCGGACAGTGGGGCCTGACGCACGACGACTACGGTCGGCTTTTCTTCAGTCGGGCGGCTTCCGGGATTGCTGCGGCCGGTTTTCAGATCAATCCGGCGTACGGGCAGCTTGACTTTCCGGATGCGTTCGACGCGGATTTCAACCAGGTCTGGTCGGCGATCAAAACTCCCGATGTCAACGGCGGACCCAAAACGCTGCGTTCGGACAGCACCATGGCGCTGTTTACATCCATTTGCGGCCAGTCAGTTTTCCGGGGAGATCGGTTGCCGAAAAGCATGGCGGGCGACTACATTGTGGCCGAACCCGTGGCCCGTGTCATTCGGCGGGCCAACATCCGAAACAACGACGGCAAGGTCAGGCTGTCGAATGTTTACCGCCACGATGAGTTCATTTCCTCGACCGATATGAATTTCCGGCCCATCAACACCTACACCGGCCCGGATGGCTGCCTGTATATTGTCGATATGTACCGGGGCATCATTCAGGAGTCGACCTGGGCGCAGCCGGGCAGCTATCTGTACAACCAGATTATGACCAAAGGGCTGGATAAAAACATCCGTCGCGGTCGCATTTACCGGCTGGTGTACGACGGCATGAAACCCGGGCCAAAACCCCGAATGCTGGATGAACCGAGCCGAAAGTTGGTCACTTATCTGGCCCATTCCAACGGTTGGTGGCGGGATAACGCACAAAAAGAACTCATCGTCCGAAATGATAAAACCGTGGTGCCATTGCTGAAGCAACTGGCGCTTGGTCAGCCAGGAGTCGTATCGGAAACCCCATCGACGCTGGCCCGGCTGCATGCCTTCTGGACACTGGAAGGACTTGACGCCATCGACAAACCGCTGCTACTCTCGGCCTTGCAAGACGCGGACCCGGAGGTCAGAAAGACGGCTGTCTGGATCGGTGAGTCGTTCGTAAAAAAGAACGACGAAGCGTTTATGGCACAGCTCGAACCTCTGAAAAACGATGGGAATTTGGATGTGCTGGCGCAACTGCTGCTGTCGCTACACGGCAGTCAATCCGGCAAAGCGACGGCTATCGTGCGGGATATTCTAAACCGTCACTCGAATCACGAGGTGCTGGCCGGGATAGAAAGTACGCTTCGGAAGAACGAGGAAGCCCGGAAGTTAGGCAGTAGCCGGTTATTGGCCCTGAACCCGACCGATCGCAAACGGGTGATGGAGGGGGCACAGATTTTCAATTCGCTTTGTGCAACCTGCCACGGTCCGCAGGGGCAGGGAACCCCGACGAAACTGGCTCCGCACCTGGCCGGGAAATTTAAGTTGCTCGAAAACCGGGAGGAGGTGATCAAGATTATGCTCCACGGCCTGACGGGGCCGGTCGATGGCGTGACGTACCACGAAATGATGCCGCCGATGGGAGCAAATAATGACGAATGGATTGCGTCGGTGCTGGATTATGTTCGTTACGATCTGTGTATGCAAAGTTTCCCGCAAATGTCGGCGGGGTACATCAACAATTTTGTGCTAATCCAGCCGGAACAGGTGAAGGCGATCCGGGAAAAAACCGCCGGACGTGTACAGCCCTGGACCTGGGACGAGTTGATCCGGGAGCGGGATCTGTCGCGTAGTCAGCAGAAGAAGTAATTTGAAAAAGTTAAAGTTGTTACACAGGGTTTATCAGAGAACATCAGAGGTTATCAAAGATTTCTCTGTGTAACCCTGATGTTCTCTGATAAACCCTGTGTAACAACTTTAACTCTTACCTCCTTAATTCTTATCCCACCACAACGGCGTTGAGGCTTTGTCGGGGCCGTTCAACAGCGTAACGGCAGCTTTCACGGCGTCGGTGTTCGATTGTTGTTCGAGCAGCAGGAACGGAATCCGGCGAGGGTAGGCCGTCGTCGGTACGTCAGTATTTACCGAATTGACCACCGGGTAGAGTTTCGGGAACTTTGTCCGGCGGAATTCAGCCCAGGCTTCGATACCATCGGGGTAGAGCGCCAGCCATTTCTGGGTGGCAATTTGCTCCCGTTGAATGGCTTCGGTTGCGCCCCATTTTACGGTGATGGTCGAAAGCGCCGGTGATTTCTGCTGATCCTGCGGAGGAATCGGTGTTTTGGTACTGTTGATGTAGGTATCAACAGCCGCACCGGTGATACCCCAACCTTCCATCGATGCCCGAATGCCTTTTTCGTAAGCCTGTTGAGCCGTCGTACTGCCGACATTCCAGCCGTTCAGAGCCGCTTCGGCCAGCAGAAAATAGGCTTCCGCTGTGTGCATGATGTCTTGTTTAACTGCCAGTTGACGATCCCAGGCCGATCCGGCACCGGTGTTCTTGATCCAGCGCTCGCCGATGTTCGAGTTGTTGTCGTTCGTGTTCAACGGGTCGGTCAACTCCGTGGGGCCCAGGCCATTTCGCAACCCTTCGTACGTTTTGGTATTGAAGGCCGGTTGGAAGAAAATACCGATGCGTGGATCTTCGAAGCCTTTCAGCACTGATTCCATGGCGGCACTCATCCGAAACTCACCCCAGCCCGAAATCGTCGCCAGCCCGTTGTTGTCACCCCCGGTCAGGTTTTTGACCATCAGGGCGTTATCGCCAACGTCGGTCAGCAAGCCACCGGCAATGGCCGCTTCGGCTTCGGTTTTGGCCCGCGCCGGATCGACCTTCGAAATCCGCAGCGCCAGTCGCAACCGCAGGGTGTTGGCAAACTTGATCCATTTATTGACATCTCCAGCGTAGATGATGTCGTAATTGCCATACGGTTTTTCCGTCGTTTTACCCTTCAATAGCGTGGTCGCTTCGGCTAGCCGCTTGAAGAAGTCGTCGTATATTTTGTCCTGTGCGTCATACTTGACACTGTTGGCCGGAACACCCGCGTCGAAGTAAGGAACCGGGCCGTAGTAGTCGGTCAGGCGGTGGAAGGCAAACACCCACCAGATACTCGCCAGGGCATACTGCGACGAACTCTTGTCGGTTTGGTCGAAGAGGGTTTTCAACTGCGGCACCACCTGGGTGTATATCGGGTTCCAGTGGGAGTTGATCCAGGTGGGGTGCATAAAGTACCGGTCCGACTGGAAGTTGGGTGTCGTCGTGGCATAATACTGCGCGAACAGATCGGCAAACAGGTTTTGCGCGGTCTGGTAGGTCCCGGCGGCATACGAAGCCTGCTGCTGCGCCCGGGCAAACAGGTACGGCAGCTCGGTTGCGGTGAGCGTCGTAATGGCAGTTTTGCTGGTATTGATTTCGTCAAAATCGCCTGTACAGCCGCTCCAGATTCCGGCCGAACCGGCAACCAGCCCGACCATTGACATGCGAATGAATTTATTAACGGGCATTTTCATGATACTTGCTAAGTGGGTTTGATTCCAAAAACGAAGGTGTCTTAAAGTAGCTTATTTTCAGAATCCTAATTTTAGATTAAGACCAACGGTCCGGGTCGAAGGTAATGCACCGTATTCCGAACCCTGGTAGTTGGCGGCACTGATGTTGACATCCGGGTCAAATGGTAGTTTGCGCGTTTTCAGGCCGGGAATATCCATGATGGCATCACCCCGATATAGGAAAAACAGGTTACGGGCTGTCAGCGACAACCGGGCGTTTTTGATGAAGAAGTTCGACGGAACCGGCAGGTTGTAGCCAAATGTCAACTCGCGCAGCCGCACGTTGGTGGTCGAGTAGGCAAAGAATTCACCCCAGGTATACCGACCCTGCGAGACGGTTTGCCAGAATTGCTCGGCCGTTACGGCCTTCGTGTTGGTTTCGCCCGTAGCCGTTACGCCCGGCAGAACCCAGCCTCCTTCGCGGTGTTCGAGCGTGTATTCAGCCGTGCCGTCGTAGGCCAGGTTGCCATCGGTTCCCGACACCATGATACCGCCCACCCGGCCATCCACCAGGAAGCTCAGCACAAAGTTTTTGTAGGAGAATGTGTTGTTGAAACCGAGCGTCAGTTTCGGATTGAAGTTGCCGATGGTCTGGAACGCGCTCACAACCGGCAGGCCGTTGGCGTTGACCAGCAGGCGGCCCTGCGCATCTTTTGCCCAGCCGTAGGCCTGAAGATCACCATACGAACCGCCCTCCGTCACCACGGCGGTAGTGGTCCGGGTGTTACCACCCAGGGTAGCGGTTTTGATGTTCGGATGCAGTTCAACGATTTTGTTGATATTGCGGGCCAGGTTGAACGATGCATCCCAGGTCAGCGGGCCACCTTTCAGGGGCGATGCACTCAGCGTCAGTTCAAAGCCTTTGTTGTTGATTTTTCCGGCGTTGACAAACTGGCTGGCAAAACCCGAGGCTGGTGCCAGCGCCAGCGATAGCAACTGGTTGACTGTGTTACTGTTATAATACGTAAAATCAATGCCCAGGCGACCGTTCAGGAAACGGAGGTCGGCACCGAATTCCGTCGACGATGAGATCTCCGGTTTCAGATTTTCAGCCGGACGCTGGGTGCTGCGCGAAATATAACCGCCCGTTCCACCTTGTGAGAACGTATACGTCTGTTGCAGGCTGTAGGGAGCAGCATCGTTTCCCACTTGGGCCCAGGAACCACGAATTTTGGCAAAACTAATCCAGGTTGGTAGTTTGATGGCTTCCGACAGGATGAGGTTGGCTCCGAAAGAAGAATAGATGTACGAATAGGGTGGGGGCAGGGTCGACGACCAGTCGTTGCGAACCGACGCATCCACCGTCAGGTAATCGCGGAACGAAACCGAAGCCGTTCCGAACACATATTGCAGTTCCTTTTGGCTGAAGCCGGTAATTTGTGTCAGCGCCGACGCGAACGACAGGTCAAACCGGTTGGCGACCGACAAACCGGTGGTGCTGGCACCAACTTGGGAGTATCGGTTGTAGGTCGAACCGGCTCCGGCGTTGTAGGTCACGGCGAAATCCTTCCCAATTTTGTTATTCCCGGAAATAATCACGTCCATGTTGCGCTCCAATTGGTCTCCGGTGTAATCGGAGTACGAACCACCGGCTCCGGCAAACAGCAGGGTATTGTTGTAATAACCGAAGTTATAACGGTCGGTATACCAGTCATAACTCAGCCGTCCCTGAATATTCAGCCAGTCGGTGAACTCGTATTTGACCGACCCCAGCGCCGTTACCCGATTTCGGCTTTCCTGTGCAAAGGTGCGGTTCAGCGTCCAGTAGGGGTTCATGTAAATCCCGGAACTGGTCCAGTAGGTCGGTTTGCCGTTGGCGTCTTCGAACGTGCTGTATTTTCCGTTCAGATCGACGCTACGCGGCACTTTGTAGAGGTTCATCGTCACCGAACTTTCCTCACCGGAGCGTGGTTTGTTGTCAATTTTCTGGTTGATGTAGGTAATTTTGGCATCGGTCGACAACCGTTTCGAAATCTGGGAAGTAAGGCGCAGGTTCAGCGTATGGCGCATCAGCTCGTTGTTCGGCAGAATCCCCTGGTTGTAATTGTTCGTGTAGGAGGTATAGGTTTGAATTTTATCCGTACCGGCGGCAATCCCGACGGAATTGTTGGTCGAGATGGCATCCCGGAAAAAGTCCTTGACATTGTCCGGATAGGTGGTGGCGGCAGCGCCCCAGCTACCGGCCGCGTTTTCGCTGGATTTACCGCCAGCGCCCTGGCCGTACGTATTCTGTAGTTTCGGCAGCATAAAAGGCCGCTCCACCGACACGCCCGAGTTGATATCGACCGAAACCCGACCGGCTTTCCCTTTTTTAGTCGTGATCATCACCACCCCGTTGGCCGCGCGGCTTCCGTACAGCGCCGAAGCGGCCGGGCCTTTCAGCACGTTCACCGACTCAATGTCGTCCGGGTTGATGTTGTTGGCCCCGTCGCTCCCGTTGATGCCCCCGAAGTCGCTGGTGACCTGCCCCCGGACGGTGTTATCGACCGGAACCCCGTCGACGACAAATAACGCATTGTTATTCCCCGTGATGGAGCGGTTTCCGCGCAGCACGACCCGCGTGGCCGAGCCCGGACCGGATGACCCTTGGGTAACGACCATCCCGGCTACTTTACCAGACAGTGTATTGACGAAGTTGGCGTCCCGCACGTCGGTCAGTTTTTTGCCGTCGATCTGCTGGGTGGCATAAGTCAGGGTCTTCGCGCTGCGCTCAATCCCCAGGGCCGTTACAACGACTTCGTTTAACTGCTTCGAATCTTCCTGAAGCGTCACGTCGATCACCGAACGGTCACCGACGGCTATTTCCTGCGTCAGAGCACCAATAAAGGAAAAGATCAATACCGTCGAATTGTTGTCGACCGTGATCGAGTACTTCCCTTCACTGTTGGTGGTGGTTCCTTTGGTGGTTCCTTTGATCACAACATTGACACCCGGCAGGGCGGCACCGTTGCCGTCTCTGACCGTGCCCGTGATGTCTTTGGCAAGCGGAGCTTTTTCACTAACGGGCACGGGTTTTCCGTAGGACAGAGCGGGCGGAAGAGCGAAGGTCAGGCATGATGCCATCAGGACAACCGCACCAAAGCGTATCCTGTAAGAACTGACCGATTTTGGGTTAAAAAAGAGTACTGGTTTTTGCATGAAAGTAATAGAATTAAAAATTTACAGGGTGTTATGGGTTATAGGTGCGGAAAAGTCAATCGTTTGGTGGAAAAGTAATATCGTCTAATATAATTTCTTATTATGGCTTCAAATTAGTAGTAAATTGGGGCATTAAGCAAATAAGTAGTTTAAAATTTCATTCTTACGGCTGTTTGTTATTTAACACCTTTGCGTACTGTTTTAAGAACTTTTGCCAGCAGGGTATAAGTCCCTCTCTTGCCTAATTTAAATGATAAACAGGAGAATAAGTAGATTTTTTGGGATAATGTCGTGTTTTTACATTTCCTTTACAAAGTTTTACGCGGCTTTAACCTCGGTATGAAGGGTAGGTAATAGGTTTGGTTAGTTATTTCACTTAACCAAGAGGCACTATGTTCAAGACCGGGATTTTTGCTGTTGTAAGTTGTTGTTGGCTACTTTCGGGATTCACACCCAATCGGATCTTCGAAAACCGCTTGGCGGGAGCAACTGGCGAGGAGAGAAAGAAAACCTTTTCTGCTAATCCTTTGCTGTTGAACGGGCTGCCGGTGGATTACGCCTGGTTTTCAATTCAAAGCCGGGGCAAGCTGTCGGTGGTCGAAGGCGACCCCAGCGAACCCGGGTGTAACCGGATACCGATCCGGGTTTATCTGAGACGGGAAGGACGAATTGTCAGTTCTTGTCAACCGGTCGCGGGAGCCAATGAGGTTGATTTGGCAGACATCATGCCTCTGGCTCATCATGGCGATGAGTTTGTGATTGAACCGACCCGAAAAGAAGATGCGATGGCGAAGCGCGTCATCCGATTGAAGCTTTTCTGGTTTTTTTCAAATACGCGCCCGGGGCCCGGCTGTTGATCGCAGGCAAGCCCGCGAAAGGCTGGCCAGGAGAAGTCGTCGAACGTTAATTCAAAAAACGCATGAGGAAAACAACCCGAATTGTTGTGATGCTGCTGGTGCTGGTCACCGGCCTGTTGTTTTTGCAGTTTGTCGTTCGCTCAGGACCGACGGAGGGCACGCATTTTGCTGAAAAAGCGAATCTGGCACTCCGTCGGACCGCGCACCAACTGCTGGTTACTGCAGGCGATTCAACCTCGGGAATACCGCCCGTGCAGCAGGCCGATGCCAACACCTTTCTCGTTCGTTTCAATCGTTCCTTTCCCTATGATGCGCTACCGGGCACTTTGCAGCAATCGCTTCGGGTACACGGCATTACGGCAGACTATGATGTGGCCGTGCGGGATTGTGCCAACGGGGTGCTGCAACTGGGGTATACGGCTCAGGATTTGACCGAAAAAAAGGGGGTGGCCTGTACTGGCCGGGAGCACGCAAAAGGGTGCTATACGCTGCAAGTCCGGTTTGCCCGGCCCGAATCCGGCCCGCGACCGGGTGTCTGGTGGGTGATGGCGGGCGCAAGTGTGCTGCTGGCCGGTCTGGTGTTTGCGCTCCGCCGGAAGGAAGCCCCCGCCGAATGCCCGGCAGAGGACGCAGTTTCGGAAAAAAACGGAACGGTCCGGTTTGGCAGTTCGAGTCTGGATAGTGCTAATCAAGTGCTGCTTTCCGGCTCGAATCGGCACAAGCTGACCTACCGGGAAGCCAAACTACTCCGCCTGTTCGCCGAACACCCCGATCAGTTGCTCGAACGGGACTTCATTCTGAAAGCAGTTTGGGAAGACGAAGGCATCATTGTGGGCCGGAGCGTTGACGTGTTCGTGTCCCGGCTCCGCAAATTGCTCCAGGATGATGTTTCGGTCCGGATTGCCGCCGTCCACGGCGTAGGGTATCGCCTGGAAACCCGTACCCACGGACTTTAGTCCGTGTGAGCTTCTTGATCCATCAGTTGATACCAATTCAACAATTAACTAACTCGCACGGACTAAAGTCCGTGGGTACTGCTATGCTCCGAAATTACCTCAAAGTGGCCGTTCGCCATTTGTGGCAAAACCGGCTTTATGCCGCCATCAACGTCGGTGGGCTGGCTGTTGGAATTGGTTGCGTGCTGCTGGCTATTTTGTACGTAAAAGACGAACTGAATTTCGACCGGTTTCATGAAAAGAATCCGCACCTGTACCGGATCACGACCACGGTTATATACACCAAAGGTGGTCAACCCGAAACTTCCGGCGGAACCGGTCAGGTGCAAGGGCCGACGTTTAAAGCCCGAATTCCCGAAATTCAGGACTACACCCGCGTTATGGGGGGCGATATCTACGCGATGTTTGTCGCCAATCAGAAATCGTTTATTCTGCAACCCTTGTTTGTCGATTCAACGTTTTTCAACGTATTCTCTTTCCGGTTGCTGAGCGGAAATCCCAAAACCGCCCTGCAAGGGGCCGGAACAGTGGTCGTCACGGAAAAAACCGCCCGCAAGCTTTACAACACCCTGGATGTGATCGGAAAACCGCTGCTGGAAGATGGTCCGTCCGGAAAGCGGCTGGGCGCGTCGATCATCACCGGGGTTGTGCAGGACCCGCCCAAAAATTCCTCGCTGCAATTCGATCTGCTCTTTCCGTTTCGGTTCATGCAGGCATCGTTCGACGACACCAACTGGCTGAACGCCTACCTGAGCACGTTCGTCGTGCTGCACCCACAGGCCGACCCAACCGCCGTCGTGCGGAAGTTTGAGCGGGTCTACGCCGTTCACGCCCGCGACCAGGTGGCCGAAAACCGGAAAAACTACGGATTCGATCCGGCCATTCGCTACGGTCTTCAGCCCCTGACGGACATTCACCTCAATCCCTTGTACAACCGGCAAGGCAACCGGGAGGGCGGGGTCATCAACGGCAATAACCCGGTTTTTTCATACTTGTTTCTGGGCATTTCGGGCTTTATTCTGCTCATGGCGTCCATTAATTTTATCAACATCAGCCTGGCCAGTTCGCTGAAACGGACCCGGGAAATCGGTATTCGCAAGATCACCGGCAGCAGTCAGGCACTCCTGATCGGGCAGTTTCTGGGCGAATCGGCGATGGTCTGCCTGGCGGCTTTCGCACTGGCGATCGGGGTGGCGGTGCTGGCATTGCCGGTTTTCAATCAATTGGCGGGCAAATCGCTGGCTTTCCACGAAATGCTGGATGGCCAATTGCTGCTGTCCTTTTCCGGCCTGCTGACCATCACGGTTTTGCTGGCGGGTTTTTATCCGGCGGTGATCCTGTCCAACTTCAAACCGGCGGTGGTGCTCTACAACAAACCCCAACTGGCCGGACGAAGCGGGTTTGGTCAGGCGCTGGTCATGATTCAATTTGCGCTTTCGGTTTTTCTGCTCATTGCCACGACGGTTTTCTACTGCCAGATGGATTACGTGCGCACGAAGGATCTGGGGTATGATCCGTATCAGGTCATCGGCACGTTTTTTCCGTACACGGATAACCTCAAAACCGCTCAGGCTTTTCTCCGGAACGAACTGGCGAACGAACCGTCGATTCGTCATCTCTCCTTCACCAGTGACCTTGGCGGAACGTACGGAACCCGTGTGGGCGAACGGAAGGTTGAAAGCCGCTACCAGTACATCGACCCCAACTACCTGCCGGTGATGGGCATTCGCCTGAAAGCCGGGCGTAATCTGTCGCCGGATTTTGCATCGGATCCATCGGACGCTGTTCTGGTCAATGAGACGTTTGTCAAGGCATCCGGTCTGGAAAAACCGGTGGGAAAGCTGATTCGGTTAGACGAGAATTACAGCAAGAAACCCGTGACCATCGTTGGTGTCGTGAAGGATTTTCATCTCGGTTCCCTGCGGGAGCCTGTTCTGCCCGGCGTGTTGTTCATGCGTGAGGATCAGGCCAGCGGCATTCTGGTGAAAATTGATAAAAACCGGCAGAAAGAAGCGATTGCGGCCTTGCAGAACGCCTACCGGAAAGCGTTTCCGACGGTCGAAATGGACTACGCGTTTCTGGATGAACAGAATGCCAAAGGCTACGAGCAGGAGCGGAAATGGCAGCAGATTGTGGGCTACGCGACGGGACTGGCCCTGTTGATCTGTGGCCTGGGCGTGTTTGGTCTGGCTAAGCTGGCGGCCCGGCAACGCACGAAAGAAATCGGCGTTCGGCGGGTGCTGGGCGCAACGGTGCTGGACATTACGGCCCTGCTATCCCGGAGTTTCCTGAAACCGGTTTTGCTGGCCGTGGGGCTGGCATCGCCCGGAGCGGCTTGGGTCATGAACCGCTGGTTGCAGAACTTCGTCTACCGCATCGAGCTACAGGCGTGGATGTTCGCGTTGGCGGGCTTGCTGGCCGTGTTCATCGCCCTCCTGACGGTTGCTTTCCAGGGGGCTCGGGCAGCTCTGGTTAACCCGGTAGAGAGCTTGAAAGTGGAGTGAAGTTGTTACACAGGGTTAATCAGAGGACATCAGAGTTTATCGGAGTATTTCTCTGATTGCCTCTGATTAACCCTGTGTAACAACCTAATCTTTCTTGTCCGCCCGTGAACAAATAACCGTCCGCAATCGGACAAATGAAGCTTGTGGTTTGTCGATACTATTCTGACATACAGCAGCTTGTATTTGTTGGTATACAGTTTGAGCAATCCCAATTCAGTACCCTGACGAACAGTGAACGACGAACGCTATGCTACGGAATTACCTCAAAATCGCTTTTCGGAACCTCCTCAAACACAAAACTTTCGGCTTCATCAACATCGTGGGCGTTGCCATTGGCCTGGCGTGTTTTCTGCTGATTGCCCTCTACGTGCGTGACGAACTGAGCTTCGACCGGTTTCATACCAAAGCCGACCGGACGTATCGCGTGTTGCGGACGTTTATGAATTCCAACGACGGTACCGTGGAACTCAAACTGGGCACCGTTGCCCCGCCTTTTGGTCCGCTAATCAAGCAGGATTTTCCGGAAGCCGAACAGGTGGTTCGGGTGCTGCACAGCAGTGGATTACTCCGCTACGGCGAACATGCGTATGACGAGCGAAAACTGTTTTTTGCCGAAGGAAATCTGTTTAAGGTGCTGGATTTCAAAGTGATTAACGGCAATCCGGAGCAGGCGCTGGCCAATCCGTTCTCGATCATGCTGTCGCAACCGATGGCCGAAAAATACTTTGGGAAGGAAATGCCGATGGGCAAGAGCATCCGGCTCGATAACCAGATCGATTTCATGGTGACGGGTGTTTTTGAACCGCTTCCGGCCCAGTCGCACATTCATCCGGATTTTCTGGTCTCGTTCACCACCCTGAACGATAACCGGATTTACGGCGCGGAAGGCCTGCGAACCAACTGGGGCAACAACTCCTTCCTGACGTATGTGCTACTGGCGAAAGGGGCCAATCCGGATAAACTCGTAAAGGCCTTCCCGGCTTTTCAAAACCGCCGGATCGAACCCAAGGCATCGACGTATTCGGTCCTGAATTTGCAAAAACTGACGGATATTCACCTGAAATCCGACACAGACGACGCGCTGGAAGCCGACGGTGACATCCAGTACGTGTACCTGTTTTCGGCCATTGGTCTGTTCATTCTCCTGATTGCCTGCATCAACTACATGAACCTGGCCACGGCGCGGTCGGCGGGTCGGGCCAAGGAGGTCGGCATGCGGAAGGTAGTCGGTGCTTTCCGGCAGCAACTGATCGGGCAGTTTCTGAGCGAGTCTCTTTTGTTGGTCGTTTTTGCGTTGGTTCTGGCCGTAACACTGGTGATCGTGAGCCTGCCCTTCCTGAATGATTTTACCCAAAAACAGTTGACCCTGAATCAATTGCTTGACCCGGTTTTTCTGAGCATTATTGCCGGTATTACCCTGATGACGGGATTGGTTGCGGGTAGTTACCCGGCATTCTTCCTTACCTCATTTCAGCCGGTGAGTGTGCTGAAAGGCAAAATTGCGGCTGCCATGCGAACGGGCCGGTTGCGGCAGGCGCTGGTGGTGACGCAGTTTTCTATTGCGGCTGTGTTGATTATCAGTACGGTAGTGGTTTATAATCAAATGGATTACATCCGGAATTATAAGCTCGGCTACCAGAAAGACCAGGTGGTGCTGCTGCGGACGGTGGAGGATTCGACCATCGATTACGAAGCCTTGAAGCAGGAGTTGAAGCGCAACAGTGCGGTGCTGGCCGTAGGGCAATCGTCGCGGATTCCGTCGGGGCGGCTGCTAGATTCCTGGGATTCGTATGTATCGAAAGGCGATAGCATGGCACCGACGAAAGTGGTGCTAAAGGCGCTGACGATCGATCATGACTTTATTTCGACCTACGACATCAAACTGGCGGCTGGCCGGAATTTCTCGCGCGACTACGCTACGGACGACACAGCGGCTTTCATCATCAACGAAACCGCGGCCCGGATGCTCGGTTGGCAAAAACCGGAGCAGGCTGTTGGCAAAGCGTTCGGATACGGACAACGGCGGGGGCAGATTGTGGGCGTCACGAAAGATTTTCACTTCGAATCCCTGCGGCAGTCGATTCCGCCGATTGCCATGTTCATTAATCCGAATTTCAACAACTGGCTGTCGGTGCATCTGGCCGGAGGAGCCGGTTTGCAAAACGGTCTGGCCCACCTCGAATCCGTCTGGAAACGACGGTTCCCCGACCGGCCTTTCTCCTACGAATTTTTAGATCAGCGTTTTGGGCGGCTGTACACGACGGAACAAACCCAACAAATGCTATTCGGCATCTTCGCCGGTATTGCCATCCTGATTTCGTGTCTCGGGTTGTTCGGTTTGTCGATGTTCATGGCCGAGCAGCGGACGAAGGAAATCGGTATCCGCAAAGTGCTGGGCGCGTCGACACCGGGCCTGGTGGCGCTGCTTTCGACCGAATTGCTGAAACTGGTGCTCATCGCCCTCGTGCTGGCGTCGCCGGTCGCCTGGTGGGCTATGAACCAGTGGCTCGAAGGGTTCGTCTACCGCACCAGTATCAGCCCCTGGGTGTTTATTGTCACGGCGGTTATTGCGTTGCTGATTGCCTTCGCAACGGTCAGTTTCCAGAGCATCAAAGCCGCGTTGATGAATCCGGTGAAGAGTTTGAAGACGGAGTAAAAGGTTCTTGAACTGGGATTACAAGGATAATCTTGAACTTGGATTACGCGGATTAAAGGATTAACTGAGATCTAAAAGATTGCGGTAGCCTCATAGTTAATCTTTTAATCCGCGTAATCCAAGTTCAAAATGAAGTAACACCACTCACCAAAGAAGACAACCAGTCCTGTAAAAGTTGCTTCCGGGAATTGCTTGTCCTTCTATTTTGCGCAGATTGATTCGTAAACGCCTTTCGGGTATGCGCAAATTCAAAATCGGTTCGGAGAAAAAACCGACCCGCCCCAAAAAATCGCCCCTGCGGGAGTGGCTGGATTCGATGTTGTTTGCGGTCGTGGCCGCGACGCTGATCCGGTTTCTGACCTTTGAAGCCTACGCTATTCCAACGCCCTCGATGGAAAAAAGCCTGATGGTGGGCGATTTTCTGTTTGTGAGCAAATTGCATTACGGCATCCGGACGCCCAAAACCCCGCTGCAAATTCCGCTGACTCATCAGACTATCTGGGGGACTCAGATTCCGTCGTACCTCGACTGGATTCAGTTGCCCCAATACCGGCTACCCGGTTTTACGTCGGTGAAAAACGGCGATGTGGTAGTGTTCAACTTCCCACCCCCGAAACCCGGCGAACCCGATCATCCGGTCGACCTGCGCACCAACCTGATCAAACGCTGCATCGGCATTCCGGGCGACAAGCTCGAAGTTCGGCAGGAAATGGTCTACATCAACGGCAAGGCGTTTCCGGCTCCGGTTCGGGCGCAGAGTTCGTACTTCATCCGGACGACGGAAGTGCTGAACGACCGGTTTTTCCGGAAATACGACATCGTAAATGACTTCGCGTCGGCCGAAGGGCCGTTCATCAACTGGCAGCCGGTCGAAGAATATTCCGAAGCTGCTAAGTCGTCGGTCCTGGTGGGCTACCAGGTGACGGCCAGCCCCGAAACCATCGCCCGGCTGAAAGAACTGGATTGGGTGAAAAGCATTGAACCGTTGACCGAACCTGCCGGACAACGGACGCAGGGGATTTACGGCGGAGCGGCTTTCCCGTGGAACCGGGACAATTTCGGTCCGGTCACCATCCCGAAAGAAGGCATGACGGTGCCGATCAATCCGCAAACCATCGCCGTCTACGGTCCGATCATCAGCCGGTACGACGGCAATGAAAACGTGGAGGTGACGCCCACGAGCGTCAGGATCGATGGGAAAACCATCAGTTCGTACACCTTCAAACAGGATTATTACTTTATGATGGGCGACAACCGCCACAATTCCGACGATTCGCGGTACTGGGGCTTCGTGCCGAAAGACCACATTGTCGGCAAGGCGGTTTTTGTCTGGATGTCCATCGATCCAACTCCGGCGACGGCCTGGGCCAAAATCCGCTGGAACCGGCTGTTTCGGTTGATTGAGTAGGCGTCTGCCTGATCATGATCAACTTTTTGGACGAGCGAAATCAGCAACCGGGTTTCGACAATCGCTTACTTTTGACCATCGAATTTCTATCACAAAACCGTATCCATTGTACACCATGAAAACTGAAAAAGTGTTAGCAAGTGTTGTGTTGGCTGCTGCGGCCGGCGTTGCCCTGGGTCTGTTATTTGCGCCCGACAAAGGAGCCAGAACAAGACGCAAAATTCGCGAAAAGGGCGAAGATTACCTGGAAGACCTGAAGGATGACTATGCGCATTCCGTGAAAAAGCTGAAACAGAAGGTCGATGCCGTGTACGACGACGTAACGACGAAACTGAAATCTTACGCGGACGAGATCAAGCAGGCGTAAAAACCGGATGGCGGGCGCTGGTTTGTCCCGGAAGATGACCCGGTTCGGTTGACTTATCGGTAAATTTCGGTATCGTTGCCGGATAATGTTATTGCTTTATCCGGTAACTAACGGAAAACGACATGGAAACCGTCCTTGACCTGCGACTTGCGGTATTGATTGATGCTGATAATGTGCCCTACGCCCACGTCCGGGGCATGTTGGAGGAAATTGCCAAGTACGGCACCCCGACGTTTAAACGAATTTACGCCGACTGGACCAAACCGACCGTTGCGGGCTGGAAAACCGTGCTGCTCGAAAACGCCATCACGCCCATTCAGCAATACAGTTACACCACGGGCAAGAATGCGACGGATTCGGCCATGATCATCGACGCGATGGATATTCTGTATACCGGGCGCGTCGACGGTTTTTGCATCGTGTCGAGCGACAGCGATTTTACGCGTCTGGCCACCCGGCTCCGCGAAGCAGGCATGAAGGTGTTCGGGATTGGCGAGAAGAAGACGCCGACGCCCTTCATTTCGGCCTGCAACAAGTTTATTTACCTCGAAATCCTGAAAAAGAACGAGGAGGTGCCGGTGCTGGCCCCGGCCGCAACGAAAAACCGTTCCCGGCGAAAAATCCAGACGAAACCCGCCGAAGCACCCGCCAAACCGGTTCCGGCGAAAGAACCCGAAGCCATCGGCCGCATTAACCAGGACGTGATCAAGATGCTGGCCGACAGCATCAACGACCTGGCCGACGAAACCGGCTGGGCATTTCTGGGCGAACTCGGCAATCTAATCCCCAAGAAACAAGCCGACTTCGACCCGCGCAACTACGGTTTCAAGAAACTTGTCCCGCTGCTGAAAAGCATCGAGCAATTCGAAGTCGACGAGCGCGAAACTGGCAAAGGCAACATGAAGCTGGTGTACGTCCGGGTGAAGTAACGGGTGCCCGAAAGAGCCTTTGCTGTAGGGTTTCAGCAACGTTACTTCCAGCTAATGCTGACTTTCCGGATGCAGTGGTTGAATTTGTCCAGAATAAACAGTTCGCCTTTCTTGTTGACGGCCATACCGGTGATGGGATGCTTAGCCCCCGGGCTTTTATCGGCGAAATCGGTGGAAACAATGTGCCGCCCCAGGTCGAACAGGTAATCATCCGCCGTGACGAGTTTCAGGCCGTTTCCTGTATCGACCACCACAAATAATTGCTTGTTGACGGCATTATACTCGACGCGGTAAGGTTGATAGACGCCGGTCTGGCTGCGTGGACCTTCGGGGGCGTAGGCCGTGCTGAGTGGCAGAAACGTCGATACCGTCCCATCCGGTGTGATTTTTCGGACACTATGATTGCCCCAATCGGGTACGAACAGGTTTCCGGCCTCGTCGAGTTCCAGGTCTTCGGCGGTGCAAAACCGGGCGGCTAAACCTTTGCCATCGACGTAATCGCAGAATTTTTGTTCGACCTGCCCGCCCGCCAGCGTCGAAACCGTGTTGGTCGCCAGATTGACTTTCCGAATCCGCTGGTTCAACTGATCGCCGATGTACAGATTGCCTGCTTTATCCATCTCAATGCCCTGCGGCTGGTAAAATTTGGCTTTGTCCAGCGGACCATCGCGGAAGCCCCACGAATAACCGCCGTCCGGATCGGGGCCACCACTCAGGCGCGTGACCTGCCCGTTGCTGCTGATGCGGAAAATACCGTTCGGCGTTCCCAGGGCATCCCCGCTTTCGATGGCGTAGAGTGTCAGGCCGTCGCGCGGATCGACGCAGAGGTCGGTGATTGAGCCGAGTCCTTTGGCGAAGGTTGTGACGTTACCCGCCGGGTCGACTTTCCGGATCACACTGCCGCCGATGTAGCTGGCGCGCTGGTCGATCACGTAGAGGTTATCGTGCCTGTCGAACGTCATCTGACAAGGGTAGCTGAACTGGGCGGCCTTGCCGTTGCCGTCGACAAAACCGGCTTTTGTATCCGATCCGAAGGGTGTCGTGATCGTGACGACCGGTTTTTTACCGGCGGTCGATCCCGAACCGCCGGGCGTCACCGGCTCGGATTTGGGCGTTTTACAAGCCAGGGCCATGCCGAAGACAAACAGCAGGCTGGCGCGGAGCGTGAAGAGGTTCATCGTATTGGTTGTTTGCGTCGATGCCCCAAAATTCCCCTAAAGCCCGCCGACAGCCAGCCTCCAACCCGATCAAACGGAAAAACCCGTCGATGAAGCGGCTGGTGATCCAGGTAAACGTGCTGGTAAGTTAGCGTTACAACTTATAAATCGTTATTCGCTATTTATTATTTCATTTCATCTTCAGCACCACCAACTCGCCCACCTTCAGCCCCTGCGCCCGGCCTTGTTCGATGGCGTCCATGAAGTGAATGCCGCCATAAAACCGGGAGAGACCGGCTTCGCGGAACGAGCGGAAAAAATTGATCATGAAGAGGCAACTATTACTTAGCTATCAGTTATTCTTCTCATTATTTGTACTCTTAACTTTCTTGTTTGACAATCTTACTTTTGATATTTGTTTGCTGAGTGCAAAACTGCTCGACGGTTTCAATGGGCCTGCGTCCCATGTTGCGGTAGCCTAAGTGGGGGCGTTGCG